>NZ_JBWLKM010000015.1:0-169138 GCF_059026085.1 Streptomyces sp. a15 | reverse complement strand
CAGCGGCTCGATCACGAACCGGGAGCGGAACTCGTCGACGACCTCTTCGGTCAAGGACGGACGCTGAGCAATCAGCATGTGGTGATCCTTCGGTCATGGGCGCCCGCTATTTGACGCCCTGCCCACCGGGCGGTAGCCCGATGTTGATACTTCTGCAAGGGTACGGGCGGCACGCCTCCGAAGAGCCGTACCGCCCGCAACCTCAAGACAACCGAGCCTCAGACGCGACGGCGCTTGGGCGGACGGCAGCCGTTGTGCGGGGTGGGGGTGACGTCCTGGATGGAGCCGACCTCGAGGCCGGTGGCCTGGAGGGAGCGGATCGCGGTCTCGCGACCGGAGCCCGGGCCCTTCACGAAGACGTCGACCTTGCGCATGCCGTGCTCCTGCGCGCGGCGGGCGGCCGACTCGGCGGCCATCTGCGCGGCGAAGGGCGTCGACTTGCGCGAGCCCTTGAAGCCGACGTGGCCGGCGGAGGCCCAGGAGATCACGTTGCCCGAGGGGTCCGTGATCGAGACGATCGTGTTGTTGAACGTGCTCTTGATGTGCGCGTGGCCGTGAGCGACGTTCTTCTTTTCCTTGCGGCGCACCTTCTTGGCAGCGCCCTGACGACCCTTGGGGGGCATCTATAACTCCTACGGGAGGTGGTCGGTCCTACAGCGAAGACCGCTTGTTCAAGCGTCCGCTGAGGACTACTTCTTGCCCGGCTTCTTCTTACCGGCGATGGCGCGACGCGGGCCCTTGCGGGTGCGGGCGTTCGTGCTGGTGCGCTGACCGCGGACAGGCAGACCGCGACGGTGACGGAGACCCTGGTAGCAGCCGATCTCCACCTTGCGGCGGATGTCGGCCTGGACCTCGCGACGGAGGTCACCCTCGGTCTTGATGTTGTTGTCGACGTACTCGCGGATCGCGACCAGCTCCTCCTCGGAGAGGTCGCGAACCCGGGTGTTCGGGTTGATGCCGGTCTCGGCCAGCGTGAGCTGGGAAAGGGTCCGGCCGATGCCGAACACGTAGGTCAGGGCGACCTCCACACGCTTTTCGCGCGGGATGTCAACACCGGAAACGCGTGCCATTCAATGGCTCCAGTTGATCTTCGGAGGTCTTCCACAGAACCGACTCCCAGCCGCCGGCCTCTTCTATTCGAAGATTTGGTACGAACTGGGTCCCCGGCCTCCGAACCGGGGGTATCAGGCGATCGCTCGCGATGCCTGGGTCCTGCGTATGAACATGTTCAGCTCGCGTCGCGCGAAGTTCTGCGGAGAGCAGAGGGTGGGTCGTGCGTCAGCCCTGGCGCTGCTTGTGGCGCGGGTTCTCGCAGATGACCATGACCCGACCGTGACGGCGGATCACCCTGCACTTGTCGCAGATCTTCTTGACGCTCGGCTTGACCTTCATGGGGTGAGGTTCTCCGGGTCAGTGCCACCACCCCGCCGGAGCGGGGCAAAGGCAAGATCTACTTGTACCGGTAGACGATCCGGCCACGCGTCAGGTCGTACGGAGACAGCTCCACCACGACCCGGTCGTCAGGGAGGATACGGATGTAGTGCATACGCATCTTGCCGCTGATGTGCGCCAGGACCTGGTGGCCGTTCTGGAGCTCGACCTTGAACATGGCGTTCGGAAGAGACTCGACGACAGTGCCCTCGATCTCGATGGCACCTTGCTTCTTGGCCACGCTTCGCCCTTCGAATCGACTACCTTGATCGACTCCCTTTGCGTCCCTTACGGGCGCATGCGGACATGCGGGTGCACGAGAGCCGACGAGTCAGTCTACGTCAGCGCACCCGGAATGACGAATCGAGAGAGTCTGCCCCGAGCGGGAGATCTCTAAGCGCGCGTCGGGCATCCCGGAACGCGCTCAGACCAGCGGGTCCGGCGCCGCCGTGATCCCGTGCTCCGCGAGCTTCGCCTTACCGCCGTCCGGAGCCGTCAGGACCAGCGGTCCCTGCTCCGTGAGGGCGACGGAGTGCTCCCAGTGGGAGGACCAGGTGCCGTCGGTGGTGATGACCGTCCAGTCGTCCTGGAGGACCTCGGTCTTCGGGGTGCCCAGGGAGACCATCGGCTCGATGGCGAGGCAGAAGCCGGGGACCAGCTTGGGGCCCTTGCCGCGGCGCCGGTCGACGTAGTTCAGCAGGTGCGGGTCCATGTGCATCTCGGTGCCGATGCCATGGCCGCCGTAGTCCTCGATGATGCCGTAGCGACCGCCGCCTGCCTTCGGCTGGCGGCGGATGTACGTCTCGATGGCCTTGGAGACGTCCACGAGCCGGTTGCCCTGCTTCATGGCCGCGATGCCGGCCCACATCGACTCCTCGGTGACCCGGGAGAGCTCGATGAGCTCCGGAGCGTGTCCGGAGCCCACGAAGGCGGTGTACGCGGCGTCGCCGTGCCAGCCGTCGATGATCGCGCCGCAGTCGATGGAGATGATGTCGCCGTCCTTGAGGACGACCTCGTCGGACGGGATGCCGTGGACCACGACCTCGTTCACCGAGGTGCAGATCGTCGCGGGGAAGCCGCCGTACCCGAGGAAGTTCGGCTTCGCGTCGTGCTCCGCGAGCACCTTGCGCGCGACCTGGTCCAGGTCCTTCGTCGTGGCCCCGGGCACCGCGGCCTCACGCGTCGCCGCGTGGATGGCGGCCACGACCAGCCCCGCCTCACGCATCTTGGCGATCTGCTCGGGGGTCTTGATCTGCACCATGGGGGCGGGGGCCTTTCTCGGACCGGGGGTGTGACGGGCGCCTTCAACGATACGTGCACCCACGCAGCAGCCGCGGCCCCCTGGGAAGGGAACCGCGGCTACGGCGACACGTATGAAGCACGTATGAAGAAGGATGTACGGAGAACGGCTACGCGGCGTCCTCGCGCTTCAGGGCCTCCATGGCCCGCGCGGTGACGTCCTCCACCTTGCCGAGCGCCGAGATCGTGACCACCAGGCCCTGCGCCTTGTAGTAGTCGATGATCGGCTCGGTCTGCGTGTGGTAGACCTCCAGCCGCTTGCGGACGGTCTCCTCGGAGTCGTCGTCGCGCTGGTAGAGCTCGCCGCCGCAGACGTCACAGACGCCGTCCTGCTTCGGCGCCTTGTACGACACGTGGAAGACGTGCGCCGAGTCGTTACGGCAGATACGACGGCCGGCGATGCGCTTGACGACCTCTTCCTCGGGGACCTCGAGGTCCAGGACCCCGTCGAGCTTCATGTCCTCGTCCTGCAGCATCTCGTCCAGCGCCTCGGCCTGCGACACGTTCCGCGGGAAGCCGTCGAGAAGGAAGCCGTTCTCGGCGTCCGGCTTCTCCATGCGGTCCTTGGCCATCCCGATGGTGACCTCGTCCGGGACCAGGTTGCCCGCGTCCATGTAGGACTTCGCCAGTTTGCCGAGTTCCGTCTGCTGGCTGATGTTGGCCCGGAACAGGTCGCCCGTGGAGATGTGCGGGATCGACAGGTTCTGGGCGAGGAACGCGGCCTGCGTTCCCTTACCGGCACCCGGCGGCCCGACGAGGACGATACGCATCAGCGGAGGAACCCTTCGTAATTGCGCTGCTGAAGCTGACTCTCGATCTGCTTCACCGTCTCGAGACCCACACCCACGATGATCAGGATGCTGGTCCCGCCGAACGGGAAGTTCTGGTTTGCCCCGAAACCAGCCAACGCCATCGTCGGCACGAGAGCGATCAGCCCCAAGTACAGCGAACCCGGCCAGGTGATCCGGTTGAGTACGTAGGACAGGTACTCAGCGGTCGGTCGGCCAGCCCGGATGCCCGGGATGAAGCCACCATACTTCTTCATGTTGTCGGCGACTTCCTCGGGGTTGAACGAGATAGCCACGTAGAAGAAGGCGAAGAACACGATGAGGAAGAAGTACAGGATGATGTGCGGCGTGGCCGCCGTATCCGCGAGGTTCTTCTCGATCCAGGTCGCCCAGCCCGCAGTGGATCCGGCGAACTGCACGATCAACGCCGGGATGTAGAGCAGCGACGACGCGAAGATGACCGGGATCACACCCGCCTGGTTGACCTTCAGCGGGATGTAGGTCGAGGTACCGCCGTAGGAACGGCGGCCGATCATCCGCTTCGCGTACTGCACCGGGATACGGCGCTGGGCCTGCTCGACGAAGACCACCAGGCCGACCATGACCAGGCCGACCAGGATCACCGTGCCGAACTCGATCCAGCCGCCGGCCAGCGAGCCCTGCTGCTTGATGGCCCACAGCGCGGACGGGAAGGTCGCGGCGATCGAGATGAACATGAGGATCGACATGCCGTTGCCGATACCGCGGTCGGTGATGATCTCACCGAGCCACATGACGACGGCCGTGCCGGCGGTCATGGTGATGACCATGGTCATCGTGGTGAAGATCGAGCGGTCCGGCACGATCGAGGTCGCGACCGGGCAACCGCTGAAGAGCGCACCGCTGCGGGCGGTGGCCACCAGGCCGGTGCCCTGCAGGACGGCGAGCGCCACCGTCAGATAGCGGGTGTACTGCGTGATCTTCGCGGTACCGGCCTGTCCCTCTTTCTTGAGGGCCTCCAGGCGCGGGATCACGACGGTCAACAGCTGCAGGATGATGCTCGCCGTGATGTACGGCATGATGCCGAGCGCAAAAATCGTGATCTGCAGCAGCGCGCCACCACTGAACATGTTGACCAGCCCGAACAGACCCTGGTTCGCGCTGGCCTGGTCGATGCAGGTCTGTACGTTCTTGTAGTCGACACCCGGGATCGGCACATGCGTGCCGACTCGGTAGACCACGATGATGCCGAGCGTGAAGAGCAGCTTCTTGCGCAGGTCGGGCGTCCTGAACGCCCGGGCGAACGCGGTGAGCACGGAGCCTCCTGCGCCCCCCGCACGCAGAGCAGGGAGGCTAGTCGTTGACAAGGCATTGAAAGCCAGTAGACGGTCGCCCAACAGTGCTGAGGGAGACAGACACCTGTCACCACTAGCTATGGATGGACCACAGGACTCTAACAGTGCCGACCCCCTTGCAAGAAGCGGACGAACCCGACGACGGTCGCCCGGGAGCGGCTCTCCGCCACGGCCAGGAATCGTCTCTTCCTCACACACCCCCGCATTTCGCATCAATCACCTCTACGAAAGCGGCCGAACTGTGCGGAGACGCGTGCGGTGACACGTCTCATGACACGCCTCATATGAAAAAGGCCCGCCGAAATATCGGCGGGCCTTTTTCGGCCGGGGATACCCACAAAAGAGGTATCCCCGGTCGGGATCGTTCAAGTCAGCGAGACGTCCGAGGGAATCAGACGAGCTCGGTGACGGTACCGCCGGCAGCGGTGATCTTCTCCTTGGCGGAGCCGGAGACGGCGTCGACCGTCACCTGCAGCGCCACGGAGATCTCGCCCTGGCCGAGGACCTTGACGAGGCTGTTCTTGCGAACGGCACCCTTGGCGACGAGACCCTCGACGGTGACCTCGCCACCCTCCGGGTACAGCTCGCCCAGCTTGTCGAGGTTCACGACCTGGAACTCGGTCTTGAACGGGTTCTTGAAGCCCTTGAGCTTCGGGAGACGCATGTGGAGGGGCATCTGGCCACCCTCGAAGCGCGCCGGAACCTGGTAGCGGGCCTTCGTGCCCTTGGTACCACGACCTGCCGTCTTACCCTTCGACGCCTCACCACGACCCACACGGGTCTTGGCGGTCTTGGCGCCCGGGGCGGGACGGAGGTTGTGGATCTTGAGCGGGTTGTTCTCCGCCATGATCAGTCGACCTCCTCGACCGTCACGAGGTGGCGGACGGTGTGCACCATGCCGCGGAACTCGGGACGATCCTCCTTGACGACCTGCGTGTTGATCCCCTTGAGACCAAGGGAGCGCAGGGTGTCACGGTGGTTCTGCTTGCTGCCGATGTACGACTTCGTCTGCGTGATCTTGAGCTGAGCCATTACGCAGCACCAGCCCCGGCACGCGCACGCAGCAGAGCCGCGGGAGCGACGTCCTCGAGCGGCAGACCGCGGCGGGCCGCGACCTCCTCGGGACGCTGCAGGCCCTTCAGGGCCGCCACGGTCGCGTGCACGATGTTGATCGCGTTCGACGAGCCGAGCGACTTCGACAGGATGTCGTGGATACCGGCGCACTCGAGCACGGCACGCACCGGACCACCGGCGATAACGCCGGTACCCGGAGACGCGGGCTTGAGCAGCACGACGCCGGCAGCCTTCTCACCCGTGATCGGGTGCGGGATGGTGCCCTGGATACGGGGGACCTTGAAGAAGTGCTTCTTGGCCTCCTCAACACCCTTGGCGATGGCGGCCGGCACCTCCTTGGCCTTGCCGTAACCGACACCCACGGTGCCGTCACCATCGCCCACCACGACCAGCGCGGTGAAGCTGAAGCGACGACCACCCTTCACAACCTTGGCGACGCGGTTGATCGCGACAACGCGCTCAACGTACGCGGTCTTCTCGGCAGCAGAAGCGCCACCGTCGCGACCCTTCCGGTCCCGCCGCTCGCCGCCACCGGCACCGCCACCGCGGCGCTGGGGTCCAGCCATTGGAATTACCTCTCTCTGTTTCCGCTAGCTACGGAACCGGCTCAGAACTTCAGTCCGGCTTCGCGGGCGGCGTCCGCCAGCGCAGCGATGCGCCCGGCGTACTGGTTGCCTCCACGGTCGAATACGACAGCCTCGACACCGGCGGCCTTGGCGCGCTCGGCGACCAGGGCGCCGACCTGCTTGGCCTGCGCGGACTTGTCGCCCTCCGCTCCGCGGATCGAGGTGTCCAGGGTGGACGCCGACGCAAGGGTGTGACCCTTGAGGTCGTCGATCACCTGGGCCACGATGTGGCGGTTCGAGCGGGTCACGACCAGACGAGGACGCTCCGCCGTACCGTTGATCGACTTGCGGATCCGGATGTGGCGGCGCTTGATCGCGGCGCGCTTGTAGGCGTCGCCCTTGAGGATCTTCTGTCCGTATGCCATGGCTTACTTACCCGCCTTTCCGACCTTGCGGCGGATGACTTCGCCCTCGTACTTGACACCCTTGGCCTTGTACGGGTCGGGCTTGCGCAGCTTGCGGATGTTGGCCGCAACCTCGCCGACCTTCTGCTTGTCGATGCCCTCGACCTGGAAGCGGGTCGGGTTCTCCACCTTGAAGGTGATTCCCTCGGGCGCCTCGACGGTGATCGGGTGGCTGTAGCCCAGAGCGAACTCGAGGTTCGATCCCTTGGCCTGTACGCGGTAACCGACACCGCTGATCTCGAGCTTCTTCACGTAACCCTGGGTCACGCCGGTGATCATGTTCGCCACCAGCGTGCGGGACAGGCCGTGCAGGGCCTTGTTCTGACGCTCGTCGTTGGGGCGGGTGACGTTGAGCACGCCGTCCTCACCCTTGGCGATGTCGATCGGCGCAGCGACGGTGTGGCTCAGGGAACCCTTGGGGCCCTTGACCGAAACCGTACGGCCGTCGATGGTGACGTCCACGCCGGCGGGAACCGTGATGGGGAGCTTGCCAATGCGCGACATAGCTGTTTCCTCCGTTCCCTTCCGCTACCAGACGTAGGCGAGAACTTCTCCGCCTACGCCCTTCTTGCCGGCCTGCTTGTCGGTGAGGAGCCCGTGCGACGTGGAGATGATCGCCACGCCCAGGCCGCCCAGCACCTTCGGCAGGTTGGTGGACTTCGCGTACACCCGGAGACCGGGCTTGGAGATCCGCTTGATGCCCGCGATGGAGCGCTCACGGTTCGGGCCGAACTTCAGCTCGAGGACGAGGTTCTTGCCGACCTCGGCGTCCTCGATCTTCCAGCCCGTGATGAAGCCCTCCTGCTGGAGGATCTCCGCGATGTGCGACTTGATCTTCGATGCCGGCATCGTCACGGAGTCGTGGTATGCCGAGTTCGCGTTCCGCAGACGCGTAAGCATGTCTGCGATCGGATCAGTCATGGTCATGAATTGGCCTTCGGCCTCTCTCGCCGGGGTTTCCTGGTGCGCCATCCCTCTCCCCGATCCGAGACGGGGCGGGTGCGGCGCGGTGGACCTACGGCGTAGTAAGTCGTATGGGCGTCCAGGCGCCCAACCCTCCTAGCCTAAGCCACGAAGGGGTGGGCACCTGACACCGCCCTTTACTTACCGAGAGTTCCTGACATCCCGAAGTACGGGACTACCAGGAGCTCTTGGTCACGCCCGGCAGCTCGCCACGGTGAGCCATCTCACGAAGGCACACGCGGCACAGGCCGAACTTGCGGTACACGGAGTGCGGACGACCACAGCGCTGGCAGCGCGTGTAGCCACGTACTCCGAACTTGGGCTTACGAGCAGCCTTGGCAATCAGAGCCTTCTTCGCCATCTCGCTCACGCCTCCTTGAAGGGGAAGCCGAGGTGACGAAGGAGCGCACGGCCCTCAGCGTCGTTGGTCGCCGTGGTGACCACGGTGATGTCCATACCCCGGACGCGGTCGATCTTGTCCTGGTCGATCTCGTGGAACATGACCTGCTCGGTGAGACCGAAGGTGTAGTTGCCACGACCGTCGAACTGCTTGGGAGACAGGCCGCGGAAGTCGCGGATGCGCGGGAGCGCCAGCGACAGGGTGCGGTCCAGGAACTCCCACATGCGGTCGCCACGAAGCGTGACGTGGGCACCGATCGGCTGACCCTCACGCAGCTTGAACTGCGCGATGGACTTGCGGGCCTTGGTGATGGCCGGCTTCTGACCGGTGATGGTGGTCAGGTCACGGACGGCACCGTCCATGAGCTTCGAGTCACGGGCGGCGTCGCCGACACCCATGTTGACCACGATCTTGACGAGACCGGGGATCTGCATGACGTTCTCGTACTTGAACTCGTCACGCAGCTTGCCCGCGATCTCCTCGCGGTACCTCGTCTTCAGACGCGGAGTGGTGGTGGTCGTCATCAGATGTCCTCACCCGTCCGCTTGGCAACGCGAACCTTGTTGCCCTCTTCGTCGAAGCGGTAACCGACACGCGTGACGACCTTGTTGCCGTCCTTCTCCACGACGAGCTGAACGTTGCTCACGTGAACAGGGGCCTCGGTCGTGACGATGCCACCGGCCTGCGAACCCTTGGCGGTCGGGCCGGCCTTGGTGTGCTTCTTGACCCGGTTGACACCCTCGACCAGGACACGGTCCTCACGGGGGAAGGCCGCGATGACCTTGCCCTGCTTGCCCTTGTCCTTACCGGTGATGACCTGGACCAGGTCGCCCTTCTTGATCTTCATGCTTACAGCACCTCCGGCGCGAGAGAGATGATCTTCATGAACTTCTTCTCGCGCAGCTCACGACCCACCGGGCCGAAGATACGGGTGCCGCGAGGGTCGCCGTCGTTCTTGAGAATGACGGCGGCGTTCTCGTCGAAGCGGATGTACGAGCCGTCCGGACGGCGGCGCTCCTTGACGGTGCGAACGATGACCGCCTTGATGACGTCACCCTTCTTCACGTTGCCACCGGGGATCGCGTCCTTGACGGTGGCGACGATGACGTCACCGATGCCCGCGTAGCGGCGACCGGAGCCACCGAGCACACGGATGCAAAGGATTTCCTTCGCACCAGTGTTGTCGGCGACACGCAGTCGCGACTCCTGCTGGATCACGTCTATCTCCTGTTTGTCTGCCGGTTCCCGGCAGGGGCCGCCTCGTTACGAGGTGGAGCCCCTGCCGAGCCTGGCGGAACTGTCCTGCGGGGATGCCCGCAGGAGATTTACTTGGCCTTCTCGAGGATCTCGACGATGCGCCAGCGCTTCGTGGCGGACAGCGGACGCGTCTCCATCAGGAGGACGCGGTCGCCGACGCCGGCAGCGTTCTGCTCGTCGTGTGCCTTGAGCTTGTTCGTACGGCGGATGACCTTGCCGTACAGCGCGTGCTTGACGCGGTCCTCGACGGCGACGACGACGGTCTTGTCCATCTTGTCGCTGACGACGAGACCCTCACGGGTCTTGCGGAAGCCGCGGGCCTCTGCAGTCTGCTCAGTCACGTTGTTCTCACTCATCAGGCGCTCTCCACCGTCTCGATGCCCAGCTCGCGCTCACGCATCAGGGTGTAGATCCGCGCGATGTCCTTACGGACGGCCTTCAGCCGACCGTGGTTCTCGAGCTGACCCGTCGCCGCCTGGAAGCGGAGGTTGAACAGCTCTTCCTTGGCTTCGCGGAGCTTCGCGAGAAGCTCCTCGTCACCCAGTTCGCGCAGCTCGGACGCCTTGGTACCGGCCGACATCACGCTTCACCTGCCTCGCGCTTGACGATCCGGCACTTCATCGGCAGCTTGTGGGCTGCGCGAGTCAGGGCCTCACGGGCGATCTTCTCGTTGGGGTAGGACAGCTCGAACATGACCCGGCCCGGGTGCACGTTCGCGATCCACCACTCAGGCGAACCCTTACCGGAACCCATGCGGGTCTCAGCAGGCTTCTTCGTGAGCGGGCGGTCCGGGTAGATGTTGATCCAGACCTTGCCACCACGCTTGATGTGGCGGGTCATCGCGATACGGGCCGCCTCGATCTGGCGGTTGGTCACGTACGCCGGCGTGAGGGCCTGAATGCCGTACTCGCCGAACGCGACCGTCGTACCGCCCTTGGCCTGGCCACGGCGCTTCGGGTGGTGCTGCTTGCGGTGCTTGACCCGTCGGGGGATCAGCATTTCGGTCAGGCCTCCGTTCCGGTGCTCTCAGCCGGAGCGGCAGCCGGAGCGTCGGCCTTGGGGGCCTCGGCAGCGGGAGCCTGCTGCGGCTTGCGACCGCGACCGCCACGCTCGCCACCACGGCCACCACGGGCCGGGCGGTCGGCGCCGCCGCCACCACGGGCCGGGCGGTTGCCGGCGCGGGCAGCAGCGTTCTCGGCGCGGACCTCGGCGATGTTCTTGACGTCGCCCTTGTAGATCCAGACCTTCACGCCGATGCGGCCGAAGGTCGTCTTGGCCTCGAAGAAGCCGTAGTCCACGTTCGCGCGGAGCGTGTGCAGGGGCACACGGCCCTCGCGGTAGAACTCCGAACGGGACATCTCGGCGCCACCGAGGCGGCCACCGCACTGGATCTTGATGCCCTTGGCGCCGGCCTTCATCGTGCCCTGCATGCTCTTACGCATGGCGCGACGGAAGGAGACGCGGGAGGAGAGCTGCTCAGCAACGGCCTGGGCAACCAGCTGAGCGTCGGTCTCGGGGCTCTTGACCTCGAGGATGTTCAGCTGGACCTGCTTGCCCGTGAGCTTCTCGAGGTCACCGCGGATGCGGTCGGCCTCGGCGCCACGGCGGCCGATGACGATGCCCGGACGGGCCGTGTGGATGTCCACACGGACGCGGTCACGGGTGCGCTCGATCTCCACCTTGGAGATGCCGGCGCGCTCCATGCCGGACGTCATCATCCGACGGATGGCGACGTCTTCCTTGACGTAGTCCTTGTACAGCTTGTCGGCGTACCAACGGGACTTGAAGTCCGTGGTGATGCCGAGCCGGAACCCATGCGGGTTAACCTTCTGGCCCATTACCGGGTTCCTTCCTTGCTGCTGACGACCACGGTGATGTGGCTGGTCCGCTTGCGGATCCGGTAGGCGCGGCCCTGGGCACGCGGACGGAACCGCTTCAGGGTCGGACCCTCGTCGACGTACGCCTCGGAGATGACGAGGCTGTCGGCGTCGGTGTGGTCGTAGTTGTGTGCGGCGTTGGCAATGGCGCTGTCAAGCACCTTGCCGACCGGCACGCTCGCGGCCTGCGGGGCGAAACGCAGGACCGCCTGAGCCTCCGTGGCGTCCATGCCACGGATAAGGTCCACCACTCGGCGGGCCTTCATGGGCGTAACGCGGATGTACCGCGCCTGGGCCCTGGCTTCCATGGTTGTCCTTCCAGTGTCTGTCATGGTCATTCCACCCCGCGTTAGCGGCGCTTCGACTTCCGGTCGTCCTTGACGTGACCCCGGAAGGTGCGCGTCGGCGAGAACTCGCCGAGCTTGTGGCCGACCATCGACTCGGTGACAAACACCGGAATGTGGGTCTTGCCGTTGTGCACCGCGATCGTGTGGCCCAGCATGGCCGGGACGATCATCGAGCGACGGGACCAGGTCTTGATGACGTTCTTGGAACCCGCTTCGTTCTGGACGTCCACCTTCTTGATCAGGTGGTCGTCGACGAAGGGCCCCTTCTTGAGACTGCGCGGCATCTAAACCCGCTCCTAGCGCTTCTTGTTCGTCTTGCGGCGGCGGACGATGTACTTGTTCGAAGCCTTCTTCGGCGAACGAGTACGACCCTCCTTCTGACCCCACGGGGAGACCGGGTGGCGACCACCGGAGGTCTTGCCCTCACCACCACCGTGCGGGTGGTCAACCGGGTTCATCGCCACACCGCGAACGGTCGGGCGGACGCCCAGCCAGCGCTTGCGGCCGGCCTTGCCCCAGTTGATGTTGCTCTGCTCGGCGTTGCCGACCTCGCCGACCGTGGCGCGGCAGCGCTGGTCGACCAGGCGGATCTCACCGGAGGGCATACGAAGGTGGGCCATCGTGCCCTCCTTCGCCAGCAGCTGCACCGAGGCGCCGGCGGAGCGGGCGAACTTGGCGCCGCCACCGGGACGGATCTCGATCGCGTGGATCGTGGTACCGACCGGGATGTTGCGGAGCGCCAGGTTGTTGCCCGGCTTGATGTCGGCCCCGGGACCGTTCTCGACGCGGTCACCCTGCTGCAGGTTGCGCGGGGCGAGGATGTAGCGCTTCTCGCCGTCGGCGTAGTGCAGCAGCGCGATGCGCGCGGTGCGGTTGGGGTCGTACTCGATGTGCGCGACCTTCGCCGGCACGCCGTCCTTGTCGTGACGACGGAAGTCGATCACTCGGTAGGCGCGCTTGTGTCCGCCACCCTGGTGGCGAACGGTCACACGACCGGAATTGTTACGGCCGCCCTTGCTGTGCAGCGGGCGAACCAGCGACTTCTCCGGCGTGGACCGCGTGACCTCGACGAAGTCGGCGACGCTGGAGCCACGACGGCCCGGCGTAGTCGGCTTGTACTTGCGGATTCCCATTTCTCAGTCCTCGTCCGATATCGGACGATCCGGACCGCCGTCAGGCGGTCGGACCGCCGAAGATGTCGATACGGTCGCCCTCAGCGAGGGTCACAATCGCGCGCTTGGAGCCGGCGCGCTGACCGAAGCCGGTCTTGGTGCGCTTGCGCTTGCCCTGGCGGTTGATCGTGTTGACCCCGGTGACCTTGACCGAGAAGACCGCCTGGACGGCCTGCTTGATCTGGGTCTTGTTGGCGCCCGGGGCGACGATGAACGTGTACTTGCCCTCGTCGAGAAGCGCGTAGCTCTTCTCGGACACGACCGGCTTGAGCAGGATGTCACGGTGGTCCGTGAACGACTTGCTCACCGGTGTGACGACGGTGTTCTTGCCTTCGGCCTCGTGGCGGCGCGCCTTGGCGACGCGCGCGACCTTCTTGGCCTTGGCGGCCTTCGAGGCGATGCTCGGGTGACGCGTAGCCATCAGGCCTCGCTCCCTTCGGTGTCGGTGGCCTGCGGGCCGGACACGAAGGACTCGAAAGCGGCCTGGGTGAAGACCACGTCGTCGGAGACGATCACGTCGTACGTGTTCAGCTGGCCCGGCTCCAGGATGTGGACCTGGGGCAGGTTGCGGGCGGAGAGCCACGCGGCCTCGTCGGCGCGGTCGATGACCAGGAGCACGTTCTTACGCTCCGAGATCTTGCCGAACAGCGTCCTGGCGGCCTTCGTGGAGGGGTTCTCGCCCTCGATCACGCCGGTGACGACGTGGATGCGGTTGTGGCGGGCCCGGTCGGTGAGGGCGTGACGCAGAGCGGCAGCCTTCATCTTCTTCGGGGTCCGCTGCGAGTAGTCACGCGGCTGCGGGCCGTGGACGACGCCACCGCCGGCGAACTGCGGCGCGCGGGTCGAACCCTGGCGGGCGCGACCGGTGCCCTTCTGGCGGTACGGCTTCTTGCCGCCACCACGGACTTCACCGCGACGCTTGGTCTTGTGCGTGCCCTGGCGGGCAGCGGCGTTCTGCGCGACGACGACCTGGTGGATCAGCGGGATGCTGATCTTCTCCACGCCGAAGATCTCCGCGGGGAGCTCGACGCTTCCGGTCTTCTCGCCTGCAGGCGAAAGGATGTCAACAGTGCTCATCGGTACCTCAGGCCCCCTTGGCCGCGGTGCGGACCAGGACGAGGCCGCCGTTCGGACCGGGGATGGCTCCCTTGATGAGGAGCAGTCCCTTCTCCGCGTCAACAGCGTGGACGGTCAGGTTCTGGGTGGTGACCCGCTCGTTGCCCATGCGGCCCGCCATGCGCATACCCTTGAAGACACGGCCGGGGGTGGCACAGCCACCGATGGAACCGGGGGAGCGGTGCTTGCGCTGGGTGCCGTGACCGGCGCCGAGGCCCTTGAAGTTGTGACGCTTCATGACACCGGCGAAGCCCTTGCCCTTGCTCTTGCCGGTCACGTCGACCTTGATGCCGGCCTCGAACACCTCGGCGGTGATCTCCTGGCCGAGGGTGTACTCGCTGGCGTCAGCGGTACGGATCTCGACGAGGTGGCGGCGGGGAGTGACGTCGGCCTTGGCGAAGTGACCCTTGAGGGGCTTGTTCACCTTGCGCGGGTCGATCTCGCCGAAGGCGATCTGGACCGACTCGTAGCCGTCGGAGTCATTCGTACGGACCTGGGTCACGACGTTGGGGCCGGCCTTGACGACGGTGACGGGAACAACACGGTTGTTCTCGTCCCACACCTGCGTCATGCCGAGCTTCTCGCCCAGGATGCCCTTGATCTGCTTAGCCATTCTCAGATCACCGACCCCTAGAGCTTGATCTCGATGTCGACACCGGCCGGGAGGTCGAGTCGCATCAGAGAGTCAACGGTCTTGGGCGTCGGGTCGAGGATGTCGATCAGGCGCTTGTGCGTGCGCATCTCGAAGTGCTCGCGCGAGTCCTTGTACTTGTGCGGCGACTTGATGACGCAGTACACGTTCTTCTCAGTGGGCAGCGGCACCGGGCCCGCGACCGACGCACCAGTACGCGTCACCGTCTCGACGATCTTCTTCGCCGAGGAATCGATGACCTCGTGGTCGTAGGCCTTGAGCCGGATGCGGATCTTCTGTCCCGCCATGGCTACTAGTAGTCCTGTCTCTCGTTTAACGCTCTGGAACCCGGTGTTCCGAACACTTCGCTCCTCCGACCCACGCGGTCGGGTGTGTCGCGCTCTCACTGACACAGAGGTCCCATCTCTGGAACTTCCCTGCTGGGAAAGCACGGCCCTTCCGGAACCGCAAGCCAGGGGTGAAAAACCCACCGGGTGCCTGGCCGGCGCTGCACTGACACTTCCCGAAAGATTCCCGTACGTCCGCCCCAGCGCTGCCATGTGGCAGTTGGGGCGACGAGTACTGTGGGACTCGCTTCCGGTCCTCCCGGCGGGAGGCGCGCAGCATCAACACTCGACCGAGCAACTCCGACAGTCTGCCATATGGGGCAGGGGCCTGGCCAATCGAGCCGGAGACAATACCCCGCACGTGACGCAGGTCAAACCAGCGGGGCGAGCAGGGACCGGTCAGGGCCCCGCCGGCCTCACAGCTTGCCGAAGACCACGCTGCGCCAGGTCCAGCCCGACGTGAGGACGGCGTCCCGCAAGGGGTTGCGCAGCTCCCCGCTGTCGAAGCGGAACGTCTCCGTCGCTTCCAGGCTGCCGCTGTCTCCACGCTGGACCGTGTAGCGGCGGGAGACGGTCCTGTCAGGCCCGCGCGTGTACTGCTTCGAGATCGCGAGCCTCGGCGGATTCCCGACCCGGGTGACCTCCCACCCCTCTTCGAGGACGCGCACCTCATGGCCGTCCTGGACGAGGCGCATCCGGATCCGGACGGCGCGGGACAGCTGCGACCGGACGAAGAAGTTCTCCCAGGCGGGGTCCCGCACCCGCCACTCCGCCACCAGGTCGGCGTCCTCCGGAGCGCCGTCGCGGATGACGTACGGGGCATCCGGCCGGTTGAGGCCGAGCAGGGCGGTCCGCACCTCCTCGGCCGAGCGCGGCGCGACCCCTTCGTCGGGGTGCTTGGTTCCGGTCAGCTTGTCGAGGAGTCCCATGAAGTCAGCCTATTCGGGGGCGAGTTGCTCCGGTTATCCCCCTGACCCCGCGTTCCGCAGCCGCGCGAACGACGTGTCCAGCCCGCTCTTGAGCAGCCGCGAGACCGGCCGTTCCACAGCCCGGTGCACCAGCCAACTCAGCACCAGGAAACCGGCGATCACCACGGCGACCAGCAACCGGGCGTCCATGGTGTCCCGCAGGCGGTTGATGAGCGTCGTACCGGCGGCGTAGTGCATCAGGTACAGCGGATACGTCAGTGCGCCGGCCGTCACCAGCCACTTCCAGCGGACGCGGTCCGTCGCGCCGAGGGCGATGGCCACCATGGCCAGCAGGAAGACCGTGAAGATCAGGACACTTCCCCGCCACCCGGACACATGCTCGACCTCGTCGATCCGGTGCCCGAGCTCCAACTGGCCCATCAGCCACGCCATGGTGAGGATGCCCCACAGCAGCAGGTCCTGGCCGAAGCGGTGCATGAGGTACAGCGCGAGCCCCGCGATGAAGTACCAGGCGCCCTCCGGGTTGGCGACCAGCTCCAGCAGGGGGAACTCGGACACCGGTGCGAGCATCGCCGCCGCACCCCACACACAGCAGAAGACCACGACCTTGCGGTACGTCAGCCCGGTGGCGACCACCAGCAGGAACAGCAGGTAGAAGCGCAGCTCGGACCAGAGTGTCCAGTACACGCCGTCGACGTTGGCCACGCCCGAACCGGACTGCAGCATCGTGAGGTTGAGCAGGACCTCGCGCAGCCGCAGCCGCTCCCACACCCCCGGTACGGCCATCAGCACGCCCGTGGTGAACAGCACCGCGAACCAGTACGCCGGGTACAGCCGGATCACCCGCGACACGAAGAACTGCCGCGGCGTGCGCCCCCAGCAGGACATGCAGATCACGAAGCCGCTGATCACGAAGAAGATCTCGACGCCGATCCAGCCGTAGGAGGCGAAGCGGAACACCGTGGGCATGATCTCGGAGACCGGCCGGTCCCAGATCGCGTTGCCGCGCTGGTTGACGCGGTTGGTGCCGGCGAAGTGGTGCACGGCGACCATCAGGGCGGCGAGCAGCCGGATGCCGTCGATGGCGTACAGCCGGCGGCCCACCCGCTCTCGTACGACGGCCCGGCGGCCCGCTCGGGCGGGCTGCGGCGGCCGTCCTCCGGGCGCGACGAGCGGGGGCAGCGGCTGCTGCAGCCCGCCGCCGAAGCCCGCCACCCGCGTCGTCGGGATCGTCGTTCTGCCGTCCGCAGCACGCATCGGCACCTGTCAGTCCGTCCTCACGAGGGAATCCCGGTCCGGGCGGCTCCCGGCCGCCGCTCACGCTACGACCGTCGCCATCACCCCAGAGAGAACAGACCAGAACATTCCGCACCATCGCGACCCGGAGTTGCCCGAAACCTCGCCGGCACGTCTCCCGGCGTTCCGCAACACTTCACTTGACGCACGCCCCTCGGCAACTCCCCTGCCCGCAAAGGACGTTCGGCACATAGCCTCGGCCCCATGCCCCGCACCACCCCACCCCGCCCGGTCGACGTCGCCGCCCACTTCCCCGAGCTCGCGCCCTTCGCCCGCACGACCGTGCGACTGCACCCCCGCCCCGGGTCCCCCACCGCGGCGGACAGCTCGATCGGCGGCCCCCTGCTGTGGCCGGCCCAGGAGCCGTGGCCCACCTGCCCGGACCATGGTGGCCCCCGTCAGCTCAGTCCTCGGTCACACACCCGAGGACGTACGGCTGCGACGGCGGATCCTCCGTGAGGCCTGGAGCAGGCCGCGCGAGGAGGGCGCCGCCCTGCTGACTCCACAGGAGCGCGCGCTCGTCGACCGCATCGAAGAGGCCAGGCCGATCTCGCTCGACGGCCCGCTCCCCCTGCTGCCCGTCGCCCAGCTGTACGCCACCGACGTCCCCGGACTCCCCCGCCCGGACGGCACCGACCTCCTGCAACTCCTGTGGTGCCCGTTCGGCCACGAGGGTCACATGCCCCGCGCCGCACTGCGCCGGCGCACCGCCGCCGAGGTCACCGATCCGGTCCCGGCCCCGCGGACCCCCGTACTGGGCAGCGAGCGCTTCCTCCCCGTGCTGCACCCCGAGACGGTCACCGAGTACCCGGCACCGCACGAGCTGCCCGAGGAGCTGGCGGACCGGGTCGAGGCGTGGGCGGAGGAGCAGGGGCTCTTCTACCAGTACGACCTCGGCGTCGCCCCGGGCTGCAAGGTCGCCGGCCACGCCCCCTGGAGCTACACCGACCCGTTCCCCATGGCCTGCCCCGACTGCGGCTCGGCCGTGCGCCCCCTGCTCACCGTCGACAGCGGCGAATGGGGCGGCGGCAGCCGAAGCCGGCGGCCGCTGGAGGACACCGACCGCACCCCGGCCGGTCCCACAGAGCTCCGCATCGGCCGGGACCACGCCCTTCAGTTCTACGTCTGCACGGTCTCGTACGACCATCCGCAACTGCAGAACATCCAGTGACGCCTCTTGTCACGTCTGCCGGCCCGACCTCATGATCACGCCCATGTACAAGCGAAGACGCATGGTCGGCACCTCCCTGGGAGTGGCCCTCGCCACCGCCCTGCTGACCCACGGCGCGATCGGCCTCCTCCAGGACACGCTGATCTGGCTCCTCGTCTCCTGGCTGGGCTCGCGGATGGACTACGGCGTCCATGTCGACGGTCTGCTGGCCGCGCTGCTCGGGGGCCTCATCGTCCGGGCGACCGTCCTCGTGTGCCTGGCACTCGGCCCGCAACCCGTGCCGGAAGCGTCCTGAAGGCGCCCACGGACAGCGAAGAGGCCCGCACGACCGAAGTCGTACGGGCCCCTTCAGGTGCTCGCGCTGGAGCTACCAGGTCAGGTCAACAAGCTTACTTGTTGATCTTGGTGACCTGGCCGGCGCCGACCGTCCGGCCACCCTCACGGATGGCGAACTTCAGGCCCTCTTCCATGGCGACGGGCTGGATGAGCTCCACCTTCATCTCGGTGTTGTCACCCGGCATGACCATCTCGGTGCCCTCGGGGAGGGTCACGACGCCGGTCACGTCCGTCGTACGGAAGTAGAACTGCGGACGGTAGTTGTTGAAGAACGGCGTGTGGCGGCCACCCTCGTCCTTGGACAGGATGTAGGCCTGCGCCTCGAACTCGGTGTGCGGGGTGACCGAGCCCGGCTTGATGATGACCTGGCCGCGCTCGACGTCCTCGCGCTTGATGCCACGAAGCAGCAGACCGACGTTCTCACCGGCCTGGCCCTCGTCGAGCAGCTTGCGGAACATCTCGATGCCGGTGACCGTGGTGGTGGTCTTCTCCTGCTTGATGCCGATGATGTCAACGGTCTCGTTGACCTTCAGGACACCACGCTCGATACGGCCGGTGACGACCGTACCGCGACCGGTGATCGTGAAGACGTCCTCGACGGGCATGAGGAACGGCTTGTCGACGTCACGCTCGGGGGTCGGGATCGCCTCGTCGACGGCGGCCATCAGGTCCAGGACCGACTGGCCCCACTCCTTGTCGCCCTCGAGCGCCTTGAGCGCCGAGACCTTGACGACCGGCAGGTCGTCGCCCGGGAACTCGTACTCGGAGAGGAGCTCACGGACCTCGAGCTCGACGAGCTCCAGGATCTCCTCGTCGTCCACCATGTCGGCCTTGTTCAGGGCGACAACGATGTACGGCACGCCGACCTGGCGGGCCAGGAGCACGTGCTCCTTGGTCTGCGGCATCGGACCGTCGGTGGCGGCGACCACGAGGATGGCGCCGTCCATCTGCGCCGCACCCGTGATCATGTTCTTGATGTAGTCCGCGTGACCGGGGCAGTCGACGTGGGCGTAGTGACGCGTCTCGGTCTGGTACTCGACGTGCGCGATGGAGATCGTGATACCGCGCTGGCGCTCCTCAGGAGCCTTGTCGATCTGGTCGAAGGCCGAGGCCTCGTTCAGGTTCGGGAACGCGTCGTGCAGCACCTTGGTAATGGCGGCCGTGAGGGTCGTCTTACCGTGGTCGATGTGACCGATGGTGCCGATGTTGACGTGCGGCTTAGTCCGCTCGAACTTCGCCTTCGCCACTGGGTCCTCCTGTGGAGTGGTTCTGGTACGCCTTGCTCATCGGCGCCAGGGTGATCTTTGCTGGGATGCCGCCCGCCGGGGTTTTCCCTTGCCGGGTGAGCCCCGGCGGTCGGTGTCAAGCCTAAAGCGTGGGAACGGGGTGCGTTACTCGCCCTTGGCCTTCGCGATGATCTCCTCGGCGACGTTCCGCGGAACCTCGGCGTAGGAGTCGAACTGCATCGAGTAGCTTGCGCGACCCGAGGTCTTGCTGCGGAGGTCTCCGACGTAGCCGAACATCTCCGAGAGGGGCACGAGGCCCTTCACGACGCGGGCACCGGCCCGCTCCTCCATGGCCTGGATCTGACCACGGCGGGAGTTGATGTCGCCGATGACCTCACCCATGTAGTCCTCGGGCGTGGTGACCTCGACGGCCATCATGGGCTCGAGCAGCACGGGGCTGGCCTTGCGGGCGGCCTCCTTGAAGGCCTGCGAACCGGCGATCTTGAACGCGAGCTCGGAGGAGTCGACCTCGTGGTAGGCACCGTCGAGAAGCGTGACGCGAACGCCCGTCATCTCGTACCCGGCGAGGATGCCGAACTGCATGGCCTCCTGCGCACCGGCGTCCACCGAAGGGATGTACTCCTTCGGGATACGACCACCGGTCACCTTGTTCACGAACTCGTACGAGGTGTCGCCACCCTCGAGCGGCTCGATCGCGATCTGCACCTTGGCGAACTGGCCGGTGCCACCGGTCTGCTTCTTGTGGGTGTAGTCCACACGCTCGACGGCCTTGCGGATCGTCTCACGGTACGCGACCTGCGGCTTACCAACGTTGGCCTCGACCTTGAACTCACGGCGCATACGGTCGACCAGCACCTCGAGGTGCAGTTCGCCCATGCCGCCGATGATGGTCTGGCCGGTCTCCTCGTTGGTGTGAACCTGGAAGGAGGGGTCCTCCTCCGCGAGACGCTGGATGGCTACACCCAGCTTCTCCTGGTCACCCTTGGACTTCGGCTCGATGGCGACCTGGATGACCGGCGCCGGGAAGTCCATGGACTCCAGGATCACCGGGTTCTTGTCGTCACAGAGCGTCTCACCGGTCGTGGTCTGCTTCAGACCCATCACGGCGACGATGTCGCCGGCGCCCACCGCCGCGATCTCCTCACGCTTGTTCGCGTGCATGCGGTAGATCTTGCCGATGCGCTCCTTCTTGCCCTTGACGGAGTTCAGCACGGCGGTGCCAGTCTCCAGGCGGCCCGAGTAGACCCGGACGAAGGTGAGCTTGCCCAGGTGCGGGTCGCTCATGATCTTGAACGCGAGGGCGGACAGCGGCTCGTCCTCGGACGGCTTGCGCTTGACGACCAGCTCCGGGTCCTTCACGTCGTGGCCCTCGATGGCCTCGACGTCGAGCGGAGTCGGCAGGTAGCGCACGACCGCGTCGAGCAGGGGCTGGACGCCCTTGTTCTTGAACGCGGTGCCACAGAACACCGGGGTGACCGTGACGCCGTTGGACTTGCCGGACGCGATGGTGACGCGGCGGATCGCGGCGTACAGCTGCTCCTCGGTGGGCTCCTGGCCCTCCAGGAACAGCTCCATGATCTCGTCGTCGTTCTCCGCGACGGCCTCGACCAGCTTGCCGCGGTACTCCTCGGCGGCCTCGGTGTGCGTGGCCGGGATGTCGACGACGTCGTACATCTCGCCCTTCGCCGCCTCGGCGGACCACACGAGCGCCTTCATGCGGACCAGGTCCACAACGCCCTTGAAGTCCATCTCGGCACCGATCGGAAGCTGCATGATCAGCGGCACCGCACCGAGGCGGTCCTTGATCATGTCCACACAGCGGTGGAACTCGGCGCCGGTACGGTCCAGCTTGTTCACGAAGCAGATGCGGGGCACGCCGTAACGGTCGGCCTGACGCCACACCGTCTCGGACTGCGGCTCGACACCGGCGACACCGTCGAACACCGTCACGGCACCGTCGAGCACCCGCAGGGAACGCTCCACCTCTACGGTGAAGTCGACGTGCCCGGGGGTGTCGATGATGTTGATGGTGTAGTCGTTGTCCTCAAGCGGCCAGTGACAGGTGGTCGCAGCAGACGTGATCGTGATGCCACGCTCCTGCTCCTGCTCCATCCAGTCCATCGTGGCGGCGCCGTCGTGGACCTCACCGATCTTGTACGAAACGCCGGTGTAGAACAGGATCCGCTCGGTGGTGGTCGTCTTGCCCGCGTCGATGTGGGCCATGATCCCGATGTTGCGGACCTTGGCCAGGTCAAGTGAAGTGGTAGCCATAAGGCTTTCGTCTTCTCTCGGTCTCGATGTGGGTAGCGACTACCAGCGGTAGTGCGCGAAGGCCTTGTTGGACTCGGCCATCTTGTGGGTGTCCTCGCGCTTCTTCACAGCGGCACCGAGGCCGTTGGAGGCGTCGAGAAGCTCGTTGAGCAGACGCTCGGTCATGGTCTTCTCGCGACGGGCGCGGGAGTAACCGACCAGCCAGCGCAGCGCGAGCGTGTTGGCGCGACCGGGCTTGACCTCGATCGGAACCTGGTACGTCGCACCACCGACACGGCGGGACTTGACCTCGAGGGTCGGCTTGATGTTCTCCAGCGCGCGCTTCAGCGTGATGACCGGGTCATTGCTGGTCTTCTCGCGCAGGCCCTCCATGGCGCCGTACACGATGCGCTCGGCGGTGGAGCGCTTGCCGTTCAGCAGCACCTTGTTGATGAGGGAGGTCACCAGAGGAGAACCGTAGACCGGGTCGATGATGACCGGGCGCTTCGGGGCGGGGCCCTTACGAGGCATTTCTACTTCTCCTTCTTGGCGCCGTAGCGGCTGCGGGCCTGCTTGCGGTTCTTGACACCCTGGGTGTCGAGCGAACCGCGGATGATCTTGTAGCGAACACCGGGCAGGTCCTTCACACGACCGCCACGCACGAGCACGATGGAGTGCTCCTGCAGGTTGTGTCCCTCACCCGGAATGTAAGCGGTGACCTCGATCCCGCTGGTCAGACGCACACGCGCGACCTTACGCAGGGCCGAGTTCGGCTTCTTCGGGGTGGTCGTGAACACACGCGTGCAGACGCCACGACGCTGAGGGGAACCCTCGAGTGCGGGCGTCTTGTTCTTCTCGACCTTGTCCTGCCGGCCCTTCCGGACCAGCTGCTGGATCGTAGGCACTACTTCTCCGGTTTCTGTGTGCCGAATGGTGAAGCTAACCTGGAACGTCGCCGACCCACGCGGTCGGGTGTGTCGAATGCTGCAGGCCCCCGCCGCGAGGCAGAAAGAGCGCAGATTACGGTGGCCAGTGACGGCTCCCTATGTGCGGTTGAAGGCACGCACGGGAGCCAGGGCACACCCCAGGCACAAGGTCTGAGCGTACCTACCTCATACGCTGCGGTCAAAACAACTGGACCTCGCCCCTACCTGCTACCTGCGGGCGGACCTGTCAAGTCTCATCCGGACGCGAGGCCCGCCAAGAGCAACAGCGTCAGAACGAGCGCCCAGCCCCCGGTGTACAGCCAGCCGAGGACCAGCCCGGTCAGGGCCAGCCCTTCGCCGCCCTCCCCCGTGGACCGCATCTCCGAACGCGCCGCGTGCCCGAGGATCACCGCCGGAATCCCGGTGAACCCGAAGGTCGGCACGCACAGCAGCCCGCACACGGCGGCACCCACGGCCTTCCCGTTCGTCCGCGGCTGCGGCGCGGGCAGAAACGTCCGCGGTACGGCCGTGACGGGCGCCGGGTGCGGTACGGGGCCCAGAGGGAGGTCGGCGACCAGCAGAGCCAGCTCCCCCACCGTACGAGCCGCGTACGCCCGCCCCACCCGCTTGTCGAACTCGGCCTTCTCCAGCCGCCCCTCGCCGTACCCGGCCCTGAGCACGTCGACGGCACGCTCACGGTCGGCGTGGGAGGCGAGCATGGACGGGGCGCTGTAGGGCTGCCAGGACTGCGGCACACCTCCGCCCTGCCACAGCCGCGGAACACCACCGCCGGCACTGCCGCTCAATCCTGACGGCGACGACGACTCGTCCTTGTCCTGCCACGGCTGCCATGACGGTTGCGACACGGAGTACCCCCTGAGAGGTCGAATGCCTCCATGATGCTCCAACGCGCCGATATGGGGACAGGTTCCCGCGCCGACCACGGTCGTCAGCCCATGACGTGGTAGGCGAAGGAGAGAGCCGCACCGGCGCCGGGGACGATCGCGGTGGCGACGGAGAATCCTGCGACGCTCTCCGAGGTCACGTACAGGCCGACCGCGGCGGCGGCCGCGTTGCGCGCGGTGAGGACGACCTTGGGAATGGCGTCGTAGGCCGTGGCATAGGTGACGCGGGCGATGGTTCCCGCCGCGGGAGAGGCCGCGGCCGTGGTGTTGATGACGCCGGCATTGCCCTTGGCCCCGTTGCTCCCGGCGGCCGCGGATGCCGACTGCGCCCCCGCGGTGACGGTCACGGCGGTGCCTCCACCGATGACGTGGGCGTTCAACCGGATGTCACCGTTGAAGCGGTGCGCGGCCTGCCATGTGCGGGTGGGACCGGTCTCCAGCGGATTGCCGGCCTGCCGAGTGCCGGTCACCGTGTTGAGATGGGCGTTGACCGCCGAGGCGCTCTGAGGGACCAGACCTTGGTTCGTGTACGGGGTCGCTCTTGTGTCGACCACCGAGTTCAGGGCGACGGTGACATCGGCGGAGGTCACCGGGTTCTCCATGAGGATTCCGATGTTCTGCGTGAGATCACCGCTCCCGATGACGGTCGTCCCGTCCGCGAGGTGTGCGGTGCCGACGTCGCTGATCTGGTTGCCGGTCACCTGGACGTGCCTGACGCCGTTCAGATAGACGCCGGCGCGGGCGGCCCTGCGGATGTGGTTGCCGACGACGGTGATGCCCTCCGCCCAGTCGGTGGGGTTGCCCCGGTCCGTGATCGGAAATCCCCCGAGGTAGATCCCGGCTCCGTTCAGGTCGCTCGGTCTGTCGGAGGGGCCCCGGAAGAGTCCGCAGTCGATCTCGTTGCCCGTGATCGCGCCGTACTTGGAGGCGTAGTCGACGTAGATGCCGTTGTGGCCGACATCGCGGACGACGTTGCCTGTGACCGTGAAGTTGGCCGGGCCTTTGTCGGTGAGGAATCCGGCGACCCAGATGCCGTTGAAGGCGCAGTTCTCGAATGTGTTGCCGACACAACTGATCTTGTAAAAGCGGCGTCTGACTTCACGGCATCACAGCCCGTCGACCCGGTGACCGACTCACGTCACGGCACCGACGATACAGAGCAGCGCCCCAACTGCGAGTAGCGCAAGGCCGGTGCCCCCAGCGAACAGCACGACAAGCCGCTCCTCGTCGAAGTTGAGATCCTTGCGGGTTCCCGTCTTCGCGCGCCGGGGCTTCCTGCTGTCGTACACGACCGGCACAACCGTGCCCACGGGACCGGGCGACACCTGCATGAATTCGTGGAAGTTGGCACGCGGCTCCCCCTCCGGCAGGCAGACGTCGAAGAAGACTCGACATTTTCCGCTCATGTAGCCCTGGGACCTGGAAACCGCATGCCCCTCGACGCCGTGGCGCTTCAAGTTCCGCATGAGGCGATATTCCACGAAATTACCCGATTGGGCCAACAAGGCAAAGAATCCGAACAGCATGAGAACAAGTCCCAGGCTCGGCAAGAAATCCGGCACGCTCCCGCACCCCTCCCACTCCCGTTGAAAATCGGCGCAGCCTAACAGTCGACAACAATATGGAGCAACCCCGGCTTGCCCCCTACATTCAAGCAGAGGTGAAAATGGCCAGCGACTCGAACGCCGACATCCTTGCGAAGATCATCGATCTCAAGGAAGAGATTAGCACAGTCAAAACCACGCTGAACTCGCATGTCAAACCCGAGAACAACGTGACAAATGAAGAACTCACGACCGTCGAGACCAACCTCAAGAATAAAATCAAGGAGGGCAAGGATGAAACGAAGACAATATGGCAAGCTCTAATGGAGTCGATTGGCCTCAAGGAATTCTTTGAGTCGTTCAAGCAGAAAGATTTCTGGGTCCAGGTCACTTTGGTCATCGGTGCCCTCGGTGCGGTCATCATGGGAAAGCTTTTCGACCTCGGAAAGCTTTTCAACCTGGGTCTAGAAACAATTTCAAGAGCGATCGCCCGTGGCATGCTCGGCCACGCGAACAGTGAAGGCCGTGTTCTCGCCACGGGAGATAGCGGACTGCCGCGAGCTATGCCCCGCCAGCAGGCGGAAGCCATGACTGCGGTGTCCATCAACCCGCGCGGCCTCGACGAGGCCACACTCAACAGCCTCAGGGACGCTCTCGCAGGCCTCACGCCGAAGATCCAGGACTTCAACACGGCGACCCGGAACATGGATACTCCGGGGAAAATCAACAAGCTCGCCAAGGCGATAGGAAACCTCAAGGCCAAGCTCACCCGGAACCCCGCCGAGGACATCAAGGAAGTGGCCACGGCCATCGGCGAGCTCAATGGAAAGCTCCAGCACTACGACCCCGAAAAACTCCCCAAGCCGCAGGCCTTCAAGAAGATCGCCGACGCCGCCAAGGACCTCAACCGGAGCGCCGGCACTCTGCGCCAGACGTTCGTGGAGCTGGCCACCGCGTCCAACACCGCCGCGGGCGCCATCGGCGGCGGCGCCACCGCCCCCGCCGCCAGATGACCCCGTTCCGCCCGAAGGAGGTGTGCCATGAGTCTCGTTAGTTCACTGAAGCAGGCGTCCGGATCCCTGCAGGACTTCAAGTCGAAGGCGTCCGGCGCCGAGTCGGCGGCGAAGGGTGTCGTAAACGCTGGCAAGGCTGGAGCAACCCAGCTCAAGGCCCTCAAGACCGCCGCCCAAAGCTCCGAAAAGGAACTCAAGGACCTCAAGAAGGCCTCCGACCAAGCCGAGAAGTCCATAGCCAAGGCCGGCAAGACCGGCTCGACCGCCGGAAAGAACCTCGGCAAGTACGAGTCCGGGGCAACCAAGGCGGCCAAGGGCCAGGACAAGATGAACAGGTCGATGAAGGGCAACTTCTTCGGCATGCTCATGGACCTGCTCATGCCGCTCATCGAGAAGGTCGTCGAGATGGCGACCAAGTCGAAGACCATGCAGAAGGTCCTCAAGGCGGCCTTCGGCGCCATCAAGGCCGTGATCAGCAGCGTCATGAAGGCCATCGGGCCGATCATGAAGAACGCCGCGAAACTGATCAAGTCGGTCTGGAGCGGGATCAAGAAGGCGATCTCGGCGGTCGTCAAGGCCGTCGCCACCGTCATCAAGACCTACGTCGGCATCTGGAAGAAGGTCATCAGCACGGCGCTGAAGGCCATCAAGACAGTCGTCTCCAGCGTCTGGAAGGGCATCAAGGCCGTCATTTCACCGGTCGTGAACTGGATCAAGTCCGCGATCCCGAACGCCTTCCGCGCCGTCAAGGACAGGCTGTCCAGCGTCTGGGGCGGCCTCAAGGGCATCGCGGGCCGCGCCTTCGACGGCATCAAGAGCGCCGTCAAGGGTCCGATCAACGCCGTCATCGGCATCATCAACTCCGCGATCGGCGCCCTCAACGGCATCAAGGTGTCGATCCCGGGCTGGGTCCCGAAGGTCGGCGGCAAGACCTTCGGCGTCAGCCTGCCGAGGATCCCCGCCCTCGCGGCCGGCGGTGTCGTCATGCCTCGCTCCGGCGGTGTACCGGCGATCCTCGCCGAGGCCGGTGAGGCGGAAGCCGTACTGCCGCTCAGCAAGCTGGACCGGCTGCTCAGGCGCGCCGCCGCGCAGGGCCCGGCCTACGCCGGCGCGGCCGGAGCACGCGGCGCGCTGCACATCGAGCACTACTACGCGGCCGAGGCCGGCAGCCCCCAGCGCACCGCCGACGCCCTGATGTTCCTGGCGAAGGCCCGCGGATGAGTGCCGCCTCGATATCGGCGGGCGGCATACCGCTGCCGGTCAACCCGTTCGCCGGGGTCGCGCCGGTCCTCAGTTCCTTCCGTACGAAGGTGACGCAGACCCAGTCCACCCTCCGCAGCCTCACCGACCGGATCAAGGGCGCCGCCACCGCCGTTGACCGCATCCGTCCCGCCGCCGACCAGGGCGCCACCGCCCTGCGCCAGGTCAAGGCGAACGCCGACGCCGCCGCCCGCTCCGTCACCAGGACCGGGCAGACCGCCACCACCGCCGCACCCGGCATCAAGGCGGTCGGCGGCGCAGGCAAACGCTCCACGAAGGCCCTCGGCAGGCTCACGTCCGCCGCCGGCGGCATCCTGGCCCTGGCCGCCGGTCTCATCGACGTCGCCGGAATCGTCGGCGACCTGATGGGCGCCTTCGGCACCGCCATGACCATCGGCTCCGGCGTCATGCTCGTCATCAACGCCCTCACCCGCGCCAACCCCATCGGTTTCGTCACCGGCCTGCTGCTCCCGGTCGCGGCCTGGCTGCTCGACCTCGCGATGAACTCCGAGACCGGACAGCGGCTCATGAAGCAGCTCGCCACGCTCGTACTGAAGTACGTCGAGGGCTACCTGACCGTCATGACGCCGCTGCTCAAGGCGATCGCGAGCGCGGTGAACACGTACGTCACCGCCTACCTCACCCTCATCACCACCGCGATCTCCGTCATCAGCACGCTCCTCGGCACCGCGTTCGCCGCCCTCAAGGCCCTCACCACCGGCGACACCCGCGCGCTCAGCGGCAGGGTGTCGTCGATCTGGCGGGGCTTCAAAAGCGCGGTCAGGCCGGCGCTGACCTGGATCACCAAGGACATCCCCCGGATGTTCGCCCGGATCAAGGAGGCGACCTCCAACACCCTGCGTGCGATGGGGCAGTTCGTCACGACCGGCGCCCAGACCGTCGCCGGTGTCATCAAGGGACCGGTCAACGGGCTGATCGCGTTCTGCAACTGGGTCATCGACGGGCTCAACTCCCTGAGCTTCTCGCTCTTCGGCAAGAAGTTCGGCGTCGACCTGGACAAGGTCCCGATGCTCGCGGAGGGCGGCGTCGCGGTCCCCGGCGCCTCCCGCCGGGCGGGCCGGGTGCTGCCGCTCACCCACCTGGAGCGGCAGCGGGCACTCGCCCGGCGAAACCTGTCCCGGCCCCAACTCCCGCACCAAATCAAGGAGTTCCACGAGAGCGCGGGCGGCGGCGCCCGGGGCACCGCCGAAGACCTTCTCTTCCTCGCGTCGGCACACGCGTGAGCACCACGACACGCATGAGCACCCGCGAGGACCTGAACCCGAGAGCGACGAGAGTAGTGAGGTGACGGCCCGATGGCCGACATAACCACAACCGCATACACCGACGACGTTCCCCCCGGCTCACTCATCACCCGCGACGGGCAGATGCAGTGGGCCGGACTGCTGCTCGGCCCCGGCACCCCGTACGAGATCGACCGCGGCGGCCTCAGCGGCTGGGAGGACCTGCCCGAGTACGACAGCTCCGACGCCGACCACCCCACCGCGCACGGCGCCTGGCCGGGCACCCGCTACGCCAAGCCCCGCAAGGTCGGCGGCACCCTGTGGACCGTACCGGCGGAGAGCGGCACCGAGTCCTCCCTCGCCGCGATGCGCGTCCTGCGCCAGGCCCTCCTCCTCGGCGACGCCGAGCGCTGGCTCGCCGTGCGGCTGCACGGCGAGACGCTGGCCGTGCGGGCCCGGGTCAGCCAGCGCGTGCTGGCCGCCGACCGGACGTACACCACCCAGGGCGTCTCCAAGGCGTCCGTGCAGTGGTACGCCACCGACCCGCGCCGCTACTCGGTCACCGAACAGACCTCGGTCACCGGCGCCCCGCAGCCGGAGAGCGGCCTCACCTGGCCGCTGGCCTGGCCGCTGTACTGGGGTCAGACGGCCTCCACCGGAGACGTCAACGCCGACAACACCGGCTCGGCGCCCACGCACCCGGTGCTCACCTTCAACGGCCCGTGCGCCAACCCGACCGTCACCGACCGCACCTCCGCCCGCCGCCTGCGCTACGACATCACCCTCGCCGCCGGTGACGAGCTGGTCATCGACACCGCGGCCGGCACGGTCACCCTCAACGGCACCGCCTCGCGCCGCCACACCGCGGCCGCCGACAGCAGTCCCGAGGAACTGTTCGCCTTCGAACCGGGCCGCGCCCAGCTGGCGTTCCGGCCGGACACGTACGACACCGGCGCCCGGATGACCGTCCGCTGGCGCGACGCCGAATGGTGACCCAGCCCGGGCCCAACTCCGTGCCCTACTCCGTGCCCAACTCCGGGCCCAACTCCGGGCCCAACTCCGGGCCCAACTCCGTGCCGAACCCCGCGACCCGCCCCGTGCCCCACCCCAGAGGAGAACACTCATGAACCTGCGCAGCTCATGGGTGGCCGAGACCGGCCAGACCCGCGAGGACACCCGCCTCACCCAGCTGGGCGCGACCACGCCGAGCAACCCCATCGGGGTCCGCTCCGGCATCCTGCCCGGCTCCTACAGCGGCCAGCACCGAGTCTCCGGCTTCTGGATGGAGGGCGGCGCCGGCACCATGAAGGCGACCGTGTACGAGGGCCGGGCGGTCATCCAGGCCGAGAACAACCAGGGCGCCTACCCGGTCACGCTCCCCGAGTCGCTGTCCCTCACCTTCGCCGACGGCGACGCCTCCAACGCCCGGATCGACCTCGTCGTACTCCGTATCTACGACGACCTGTACGACGACTCCGGCTTCACGAAGGCCGCCGTCGAGATCATCAAGGGCACTCCGTCCGCCACCCCCGTCGACCCCCCGCTCCCGGACATCGCGCTGCCGATCTACCGGGTCACCGTGCGGGCCGGCATCAGCGCCGGTACCGGCGGCGTCAACTGGAACAACGACGCCGAGGACCTGCGGACGTCCGTCGTCGCGCTCGGCGGCATCCTCCCGGCGTACGGCGACACCGGCAACGGCGCATACCCCGGCCAGTACCGGGACTCCGGGGGCACGCTGCAGCGCTGGGACGGCTCGGCGTGGGTGTCGTATCCGAGTGCGCTGGGCGGGATCGCCCCGGCCGGTGCGGTCACCACGGCGAGCTACACCGGCCAGTACCGGGATTCGTCCTCCGGGCTGCTACAGCGCTGGAACGGCACGACGTGGGTGTCGTACCAGCCGGTGCCGAGCTGGACCGACTACACGCCGGTCTGGGGCGCCGAGAACGGCATCGCGCCCGCGATCGGCAACGGGACACTCGCCGGGTCGTACATGAAGATCGGCACGGTCGTGCACGTCCGGATCTACCTGAAGATCGGTTCGACGACCAACCTGTCCGCCCAGGATGCCAACGCCAACTGGACGTTCTCGCTGCCGGCCGCCCCGGTCGCCACCCCCGCCTGGAAGCTGGACGGGCGGGTGCTGAACGCGGAGGCGTTCGACTCCTCGGAATCGCTGCTCTACCAGGGCTCCGGCCTGCTGGCCACGACCAACGCCGACATCGTCCGCTCGGTGCGCGACACCCTCGGCAGCAGCATCGGCATCTGGGACAGGTCGCTGCCCTTCACCTGGGCCTCCGGGGACGTCCTGTCCATCCACGGCACGTACGAAGCCGCCTCACCCTCCTGAGCCGACACAGCCCGCAGACCGACCGAAGGACTCGCTGACCATGACACTGCACTCCGGCTGGCTGTCCCTCACCGGCCAGACCCGCCAGGCCACCCGCCACACCGCACTCGGCGCCACCACCCCGGCCGGCCCCCTCCAGTCCCGCTCGGGCATCCTGCCGGGCACCTACGACGGCCAGTACCGGGTGGGCGGCCTGTGGATGGGCGGCAATGCTGGCACGATGACCGCCGTCGTCTACCACGGCAGGGCCGTCATCCAGGGCACCACCACCCAGGGTGCCTACCCGGTCGCCCTCGACGAGGACATCACGGTGACGTTCGCGGACGGCGACGCCCAGTACGGCCGCGTCGACCTGCTCGTGCTGCGCGTCTACGACGACGCCTACGACGGCTCCGGCCGCACCGAGGCAGTCGTCGAGATCGTCCAGGGCACCCCGGCCGCCGCCCCCGTCGCACCGACCACCCCGGACCTGGCGCTCCCGCTGTTCCGGGTCTCCGTCCCGGCCGGAACCAGCGCGGGGACCGGCGGCATCGCCTGGGCCACCGCAAGCACCGACCTGCGCACCACGCTGGTCCCGGCCGGCGGCATCCTCCCGGTCTACAACAACGGGGCGGTGGCCGGCAGCTACCCCGGCCAGTACCAGGACGACGACAACTTCGGTTACCTCCAGCGCTGGAACGGCACCGAGTGGGTCAGGTACCCGAAGGCGCTCGGCGGCATCGCCCCGGCCGGCACGGTCACCACAGGCAGTTACACCGGCCAGTACCGCGACTCCTCCCTCGGCGTCCTGCAACGCTGGAACGGCTCCGCATGGCAGTCGGCGATCACGCCGCCGCCGTTCGCGTCGTCCCTGGACTCCGGCTACACCACGTCGACGACCTACACGGCCGCGCTCACGGAATCCGCCGTCACCGCGCTCACCCTTGCCTTCACCGCTCCGACCACCGGCGCCGTACTGCTCCACTTCGGCGCGCGCATGCTGACGCAGAGCAGCACCACCGCCACGGCGTTCATGGCCCCGCAGGTCACCCAGGGCAGCACCGTCGTGCTGAGCGCGAACGACGAGAACTGCGCCTCCCACGGCGGCACCGTCTACTCGTCGGTCTCGACGGTGTGGCGGCTGGGCGGGCTCACCCCGGGCACGAGCTACACGGCGACCGCCATGCACCGCTCCAGCGACGCCGCCGTGACCTGCTGGTTCGACAACATCTTCCTGCGCACCGAACCAGCCAACTGACCCGGCCGGCTGACCTGCCAACTGACCTGCCCCAGAAAGGGAGTTCCCTATGCCCGTACGCTCCGGCTGGCTGTCCCCGGACGGCCAGTCCCGCGAGGACACCCGGCTCGTCTCGCTCGGCGCCCTCACTCCGACCTCGGCCGTCGCCACCCGCTCCGGCATCCTGCCGGGCTCCCCCGACGGCCAGTGGCGGATCTCCGGATTCACCCTGACCGGTACCCCGAACACCATGACCGTGAGCGTCAGCCCCGGCCGCGCGGTCGTCCAGGGCACCGACAGCCAGGGCGCCTACCCGGTCGCCCTGACCGGGTACCTGCCCCTGACCTTCGCCGACGGCGACGCCCAGTACGACCGGATCGACCTGGTCGTGCTGCGGGTGTACGACGACGCGTACGACGGCCTGGGCCGTACCGAGGCCGTCGTCGAGATCATCCCGGGCACCCCGGCCGCCACCCCGGCCGTCAAGCCCGTACCCGCCCTCGCGATCCCGCTGTACCAGGTCACCGTGGCCAAGGGCACGAGTGCGGGCGGCGGCGGTCTCGCCTGGTCCTCCGTCCTCGCCGACCGCCGTACCCCGACGGTCGCCGTCGGCGGCATCCTGCCGGTCACGTCCGACACCGCGATCGGCTCCTACCCCGGCCAGTACCGCGACCTGAACGGCCAGTTGCAGCGCTGGACCGGCAGCGCCTGGGCCGACTACCCCGTGCTGCCGACCTGGCAGAGCTGGACGCCGGCCTGGACGACCGGCACCGGGAGCGCCACACCGTCGTACGGCAACGCCTCCGTCAACTGCCGGTACCTCAAGTCCGGTACGACCGTGCACCTCAACTTCACGATCCAGTTCGGCACCACCACCAACTTCGGCACCAGCCCCACCACCGCGGACAACTGGCGGTTCTCGCTGCCGGTGACCGCATCCGCGGCCCACCCTGTGATCGGCTTCGCCGAACTGTCCGCCGCCAACAACGCCCGCCTCATGGGCCGGATCTACCTCGCCACGACCAGCACCTTCGAGTTGAACATCGGCACGGGCCGGGTCGACGCCGCCACGATCGCCAGTGCCAGCCAGGGCACCGCGGACGCCCTGTCGCCCTGGACCTGGGCCGCCTCGCACGCCGTCCGGGGCACCGCCACCTACGAGGCCGCCTCATGAGCACGATCAACACGCCCTACCGGGCGATCTTCTGCGACCTGCTCACCGACAACACCATCGACATCCTGCCGCTGCGCGACGTCACCGTCGACGACTACATAGGCAAGGCCGGTTCCCTCTCCGGCACCGTCCCCCTCCCCAACGCCGAGATGGCCGCCCGCGCCCGCCGCATCGAAGAGGGCCGCACCTCGGTGTATCTCCAGCGCGGCAACGACCTGTGGTGGGGCGGCATCATCTGGACGTCCACCCTGCAGAGCGACACCCGGGGCGTTCTCACCCTCGGCATCCAGGCGGCCACCTTCGAGTCGTACGCGGGCCGCCGCCGCATCCGCAAGGACCTCGCGTTCACCGACGAGGACCAGCTGGAGGTGGCCCGCAAGCTGTGGCGGCACCTCCAGACCGGGACCGTCGACGCCGAAGCCGAGCCCACCGAGGTCGGCGGCGACATCGCCGTCACGTCCGGCGACGAGACCTCCACGCAGACCCGCACCGTCTCCTACCGCGACGGCGACGAGACCGTCTACCTGGAGGCGCTCGACGCGCTCGACGCCGTGGACAACGGCTTCGAGCACCACATCGCCGTCTACCGCGACCCGTCCACCGGCGAACGGACTCGCCGGCTGCGCCTGGGCAACCCGAAGATCCTGATCGGCACCACCGACCTGCTGTTGGACCGGCCGGGCACGATCCTGTCGTACTCCTTTCCGCGCGACGCCACCCGTGGCGGCACCACCGCGCGGACCCGCGGGGCCTCCGTCAACGACAACCAGGCCGCGGAGTCCCGCCCGCAGTGCTCCGACATCCAGGTCGCCGGCGACCTGATCACCAAGGCGGGCTACCCGCGCATCGACCTGTCCTCCGACCACACCGAGATCACCAGCAAGGCCACCCTGAACTCGCTGGCCAAGGCCGAACTGGCATCGGCCACCGCGGCCGTGGTGATCCCGGAGATCAGCGTCCGCCTCGACGACCTGGTCCCGCCCGCCCTGCTCGGCCGGACCGTCCGTATCCGCATCACCGACGAGTGGTGGGCCGAGGGCCTGGACGCCCGTTACCGGATCATCGGCGTCAAGGTGAGCCCGGCCCAGCGCGGCCGCCCCGACACCGCCGAGCTCTACCTGGAGGAGGTCTGATGCCCCAGCTCCCCGAAGACATCATCGACCGGCTCACCCAGATGGAACGCCGCATCCAGCAGCTGTCCACCGCCGTCAACGGCCTGCCCGCGCTCAACAAGGGCTCGGGCGCGGGCGGTTACATCTCCGTACGGACCCCGGACAACAGCTCCGAGGTGTTCCGGGTCGGCAAGTGGACGGGCGACGAGTTCGGCCTCGCGATCCGCCGCCAGACCGGCAAGCTGGCCCTGAGTGTGTACAACGGCGACGGCACCAGCACCTCCCAGCAGCCGCTGCGGGTCCACGACGTCAACGGCCGCGAGATCTTCTCCGACGACATCGACACCGGCGGCCTGGCCCGGCCCTGGCTCCCGATGGCGCTCCCGACCGACCTGGACAGCGCCCGCTGGCCGCGCACCACTCTGACGGACTGGTCCACGGTCGCCCGGTCCTGGAACCCGCTGTGGCAGCCGCGGATGCGCATCTTCGTCGCGACGGCGGTCAGCTCCGGTGCCACGGGCGAGGTCCGGGTCCTGATCAACGACGCCGAGTGGTCCGGTGCCGTCACCGCGCCCACGTCCCTCGACCACACCGGCGCCGTCGCCGCCGACTTCAACGCCTCGTTCGGTTCGCTGCTCAAGGTGGAGATCCAGGCCCGGGTCACCTCGACCTCCGGCACGGTCTACGCCCAGCCGCGAATGATGTTCGGCCTCCAGACCTCGTAAGCCCCTTCAGCCCTAAGGCCCTTCAGCCCTCACGGAGAAACCCATGGACATCGACACCAGCCAGCCCTGGGGCGTCGCGATCGACTACGCGGGCCGCGCCACGGTCGTCGAGGACGGTCACACGATCCACGTCAACGTCTCCGACGCCAGCCTCAGCAGCATCATCGCCCCCGATCCGCTCACCGGACGCCACGCGTCCGTGACCGTCACGGCCCAGTTCTCCGAGACCGACGGCAGCGGCGCCGTCCTGCGCGGCGGCGGCCGCGTCACCGTCCAGCCAACCGGCACTGCCCCCGTCATACCGGACCAGACGGCCGTGCAGCGGGCGGTCGCCGCCGCACTGGACGACTTCCGGGCGAACACGGAGAAGTACGCGGCCCTGTGCGCCACGTGGACGAGCCCGAGCACCCCGGATCCGGAGACGGACACGGAAACGGACACAGAGACAGAGGCAGAGACAGAGGCAGAGACAGAGGCAGAGACAGAAACCTCCTGACCCACCCCGCGCCACATCCACCCCGAGCCGCCCGGCCGGGGTTTTCTCATGCCCGCGTCACCCCTGAAAGGCAGCCCATGGCCACACCCCTCTCCGCCGACGCCCTCGTCTCCGCCCTGCGGGCCGAGGGCGTCACCGTCCTCGAACACCCCGGCTGGCGCACCAACAACCGTAATCACAAGGGAAGTTGGGGCCCGGTCAACGGCGTGGTCATCCACCACACCGTCACCTCGGGCACCGCCGCCACCGTCAACCTCTGCTTCAACGGCCGCTCCGACCTCCCCGGCCCCCTCTGCCACGGCGTCATCGCCAAGGACGGCACGGTTCACCTGGTCGGCAACGGCCGCGCCAACCACGCCGGCAGCGGCGACGGCGACGTACTGAACGCCGTAGTCGCCGAACGCACCCCCTCCCCTCCCCCAACGAGAACGACACCGACGGCAACGTCCACTTCTACGGCTTCGAGTGCATCAACCTCGGCAACGGCAAGGACCCGTGGCCCGAGGCCCAGCTGGACGCGATGGCACGCGCCTCGGCCGCGCTGTGCCGGGCACACGGCTGGAGCGCCGGCTCCGTCATCGGGCACAAGGAGTGGACCAGCGCGAAGATCGACCCGCGCGGGTTCACGATGACCGACTTCCGGGCCAGGGTCGCCACCCGGCTCGGCAAGCAGCCGACCAGTGCGACCAGGCCCACGTACCAGCCCTTCCCCGGCGCCGCCTGGTTCAGGAAGCACCCCCGGTCGCCGATCGTCACAGCGATGGGCAAGCGCCTGGTCGCCCTCGGCTGCTCCGCCTACACCGACGGCCCCGGTCCCCAGTGGACCGAGGCTGACCGGGAGTCCTACGCCAAGTGGCAGCGCAGGCGCGGCTACACCGGCTCAGCCGCCGATGGCTGGCCCGGCGCGAAGTCCTGGGCGGCACTGAAAGTCCCGTACAGCTCCTGAGACCGGTACAGCTCCTGAGAGAAAGGGGCCCTCATGTCAGAGGCCGCCAAGCGGACCTTCCGCACCGTTGTCCAGACCGCTGCCGGCCTGTGCGTCCTGCTGCCGACGGTCGTCGACGCCGCCGGCATCTCCAGGGCACTCCCCTGGGTGGCCGGCGCCCTCGCCGTCGCCGCGGGCGTGACCCGGGTCATGGCCGTACCCGGCGTCCAGACCCTGCTTCCCGCCTGGCTGCGTACGGACAGCCCGGACTCCGGGGGTGACGGATGACGCCTCCGGAACAGCAACAGCACGACGTCGCCCTCGAACTGGAACGCCTGCGCGGCACCGTCGAGGCCGGCTTCGCCCGCGTCGACGGCTCGCTGGCCCTCCTCGTCCAGCGCAGCGACCAGACCGACAAGCAACTCGCCGACCACGAACAGCGGTTGGACGCCCTGGAGCACTCCCGTTGGCCGCTCGCCAGCATCGGCGCGCTGGCCGCCGTAGCCACCATGATCGTCATGGCCTGGGAACTGGCAGCACGCTGAACAGGCCGAAGGGCGGCCACCCCGTACGAAACGGGGTGACCGCCCTTCAGGACCTCAGGACCTCAGAACCAACTACTACTGGTTGTACGGACCGTAGTCGTAGTCCTCCAGCGGAACGGCCTGGCCGGAGCCCGTGCCGAACGGCGAGTAGTCGATGTCGTCGTAGCCGACGGCCGAGTACATCGCGGCCTTGGCCTCCTCGGTCGGCTCGACCCGGATGTTGCGGTAGCGGGACAGGCCCGTACCGGCCGGGATGAGCTTACCGATGATGACGTTCTCCTTGAGGCCGATCAGGGAGTCGGACTTGGCGTTGATCGCCGCGTCCGTCAGAACCCTGGTCGTCTCCTGGAAGGACGCCGCCGACAGCCACGACTCGGTCGCCAGCGAGGCCTTGGTGATACCCATCAGCTGCGGACGACCGGAGGCCGGGTGACCGCCCTCCTGGACCACACGACGGTTCTCGGTCTCGAACTTCGAACGCTCGACCAGCTCGCCGGGCAGCAGCTCCGCGTCGCCCGACTCGATGATCGTCACGCGGCGCAGCATCTGCCGGATGATGATCTCGATGTGCTTGTCGTGGATCGACACACCCTGCGAGTTGTAGACCTTCTGGACCTCGCCGACCAGGTGGACCTGGACGGCACGCTGACCCAGGATGCGCAGCACGTCGTGCGGGTTGGTGGCACCCACGGTGAGCTTCTGGCCCACCTCGACGTGCTCGCCCTCGCTGACCAGGAGTCGGGCACGCTTCGAGATCGGGAACGCCGTCTCGTCGCTGCCGTCGTCCGGGGTGACGACGATCTTCTTGGTCTTCTCGGTCTCCTCGATCCGCACGCGGCCCTGGGCCTCGGAGATCGGGGCGACACCCTTCGGCGTACGAGCCTCGAAGAGCTCGACGACACGGGGCAGACCCTGGGTGATGTCGTCACCGGCCACACCACCGGTGTGGAAGGTACGCATCGTCAGCTGGGTACCGGGCTCACCGATGGACTGGGCGGCGATGATGCCGACCGCCTCACCGATGTCGACCAGCTTGCCGGTGGCCAGCGAACGGCCGTAGCACATGGCACAGGTGCCGACGTGCGACTCGCAGGTCAGGATCGAACGGGTCTTGACCTCCTCGACACCGTGGCGCACCAGTTGGTCGATGAGGACATCGCCGAGGTCGACGTTGGCCGGCGCGATCACCTTGCCGTCGATGACGACGTCCTCGGCGAGCATGCGGGCGTAGACGCTGGTCTCGACGTCGTCCGTCTTGCGCAGCACACCGTCGGCGTCGCGGTTGGCGATCCGCAGCTTCAGACCGCGCTCGGTGCCGCAGTCCTCCTCGCGGATGATGACGTCCTGCGAGACGTCCACCAGACGACGGGTCAGGTAACCCGAGTCGGCGGTACGCAGGGCGGTGTCCGCCAGACCCTTACGGGCACCGTGCGTGGAGATGAAGTACTCCAGCACGGACAGGCCCTCACGGAAGGACGCCTTGATCGGACGCGGGATGGTCTCGTTCTTCGCGTTCGACACCAGACCGCGCATACCGGCGATCTGCCGCATCTGCATCATGTTTCCTCGGGCACCCGAGTCAACCATCATGAAGATGGGGTTCGTCTTGGGGAAGTTCGCGTTCATCGCCTCGGCGACCTCGTTGGTCGCCTTGGTCCAGATCGCGATGAGCTCCTGCGTGCGCTCTTCCTTGGTGATCAGACCGCGCTCGTACTGCTTCTGGACCTTCTCGTCCAGCGCCTCGTAACCCTTGACGATCTCCTTCTTCGCCTCGGGAACGACGACGTCGGAGATGGCCACGGTGACACCGGAACGGGTCGCCCAGTAGAAGCCGGACGCCTTCAGGTTGTCGAGCGTCGCCGCCACGATGACCTTGGGGTAGCGCTCGGCGAGGTCGTTGACGATCTCGGAGAGCTGCTTCTTGCCCACCGAGTAGTCGACGAACGGGTAGTCCTCGGGCAGCAGCTCGTTGAAGAGCGCGCGGCCCAGGGTGGTGCGCAGGCGGAAGGTGTCCCCCTGCTGCCACTCGGGCTCGCCCTCCTCGCGCACCGGCGGGGTCCAGCCGCGCGGCGGGATGGTGCCCACCGGGAAGCGGATGTCGATCGGCGACTGAAGCGCGAGCTCGCCGGCGTCGAACGCCATGATCGCCTCGGCCGTGGAGCCGAAGGACCGGCCCTCGCCCTTGGTGTCACGCAGTTCGCCGTCGGTGGTGAGGAAGAACAGACCGAGGACCATGTCCTGGGTCGGCATCGTCACCGGACGGCCGTCGGCGGGCTTGAGGATGTTGTTCGAGGACAGCATCAGGATGCGGGCCTCGGCCTGCGCCTCCGCGGACAGCGGAAGGTGCACGGCCATCTGGTCACCATCGAAGTCCGCGTTGAACGCGGTGCAGACGAGCGGGTGGATCTGGATGGCCTTGCCCTCGACCAGCTGCGGCTCGAAGGCCTGGATGCCGAGGCGGTGCAGGGTGGGCGCACGGTTCAGCAGAACCGGGTGCTCGGCGATGACCTCTTCGAGGACGTCGTACACGACCGTGCGGCCGCGCTCGACCATCCGCTTGGCGCTCTTGATGTTCTGCGCGTGGTTCAGGTCGACCAGGCGCTTCATCACGAACGGCTTGAAGAGCTCCAGCGCCATGGCCTTGGGCAGACCACACTGGTGCAGCTTCAGCTGCGGACCGACGACGATCACGGAACGCGCGGAGTAGTCCACGCGCTTGCCGAGCAGGTTCTGACGGAAACGACCCTGCTTGCCCTTGAGCATGTCGCTCAGGGACTTCAGCGGGCGGTTACCGGGACCGGTGACCGGGCGACCACGACGACCGTTGTCGAAGAGGGCGTCCACGGCCTCCTGGAGCATGCGCTTCTCGTTGTTCACGATGATCTCGGGCGCGCCGAGGTCGAGAAGCCGCTTCAGGCGGTTGTTCCGGTTGATCACACGGCGGTACAGGTCGTTCAGGTCGGAGGTCGCGAAGCGGCCACCGTCCAGCTGCACCATCGGGCGAAGGTCCGGCGGGATGACCGGGACGCAGTCGAGGACCATGCCCTTGGGGCTGTTGGAGGTCTGCAGGAAGGCAGACACGACCTTCAGCCGCTTCAGCGCACGGGTCTTCTTCTGGCCCTTGCCGGTACGGATGATCTCGCGCAGCCGCTCGGCCTCTTCGTCCAGGTCGAAGGACTCCAGGCGCTTCTGCAGCGCCGCGGCACCCATCGAACCGTCGAAGTACGTGCCGAAGCGGTCACGCAGCTCGCGGTAGAGCAGCTCGTCGCCCTCGAGGTCCTGGACCTTGAGGTTCTTGAACCGGGTCCACACCTCGTCGAGACGGTCGATCTCGCGCTGCGAACGGTCGCGCAGCTGCTTCATCTCCCGCTCGGCACCTTCGCGCACCTTGCGGCGCACGTCGGCCTTGGCGCCCTCGGCCTCGAGCTCGGCCAGGTCGGTCTCGAGCTTCTTGGCGCGGGCCTCCAGGTCGGAGTCGCGTCGGTTCTCGATCTGCTGACGCTCGACGGAGACGTGCGCCTCCAGCGAGGGCAGGTCACGAGTACGGCGCTCGTCGTCGACGTACGTGATCATGTACGCCGCGAAGTAGATGACCTTCTCGAGGTCCTTCGGGGCGAGGTCGAGCAGGTAGCCCAGCCGCGACGGAACGCCCTTGAAGTACCAGATGTGCGTGACCGGCGCGGCGAGCTCGATGTGGCCCATCCGCTCACGACGCACCTTGGCGCGCGTGACCTCGACGCCACAGCGCTCGCAGATGATGCCCTTGAAGCGGACGCGCTTGTACTTGCCGCAGTAGCACTCCCAGTCCCGGGTCGGACCGAAGATCTTCTCGCAGAAGAGTCCGTCCTTTTCGGGCTTGAGCGTGCGGTAGTTGATCGTCTCGGGCTTCTTGACCTCGCCGTGGCTCCACTGACGGATGTCGTCAGCGGTGGCCAGACCGATCCGGAGCTCGTCGAAGAAGTTGACGTCGAGCACTATGCGTCAATCCCTCTCAGGGTTGTAAGTCATGGGGTCTGATACGGGGGTCCTGGGGCCGGAGGCCTTCATGGTGAAGGCCTCCGAACTCCCGTCAGACCTCTTCGACGCTGCTCGGCTCACGCCGGGACAGGTCGATGCCAAGCTCCTCCGCAGCGCGGAAGACGTCCTCGTCGGTGTCGCGCATCTCGATGGACATGCCGTCCGAGGACAGCACCTCCACGTTGAGGCACAGGGACTGCATCTCCTTGATGAGCACCTTGAAGGACTCGGGGATGCCGGGCTCGGGAATGTTCTCGCCCTTGACGATGGCCTCGTAGACCTTCACGCGGCCGGTGACGTCGTCGGACTTGATGGTCAGCAGCTCCTGGAGGGCGTACGCGGCGCCATAAGCCTCCAGCGCCCACACCTCCATCTCACCGAAGCGCTGGCCACCGAACTGGGCCTTACCACCCAGCGGCTGCTGGGTGATCATCGAGTACGGACCGGTCGACCGGGCGTGCAGCTTGTCGTCGACCAGGTGGTGGAGCTTGAGGATGTACATGTAGCCGACCGAGATCGGCTCCGGGAACGGCTCGCCGGAGCGGCCGTCGAACATCCTCGCCTTGCCGGACGGGAGCACCATGCGCTCGCCGTCGCGGTTCGGGATGGTGTGCTGCAGCAGACCGGTCAGCTCGTCCTCGCGGGCGCCGTCGAACACCGGCGTCGCGACGTTCGTGCCGGGGTCGACCTGGTCGGCGCCGATGACCTGGAGGCGCTGCGCCCAGTCCTCTCCGAGGCCGGAGACGTCCCAGCCGCGGCTGGCGAGCCAGCCGAGGTGGATCTCCAGGACCTGTCCCGGGTTCATTCGGGACGGCACACCCAGCGGGTTCAGGATGATGTCGACCGGGGTCCCGTCCTCGAGGAACGGCATGTCCTCGATGGGCAGGATCTTGGAGATGACACCCTTGTTGCCGTGACGGCCGGCCAGCTTGTCGCCGTCCGTGATCTTGCGCTTCTGCGCCACGTAGACACGAACCAGCTGGTTCACGCCCGGCGGCAGCTCGTCGCCCTCTTCACGGTCGAAGACGCGGACGCCGATGACCTTGCCGATCTCGCCGTGCGGCACCTTCAGCGAGGTGTCACGGACCTCACGGGCCTTCTCACCGAAGATCGCACGGAGCAGACGCTCCTCCGGGGTCAGCTCGGTCTCACCCTTGGGCGTGACCTTGCCGACCAGGATGTCGCCGGCGACGACCTCGGCACCGATACGGATGATGCCGCGCTCGTCGAGGTCGGCGAGGACCTCCTCGGAGACGTTCGGGATGTCCCGGGTGATCTCCTCGGGGCCGAGCTTGGTGTCACGGGCGTCGACCTCGTGCTCCTCGATGTGGATCGAGGAGAGGACGTCGTCCTGCACGAGGCGCTGCGACAGGATGATCGCGTCCTCGTAGTTGTGACCCTCCCACGGCATGAACGCCACGAGCAGGTTCTTGCCCAGCGCCATCTCGCCGTTCTCGGTGGCCGGGCCGTCGGCCAGGACCTGGCCGTCGATGATCCGGTCGCCCTCGTTGACGATGACCTTCTGGTTGACCGAGGTGCCCTGGTTGGAGCGGGCGAACTTGGCCAGGCGGTACGTGATGTACGTGCCGTCGTCGTTGGCGGTGGTGATGTAGTCCGCGGAGACCTCCTGGACCACACCCGCCTTCTCGGCCTTGACCACGTCGCCGGCGTCGACGGCGGAGCGGTACTCCATGCCGGTGCCGACGAGCGGGGACTCGCTCTTGATGAGCGGCACGGCCTGACGCATCATGTTCGCGCCCATCAGGGCACGGTTGGCGTCGTCGTGCTCGAGGAACGGGATCATGGCGGTCGCGACCGACACCATCTGGCGCGGCGAGACGTCCATGTAGTCCACGTCGTCACCGGGGACGTAGTCGACCTCGCCGCCACGGCGGCGGACCAGGACGCGGTTCTCGGTGAAACGCATGTCGTCATTGAGCTCGGCGTTGGCCTGCGCGATGACGAATCGGTCCTCTTCGTCGGCCGTCAGGTAGTCGACGTCGTCGGTGACGACACCGCCGGTGACCTTGCGGTACGGCGTCTCCACGAAACCGAACGCGTTGACGCGGCCGTAGGAGGCGAGCGAACCGATCAGACCGATGTTCGGGCCTTCAGGGGTCTCGATCGGGCACATACGTCCGTAGTGGGACGGGTGCACGTCACGGACCTCGAAGCCGGCCCGCTCACGGGAGAGACCACCCGGGCCAAGAGCCGACAGACGGCGCTTGTGGGTGAGACCCGACAGCGGGTTGTTCTGGTCCATGAACTGCGACAGCTGGCTGGTGCCGAAGAACTCCTTGATGGAGGCGACGACCGGCCGGATGTTGATCAGGGTCTGCGGCGTGATCGCCTCGACGTCCTGGGTCGTCATGCGCTCGCGGACGACTCGCTCCATACGCGCCAGACCCGTACGGACCTGGTTCTGGATGAGCTCGCCGACGCTGCGCAGACGACGGTTGCCGAAGTGGTCGATGTCGTCGGTCTCGACGACGATCGTCTGGCCGTTGTCGGCGGCCGTCTCGGTCTCGCCGGCGTGCAGCTTCACCAGGTACTTGATCGTCGAGATGACGTCCTCGACGGTCAGGACACCCGCGTTCAGCGGAGCGTCCCCACCCAGCTTCTTGTTGACCTTGTAGCGGCCGACCTTGGCGAGGTCGTAGCGCTTGGGGTTGAAGTAGAGGTTCTCGAGCAGGGTCTGCGCGGCCTCACGCGTCGGGGGCTCGCCCGGACGCAGCTTGCGGTAGATGTCGAGCAGCGCGTCGTCCTGGCCCTGGGTGTGGTCCTTCTCCAGGGTGGCGCGCATGGACTCGTACTCGCCGAACTCCTCGAGGATCTGCTCGGTGGTCCAACCGAGAGCCTTGAGCAGGACGGTGACGGACTGCTTGCGCTTGCGGTCGATGCGCACACCGACCATGTCGCGCTTGTCGATCTCCATCTCCAGCCAGGCACCCCGGGACGGGATGATCTTGGCGGAGAAGATGTCCTTGTCGGACGTCTTGTCGATCGAGGAGTCGAAGTAGACGCCCGGCGAGCGGACCAGCTGCGACACCACGACACGCTCGGTGCCGTTGATGACGAAGGTGCCCTTGCCGGTCATGAGCGGGAAGTCGCCCATGAAGACGGTCTGGGACTTGATCTCGCCGGTCTCGTTGTTGGTGAACTCGGCGGTGACGAAGAGCGGGGCCGCGTACGTGAAGTCGCGGTCCTTGCACTCGTCGATGCTGTTCTTAGGCGGCTCGAAACGGTGGTCGCGGAACGTCAGCGACATCGACCCGGAGAAGTCCTCGATCGGAGAGATCTCCTCGAAGATCTCCTCCAGACCGGACTTGGTGGGGACGTCCTGACCGGACTCCAGAGCCGCCTCGACACGAGCCTTCCACGCGTCGTTGCCGAGCAGCCAGTCGAAGCTCTCGGTTTGCAGCGCAAGAAGGTTCGGAACCTCGAGGGGCTCCTTGATCTTTGCAAAGGAGATGCGCAGCGGGGCGGTGCTGGCGCCGTTGTTCGTATTCGCGGTCGAGGCAGTGCGCGAGGCGGCCAAGAGGGGGTCCTTCCGAGGGCTCGGACTCACTACGCGCGTACCGGTCCCTCTCCCGGGCACAGAGACAGACGGTTCCTTCTCCGGCTCAAAGGGCCAGGTCAGATACGGTCTGATCGTCGGTGCTCAAGTGAGGGTATGCCCCTGGTGACGGGCAGGAGGCAGCTAACAGGCAGCGCAAAGGGTCAGTGTAGCCATTTGGCACACTGATGTCCAGTCCGGGTTTATCAAGACCCTCGTTGCTCTCAACACCTTCGGCAAGCCCACGTCCTCAACGCACGGTGATACTGCCCTCTTCGTCGCCGATCCATGCCTCGGATTCGGATCCTTGTGACGACGCGTCCTGAGAATTGCGCGCTGCGTGCGGTTCGTCAAGGCCCTCCTTGCCCGAACCGGGTGCTGCGCTCGTCACGTGCAGCCTGCACCGGGGGCGCCCGGAGACACGACGAAGATCACCATACTCCGCGCGAACGTCGGTGCAAGGCAGCCGCCGCCCGGCTCCCCGGAACGCCGAAGAGCGACCACCCGGATGGATGATCGCTCTTCGGTGCGTCAGCGTTACAGCCCTCTCGGAGGAACTGTGTCAGCTAGCAACAGGAGTCCTGCGGACTCCGTGGGGTCACTTGACCTCGACGGAGGCGCCGGCGCCCTTGAGGGACTCGGCGGCCTTCTCCGCGGCCTCCTTGGCGACCTTCTCGAGAACGGGCTTGGGGGCGCCGTCCACGAGGTCCTTGGCCTCCTTGAGGCCCAGGGAGGTCAGCTCACGCACGACCTTGATGACCTGGATCTTCTTCTCGCCGGCGCCGGTGAGGATGACGTCGAACTCGTCCTGCTCCTCGGCAGCCTCGGCCGGGGCGGCCGGGCCGGCCGGGCCGGCAACGGCGACCGCGGCGGCGGCGGTGACGTCGAACTTCTCCTCGAACGCCTTCACGAACTCGGAGAGCTCGATGAGGGTCATCTCCTCGAACTGCGCGAGCAGGTCTTCCTGGCTGAGCTTCGCCATGATGGGCGATCCTTCCACTTTTTCGGCTGGTGCCGGTATGTACATGTCTGGCGGGCGTACGTTCGGCCCGCGACGACCGTCGCCTCAGGCGGGAAGCCTCAGGCAGCGATCATTTCGGGAGCCGAGTTACTCGGCACCGCCCTGCTCGTCCTGCTTGGCACGAAGCGCGTCCACGGTGCGGACGAGCTTCGACGGGAGCGCCTGGAAGACCTGAGCAGCCTGAGTCTGCTTGCCCTTGAAGGCACCCGCCAGCTTGGAGAGCAGAACCTCGCGGGACTCGAGGTCCGCGAGCTTCTTGATCTCGTCGGCGGACAGCGCCTTGCCGTCAAGGACACCGCCCTTGATGACGAGGTTCGGGTTGTCCTTGGCGAAGTCACGAAGACCCTTCGCCGACTCCACCGGGTCACCGGTGACGAAGGCGACTGCCGTCGGACCGTTGAACAGGTCGTCGAGCGTAGAGATCCCGGCCTCGTTGGCCGCAATCTTGGTCAGCGTGTTCTTCACCACGGCGTACTGGGCGTTCTCACCGAGCGAACGACGCAGCGTCTTGAGCTGCGCCACGGTGAGACCCCGGTACTCGGTCAGCACGGCGGCATTCGAGCTACGGAACTGCTCCGCGAGCTCGGCCACCGCGGCAGCCTTGTCGGGCCTTGCCATAGAGCGTCGGCCTCCTTCCGGGTGATGAGGACCGCTCAGAAGGGGCTGGGACGAACGAAACGCCCCGGCGCAGGCGCACGGGGCGTAGCTCGACCGGCATTCGCAACGCAAGCAGCGAACTCCGGGAGCACATCCACGGTCACCTGCGCGGGTCGTCCGCAGTTCAGCGGATCCTTCGGCCACCGCGCCCTCTTACGAGCACACGGCAACGACCAGCGGTCTTTGGCTTCCTCAGGAGGATACGCGACCGGATCGCCGTCGAGCAAATCCGCTCGTACGGGGCTCAGCTCTCGGCGCCTGCCATGGAGTCCATCGCCTCGGCGATGTCGACGGTGTCCTTCGCCGGCGGGGCCGTGACCGTCACCGGTTCGTTGACGTCGAGGAAGGTGATGGTCATGTCGAGCGGGCCCTTGTCGGCGTCGCCGCGCATGCGGAACTGCTTGGTGTGGTCCTCGCCGTCGATCCACATGTCCATCGTGACCTCGTCGACGCGCAGCGCCATGAACTGGTCGAGGCTCTTGATCAGACGCTCACGGGTCGCCTCGTCCTTCGCCGCGTCACGAGCGGCACGCAGGTCGCGGCTTGTGACCGTGCCCTTGTAGTGCGTGGTCCGGGTGCCGTCGATCGTCTCGGTGCCGGCCTCCTGAAGGTCCTTGGAGCCGTTCAGGATGGTGGACTGCGTGGCCGGGTTCCCCTCGGCCTGGCGGGGCAGCGCACCGTAGGAGTTGTTGTCGACCGCGCCCCCGCCCAGCGTGGCCATGTCGAGCTTGATCCAGCTCTTGCCGTCCAGCTCCTCGGCGGCCGCGGCTCCTCCGCCCATGTACATGACCTTGTCCACGAACCGGATCTCCGCGACCTGGTCCGACCCTTGGTCGAGCGCCGTCATCTTCATGCTCATGGCGACGGTGGGCTCGGTGCGCATCGAGGCCTCGGCTCTGATCCGGCCCTGCTCCGGGACCCTGCCGGTCATCCGGTAGCGGAAGGACGTGATGTCGTCCGCGTTCTTCGCCGCCTCGGCGACAGCCGCCGCCGGCGTCATCTTCGGCGACTCCTCCGCGGCCGTCCCGCAGCCCGCGGCACCGGCGGCAAGGAGCAGTGCGGCAACTCCGGCGCCTGCCGCCCGGCGGCGCGCGGAACCACGTACGGATGCCTCCATCGTTTCCCCCCAAGGAGCACACGGGCCATTCACAGCAAGGGCGCGAGCGTATCCCAGGGGGGCGTGAGCGGTCTCGTGAATTCCCTGTGGTTCAGGGGGTGTTGCCGAGCGCGCCCTGCTGCTTCAGGAGCTCCTTGAAGTCCTCGGTGTCGTCGGCCGGAGGCTTTTGTACCCAGACCCGCACGCCGTAGTCGCTGTAGTACGCGGTCTGGGTCAGCTCGCCGGCGGCCATCCGGCCCTTCTCGACCTTCTTGACCAGCAGGTCCTGGTCGTCGACCCAGATGTCGACGGTCTGTGTGGTCACCCCGGCCCCTTCCAGCTGCTGCCGCAGTTCGGCGTCGGCGACGTCGCTCACCTCGACCGTGCCGGAGTAGTGCGTGGTGGGCTGCCCGCTCACCGTCTCCGCGCCGACCTTGCGCACGTCCTCGCAGTCCAGGAGCAGCTTCACCGACTGGTTGGGCGTGGTGTTGCGCATCTGGTCGGCGAAGTTCGCGCCACCGCCGCCGAGGGCCTCGAGATCGTCGTAGACGTACCTGAGCCAGTGCTTGCCGCCGGCCTTCTCGGCGAACGCGTCGCCCATCCGCGCGTAGTAGGCGTCGGACAGATAGCGGGCCTCCATCGACGTGATGCCGAGGCCGCGCATCGTCTCGGCCGTGGTGCCGCCGGTGTACGTGATGGTCAGGGTGCCGGTGAGCGCGCTGCCCCAGTCGAGCGCGCCCTCGGCCTCGACGGACAGCTGGGTGCCCATGACGGTGGTGGACCGCACCCTGGCCGACTCGGCCCGGTCGGTGGACCGCTCGGCCAGGCGCAGGGCCGGGAGGAACTCGGAGGTCGCCGCGCGGTCGTTCTCGGGCTTCGGGGAGGGCTCGGAGGAGGTACAGGCGGTCAGCACCGTCAGCGCGGCCGCCATCGCGACCGAGCGGACACCGCATCGCCCCGTCGTGCACTTCATACGTCCCCCTGTGCCATCGCCCTGTGCGCACGCTAACCCAGGGCACAGTCCCCTCACACAGGAACGGGCCCCGCACCGAGAAGGTGCGGGGCCCGTCGCCGACTGGGCGATCCGGCAGGCTCGGCCTGATCAGACAGCCGCCGGGTCCTCCTCGACGAGGAGGTTGCGGGTGCGGTTCGGGTCAACCGGAATGCCGGGGCCGATCGTGGTGCTGATCGCGGCCTTCTTGATGTAGCGACCCTTGGCGGCGGACGGCTTCAGACGAAGGATCTCGTCCAGGGCCGCGCCGTAGTTCTCCACCAGCTGGGTGTCGTCGAAGGACGCCTTGCCGATGATGAAGTGCAGGTTCGAGTGCTTGTCGACGCGGAACTCGATCTTGCCGCCCTTGATCTCGTTGACGGCCTTGACGACGTCAGGAGTCACGGTGCCGGTCTTCGGGTTCGGCATCAGACCACGCGGGCCCAGGACACGGCCGAGGCGGCCGACCTTGCCCATGAGGTCCGGGGTGGCGACGACGGCGTCGAAGTCCAGACGGCCCTTCGACACCTCGTCGATGAGCTCGTCGGCGCCGACGATGTCGGCGCCCGCGGCACGAGCGGCCTCGGCACGGTCACCGGTCGCGAAGACCAGGACCCGGGCGGTCTTGCCGGTGCCGTGCGGGAGGTTCACGGTGCCACGGACCATCTGGTCGGCCTTGCGCGGGTCGACACCCAGACGGAAGGCGACCTCGACGGTGCCGTCGAACTTGCTCGTGGAGGTCTCCTTGGCGAGACGGACGGCCTCGAGCGGGGCGTAGAACTTGTCCCGGTCGATCTTGGCGTCCGCAGCGCGGAGAGACTTGCTGCGCTTGCTCACTACTGCTCCTGTGTGTTCTTGAGGAGTCGTGGTGCGGGCCGAGCAGGCCCTGCCACTTCTTCTGCTCTGCGGGGGTTGGGGCTCAGCCCTCGACCGTGACGCCCATGGAACGCGCGGTACCGGCGATGATCTTCGCGGCGGCGTCCAGGTCGTTGGCGTTGAGGTCGGCGAGCTTGGTGGTGGCGATCTCGCGGACCTGCGCCTCGGTGATCTTGGCGACCTTGGTCTTGTGCGGCTCGCCGGAGCCCTTCTCGATGCCCGCGGCCTTGAGGATCATCTTGGCGGCCGGCGGCGTCTTGGTGATGAAGGTGAAGGAGCGGTCCTCGTAGACCGTGATCTCCACCGGGATCACCCAGCCACGCTGCGACTCGGTCGCGGCGTTGTACGCCTTGCAGAACTCCATGATGTTGACGCCGTGCTGACCCAGCGCGGGGCCGACCGGCGGCGCCGGGTTGGCGGCACCGGCCTGGATCTGGAGCTTGATGAGCCCCGTGACCTTCTTCTTCTTGGGAGGCATTCCGGGTCCTCTGTCTTTTCTGTCAGTTTCCTGATGCCCGAAGGCAACCGCACAACCCTAACGGGTATCTCTGCGCGGCTAAAAACCGAGCAGGTCAGACAGGCTGTGAAGCCGTCTGACCTGAACGGTGGCTTTGTCGCCGAAGGCGTTAGTTCTTCTGGATCTGGTCGAAGGAGAGCTCGACCGGAGTCTCGCGGCCGAAGATCTCCACGAGGCCCTTGACCTTCTTCGAGTCGGGGTTGATCTCGTTGATGGTCGCCTGCAGCGTGGCGAACGGGCCGTCGGTGACGGTGACCGAGTCGCCGACCTCGAAGTCCAGCACCTGGACCTCGAGCTTGCGCTGCGGAGCCGGCTTGCCCTCGGCCTCGGCGGCCTCGCGGGCGGCCTTCTCCTCGGCCTCCGGGGCGAGCATCTTGACGATCTCGTCCAGGGTCAGCGGGTACGGGTCGTAGGCGTTGCCCACGAAGCCGGTGACGCCGGGGGTGTTGCGGACGACGCCCCAGGACTCGTTCGTCAGGTCCATGCGCACCAGGACGTAGCCGGGGAGCTTGTTCTGGCGGATGGTCTTGCGCTCGCCGTTCTTGATCTGCGCGACCTCTTCCTGCGGCACTTCGGCCTGGAAGATGAAGTCCTCGACGTTCAGCGAGACGGCACGCTGTTCGAGGTTGGTCTTCACGCGGTTCTCGTAACCGGCGTAGGTGTGGATGACGTACCACTCGCCGGGGAGGGTGCGCAGTTCCTCGCGCAGGGCGGCGACGGGGTCGACCGGCTCGGCCGGCTCCTCCTCGACGTCCTCTTCCGCTTCCGCTTCGTCTTCCGCGACGGTCTCGTCGGCGGCGGACTCGTCGGCGTCAGTCTCGTCCGCGACGGTCTCGTCCTCGTCCTCGACGTGCACGGCGGCGTCCTCGGCGGGCTCACCAGCGTCGGCGTCGGCAGCCTCGACCTCGTCCAGATCCTCGTCCGCGCCCTCGACGATGTCGAGTTCGTCTTCCACGGACTCGTCCGGCTCGACGGCCTCGTTCAGGTTCGGGTCAGACACGGTGGCTGCTTCTTCCTGGATACATGGGGGTGGAACACGCGAAAGGGGCGCCGGTGACGGCGCCCTTCGCTCTTGGCTCAGCCAAAGACGTACTTGGCGGCGTGGTCGAGTCCATAGTCAATCACGGTGACCAGGCCGATCATGATGACGACGAAGACGATCACGACGGTCGTGTACGTCGTCAGCTGGCCGCGCGTAGGCCAGACGACCTTGCGCAGCTCGGCGACAATCTGACGATAGAAGAGAGCGAGGCGCTTCAGCGGGCCCTTCTTGGCACGCTTTCCGCCCTTACGAGTCTTCTTCTTGGACTCCGGCGCCTCGTCCTCGGCATCAGGCATGTCGATGGAGCCCACGGCGTCCGTCACTCGTCCTCACCTGATTCCGGGTCGTGGCCGTGCCGCGCCCGGTCTGAGCCGCACGGCGGTGCATTGCTGTACGTACATGCGCACACATCCTGGCGAAGGAGTGTGTAGCAGGGCCGGAGGGACTTGAACCCCCAACCGCTGGTTTTGGAGACCAGTGCTCTACCAATTGAGCTACGACCCTTTGTGTGTTCCCCAACAACGTACCGCATCCGACCGAGTGCTCGGTGTGCACCGATTGAGCGCAGCCTGCTGAAGGCCAACGAGGTGAGAGTGTACGTGTTCTGTGGCCCATCGTCGAACAGAAAGTGCCCGTGGGCGCCCTGCCGACGGAAGAACGGCGGAAGATCGACTGTGGATCGCCCTGGCCGCGGCCGGGTTCCGGACGGGTGTTCAGGGGTTTGCCCGTACATGTTCAGTCTGTGAAACCCGCGTGCCGGGGTGGTTTCCGGTCTGAAACGATGGGCCCCATGAGCGCTGCAACCCCTCCCACCGAGCGCCGGGTCTCCGCCCGAGTCGGCGCGATCTCCGAGTCCGCCACTCTCGCCGTGGATGCCAAGGCCAAGGCCCTGAAGGCCGCCGGGCGGCCGGTGATCGGCTTCGGCGCCGGTGAGCCCGACTTCCCGACCCCGGACTACATCGTCGAGGCGGCCGTCGAGGCCTGCAAGAACCCGAAGTACCACCGCTACACACCGGCCGGTGGTCTGCCCGAGCTGAAGGCCGCGATCGCCGCGAAGACGCTGCGCGACTCGGACTACGAGGTCGATCCGTCGCAGATCCTCGTCACCAACGGCGGCAAGCAGGCCATCTACGAGGCCTTCGCCGCGATCCTCGACCCGGGCGACGAGGTCATCGTCCCGGCGCCGTACTGGACGACGTACCCGGAGTCGATCCGGCTGGCCGGCGGCGTCCCGGTCGATGTCGTCGCGGACGAGACGACCGGCTACCGCGTCAGCGTCGAGCAGCTGGAGGCGGCCCGCACCGAGAAGACGAAGGTCGTCCTCTTCGTCTCCCCCTCGAACCCGACCGGCGCGGTCTACAGCGCCGAGGACGCCGAGGCGATCGGCCGCTGGGCCGTCGAGCACGGCCTGTGGGTCATGACGGACGAGATCTACGAGCACCTGGTCTACGGCGACGCGACGTTCACGTCCCTGCCCGCGATCCTCCCGGAGCTGCGGGACAAGTGCATCGTGGTCAACGGCGTCGCGAAGACGTACGCCATGACGGGCTGGCGGGTCGGCTGGATCATCGGCCCGAAGGACGTCGTGAAGGCGGCGACGAACCTCCAGTCGCACGCCACGTCGAACGTGTCGAACGTGGCGCAGGTCGCGGCGCTGGCCGCGGTGTCGGGTGGACTGGACGCCGTCGCGACGATGCGGGAGGCCTTCGACCGCCGCCGCAAGACGATCGTGCGGATGCTCAACGAGATCGACGGCGTCGTCTGCCCCGAGCCCGAGGGCGCCTTCTACGCCTACCCCTCGGTGAAGGGCCTGCTCGGCAAGGAGATCCGCGGCAAGCGCCCGCAGGACACGGTCGCGCTGGCCGCGCTGATCCTGGAGGAGGCCGAGGTCGCGGTCGTTCCGGGTGAGGCCTTCGGTACGCCGGGCTATCTGCGGCTGTCGTACGCCCTGGGGGACGAGGACCTCGTCGAGGGTGTCTCGCGGATCCAGAAGCTGTTGGCGGAGGCCCGGGACTGACGTTCGTCGCAGGGCACCACTTCCGAATTTTCGGAGGTGGTGCCCTGTTTGTTTGTGCGAGCAAGACCACTAATTTGTGCGAGCAAGACCACTAAAGGGGAAAGTGCTACCGGGACGGCAGGGACGTACGGCAGGATCCTGGAATGGAGCGTGTACGTGATGTCTCTGAGCTGCCGAAAGCCCATCTGCACCTGCACTTCACCGGTTCGATGCGGCCCGGCACCGTGCTGGAACTGGCCGACAAGTACGGCGTGCGTCTGCCCGAGACGCTCAGCGAGGCCCTGACCAGCGGGGAACCGCCCAAGCTACGGGCGACGGACGAACGGGGCTGGTTCCGTTTCCAGCGCCTGTACGACGCGGCGCGCTCGTGCCTGAGAGAGCCCGAGGACATCCAGCGGCTGGTGCGGGAGGCCGCGGAGGAGGATGTGAAGGACGGCTCGGGCTGGTTGGAGATCCAGGTCGACCCGACCTCGTACGCCCCGAGGCTGGGGGGACTGATCCCGGCCCTGGAAGTCATCCTGGACGCGGTGGAGACGACCTCGCGGGAGACCGGGCTGGGCATGCGCGTCCTGGTCGCCGCGAACCGCATGAAGCACCCTCTGGACGCGCGCACGCTGGCCCGCCTCGCGGTGCGTTACGCCGACCGGGGCGTGGTCGGCTTCGGGCTCTCCAACGACGAACGCCGGGGCATGGCGAGGGACTTCGACCGGGCCTTCGCCATCGCGCGGGAGGGCGGTCTGCTGTCGGCGCCGCACGGGGGCGAGCTGACAGGGCCGTACTCGGTACGGGACTGTCTGGACGACCTGCATGCGAACCGGCTCGGTCACGGGGTCCGGGCGGCGGAGGATCCGCGCCTGTTGAAGCGGCTCGCGGAGCGGGGCGTGACGTGTGAGGTGTGTCCGGCGTCGAACGTGGCGCTGGGTGTGTACGAGAAGCCTGAGGACGTGCCGCTGCGGACGTTGTTCGAGGCGGGTGTGCCGATGGCGCTGGGGGCCGACGATCCGCTTCTCTTCGGTTCTCGTCTGGCCGCCCAGTACGAGATCGCCCGCCACCACCATGACTTCACGGACCTGGAGCTGGCGGAGCTGGCACGTCAGTCCATTCGGGGTTCGGCGGCGCCCGAGGACATGAAGGGGAAGCTGTTGGCGGGGGTGGAGGACTGGCTTGCGGAGTAGGCGGTGGAGCCTTTGAGAGCTTTTACTGAAGCTTCTTGGAGCTTGGGGAGCTTGGGGAGCTTGGGGAGCTTTCAGAGGCTGACGCCGACCGTCACCGGTTCGTTGACGAGGGTGACCCCGAAGGCGTCTTTGACACCGGTGACCACCTCGCGGGCCAGGGTGAGGAGGTCCTCGGTGGTCGCCGAGCCGCGGTTGGTGAGGGCGAGGGTGTGCTTGGTGGAGATGCGGGCCGGGCCGGTGCCGTATCCCTTGCTGAAGCCGGCCTTGTCGATCAGCCAGGCGGCGGAGGTCTTGGTGCGGCCCTCCCCTGCCGGGTACGCGGGAGGCTCCACACCTTCGCCCAGGCGCGCACGTACGCGCGCGTGGAAGGCTTCGAACTCCTCCTGGGTGAGGATCGGGTTGGTGAAGAAGGACCCGGCCGACCAGGTGTCGTGGTCCTCGGGGTCCAGGACCATGCCCTTGCCGGAACGAAGCTTGAGGACGGTCTCGCGGGCGTCCGCGAGGGGCACGCGGTCGCCGGGTTCGACGCCCAGGGCCCGGGCCGTCTCGGCGTACTTGACCGGGCCGGACAGTCCGTCGGCGTCCTCCAGCTCGAAGCGGACGCGCAGGACGACGTAACGCTCGGGGGTGGCCTTGAAGCGGCTGTGGCGGTATGAGAAGGCGCAGTCGGCGTTCGGGATCGTGACCGTCTCGTGCGTGGTCCGGTCGTAGGCGATCACCTCGGTGATCGTCGAGGAGACCTCCTGGCCGTACGCCCCCACGTTCTGGATGGGAGTCGCGCCGGCTGAGCCGGGGATGCCGGCCAGGCACTCGATGCCGGCGAGTCCGGCCTCCACGGTGCGGGCCACGGCGTCGGTCCATACCTCGCCGGCGGCGAGCTCCAGCCGGGTGCCGTCGAGGGCGAAGCCCTTCGTGGCGATGACGAGCGCGGTGCCGTCGAAGCCCTTGTCACCGATGACCAGGTTCGATCCGCCGCCGATGAGCAACAGGGGCGTCCCGCTGTCGTCCGCCTCGCGGACTGCGGCGATCACCTCGGCGTCGGTCGTCGCGGTGACCAGACGGGCCGCGGGACCGCCCAGCCGGAAGGTGGTCAGCGGGGCGAGGGGGGCGTCGTGGAGTTCCTGCACGCGCTCAAGAGTACGAGACGGGGGGCGGGGCGTTGTGCCTGCGGCGGCCTGTGCGGGGTGGGCGGGGGCGGGCGTAGCGCCTTCGGTTGTGTGGGGGGCGGGGCCGCGCCGGGGGGTGTCCGTCCTCGGAACGGCGCGGAATCGGTCGGCTGTTGAGGTGCTGGCTTTGACGCGCCAACCGCTGCGGGCGGACACCCCCGACACGCCCCCTTCCCGCCGTACGCGACTACGGGAACGTCCACCTTCCGGCGGCCACCTCTCGGGGCGACGCTCACTTGTCGGCCAACCGAGTCGGGTGGCGGGTGGAGACCGTCCCCAGCCCCCACCCACCCGCTGAGGGCGCAGCCCCGGGACAAAGCCCAGCCACCTCTCAACCAACTGATACGGCCGGTGGGTAAAAACCATCCCCGGCCCCGACCCACCCCTGGCGCAGCCCACCAGGGTGGCGCTCACCTCACGACCAACCGAAACGAGCCGTGGATGGAAACCATCCCCAGCCCCCACCCACCCCCCGGGGGACGCAGCCCCAGGACGACACTCACCTCACGACCAACCGAGACGAGCCGTGGGTGGAGACCATCCCCAGCCCCCACCCACCCATGGGGGCGCAGCCCCCGGGGTGAGGCCCGCCTCTCGACCCACCGAGTCGGGTGGTGGGTGGGCATAGGTCGGGGGTCTGGGGGCGGAGCCCCCAGGGACGCCCGCACCCAACGCCGGGTGACTGGGAACGCGGGGTACCCAAAACCAAGCCACCACCCGACACCGACCCCGCGACACTCACCGAGAAGCCGTCTCCCTCACCGGCGCCGCCACCGCATCCTCCGTCGCCGCCAGCCGCGCGGCACTCTTCCGTCCCGGGATCAGCAACGCCGCGATCCCGGCGACAGCCACCACCGCCGCCCCCGTCACCAACGCCGGCCGCAGCCCGTCGACAAAGGCCTGCCCGCTCTCGTAACCACCCTGCGCTGCGAAGATCGACGCCATGACGGCGATGCCGAGCGCGCCGCCGACCTCGCGCAGGGCGTTGTTCGCGCCGGAGGCGATGCCCTGTTCGTGGGCGCGGACGCTGGACATCACCAGGTTGGCGGCGGGAGCGAAGTACAGGGCCATGCCGACGCCGCTGATGATCAGGCCGGGCAGCTGGGCACCGTAGGACGCGTCGGCGGTGACCACGGAGGCCATCCAGGCGAGGCCGGCCGCTTGGAGGAAGAGGCCGGCGGCGACGACGGGGCGGCCCCCGATGCGGTCGGAGAGTATGCCCGCGATGGGCGCCACGAGCATCGGCATGCCGGTCCAGGGCAGCATCCGCAGGCCCGCCTCGGTGGGCGAGTAGCCGAGCACGCCCTGCATGTACTGGCTGAGCAGGAAGATCGACCCGAACATGCCGAGGAACATCAGGAGGCTGGCCGCGTTGATCCCGGAGAAGGCGCGGGAGCGGAACAGCCGCATCGGCAGCATGGGGTGCTTGGCGCGGATGCTGTAGAAGACGAAGCCGGTGAGCAGCGCCGTCCCGGCGAACAGGCCGGTCAGGACGAGAGGGCTGGTCCAGCCGTCGACGGGGCTGCGGACCAGGCCGTAGACGATCCCGAAGAGGCCGCTGCTGGCGAGCACGGTGCCGAGCACGTCGAGCCGTGCATCGGAGCCGCGGGACTCGGCCAGGCGGAGTCGGGCGAGCGGCAGCAGGGCGATGCCCAGCGGGACGTTCAGCCAGAAGATCCACTGCCAGGAGATGTGTTCGGTGAGGCTGCCGCCGATGAGCGGTCCGGAGGCGACGGCGAGTCCGTTGACGGCGCCCCAGATGCCGTACGCCATTCCGCGCTTGGCGGCGGGCACGGCCGCTGTGAGAAGGGTGAGTGTCAGCGGCATCATGATCGCCGCGCCTACACCCTGGACCGCGCGGGCCGCGATGAGGGAGTCGATGCCGGGCGCCATGGCCGCCGCGGCGGACGCTGCGGTGAAGACCGCCGTGCCGATGATGAAGAGCCGGCGGCGGCCGAAGCGGTCGCCGAGCGCCGCGCCGAACATGAGGAAGACGGCGAAGGTGAGCGTGTAGGCGCTCACCGTCCATTCCAGGTCGTCCAGCGCTCCCCCGAGGTCCTTGCGGATGGAGGGCAGGGCGGTGGTGACGACGAGGTTGTCGAGAGCCGCCATGAATCCGGCGACGCTGGTGATGACGAGGGCCCAGACGGCTCCCCCGCGACGTGCTGTCTGCTGTGACATCTCTCCCCCAGAGAGTGAGTCAGAGCGTGACCAGAGAGTGTTGAGCGACTGATCACCAAGATCGGTTAGTTATTGATGACTAACTTTCACGCGCATAAAAAGGCGCCTATGACGCCTTCTCGTTTCCTAGTGCTCCAGCCGGCCCTTGGCCCGCGCCGACGGATAGAGCCCTTCCCAGACCCGGTGCTCGGGCGGGAAGCCCATGGCGACCAGGCAGTTGACGAGCATTCCGTACGCCAGGAAGGTCGTCGTCTCGTTGACGTCGGCACCGAGGGGCAGGTGGACGGTGTCCCACAGCCGCATCCAGCCGGCCCGCACCGCCTCGCCGAACTCGTGCTCACCGGCCTCCTCGGCGGCAGCCACGGCGACGTACATCTGCATCTGCATCATCAGCTGCTCGGGGTGCTCCGCGATGACCTTGGTGTACGCGTTCGCCATGGCATGGAGGGCCTCTTCGCCCTCGAGCCCTTCGGCGGCCTCCTTGAAGGTGCGGATGGTGTCCTCCACGCACCGCTCGGCCGCCGCGAGGAAGATCGCCTTCTTTCCCGGGAAGAGCCGGAAGAGGTAGGGCTGCGAGACGCCGACCCGCTTCGCGATCGCCTCGGTCGAGGTGCCGTGGTACCCACCACGGGCGAACTCGGCCGTCGCCGCGCGGATGACACTCTCGCGCCTCTCTTCTGCGCTCATCCTGACCATGCCAGTAAGTTAGTACTCAATCACTAACTACGTCAAGGCTGCCGGACTTAGCCTTTTAAGTGGTGAGATGCGCCTGTGCGTAAGGGGCGCCCCGCAATGGAGGACGCCCCTTACCGCTACTCCAGGGTCAGGCCAGTCGTACGACCGCCCGCGACATCCCCAGCACTTTCTGCCCGGCACTGGTCGCGGTGAGGTCGACGCGGACCGTGTTGTCGTCGAGCTTGGCCGCGACCTTGCCGCTGACCTCGATGGTGGCGCCCTGGTCGTCGTTCGGGACGACGACGGGCTTGGTGAAGCGGACGCCGTACTGGACGACCGACCCCGGGTCGCCGGCCCAGTCGGTGACCACGCGGATCGCCTCGGCCATGGTGAACATGCCGTGCGCGATGACGTCCGGCAGCCCGACCTCCTTGGCGAACTTCTCGTTCCAGTGGATCGGGTTGAAGTCGCCGGAGGCGCCGGCGTACTGGACGAGGGTGGCCCGGGTCACGGAGAAGGTCTGGGCGGGCAGCTCGGTGCCGACCTCGACGTCGCTGTACGCGATCTTGGCGGTCATCTGCTCACGCCTCCTCGGCCGCACGGGCCACGAGCTTGGTCCAGGCGGTCACGACGTGCTCGCCGGCCTCGTCGTGGACCTCGCCCCGGATGTCCACGATGTCGTTGCCCGCCATGGACTTGATCGCCTCGATGGTCGAGGTGACGGTGAGCCGGTCGCCGGCGCGCACAGGGCGGACGTATGCGAACTTCTGGTCACCGTGCACCACCCGGCTGTAGTCGAGGCCGAGCTGCGGGTCCTGGACGACCTGTCCCGCCGCCTTGAAGGTGATCGAGAACACGAAGGTCGGCGGCGCGATCACATCGGGGTGACCGAGCGCCTTGGCGGCCTCCGGGTCCGTGTACGCCGGGTTGGCGTCCCCCACCGCCTCCGCGAACTCACGGATCTTCTCCCGGCCCACCTCGTAGGGGTCGGTGGGCGGGTAGCTCCGCCCGACGAAGGACTGGTCGAGCGCCATGGCTCGGCACCTCCTGAAGTCTGCTGTACCGAAACGACGTGAGGCCGCCCCCCGACTGCGGGGGCGGCCTCACGTACGAGCCTGATTTATCGCGTTTCGCGGTGCGCGGTGTGCGCGTTGCAACGCGGGCAGTGCTTCTTCATCTCCAGTCGGTCCGGGTTGTTACGCCGGTTCTTCTTGGTGATGTAGTTCCGCTCCTTGCACTCCACGCAGGCCAGCGTGATCTTCGGGCGGACGTCGGTGGCAGCCACAGGAGTGCTCCTTGACGAACGGATGGGACGGTTTAAGCATTAACGCATAGAAGAGTAGCCGATCGAAGGACCGACCCCACAATCGGCTACTGTCAGTAGCGGTGACCGGACTTGAACCGGTGACACAGCGATTATGAGCCGCTTGCTCTACCGACTGAGCTACACCGCTGAGATGCGATCGGGCCCCGCCTTGCGACGGGAACCTTTCACACCAGAGCCCCAATACGGAATCGAACCGTAGACCTTCTCCTTACCATGGAGACGCTCTGCCGACTGAGCTATTGGGGCGAGCGATGAAGACATTACACGCTCGCCCGCCGTTCGCCCAAATCCGTTTCGCGGCTCCCGTCCTGCCCCGATCTGCGGTCCTCCCACGGGCCTCGCAGGCCCCTCCGGTGCGGCGGACCACACCGGTACGACTATTGCGCTCCTCCCTGTCGCGAGCGGGTGGTCACCCTAGGCTCGACTCACTCTGCGTGATCTTGCGTCCCCTTGCGATCTTTCCGCAGTCCTTAGCCAGCAGTCCCCGAGCCCCCTCCGTAGTCCCCGAGCCCCGCAGCCCCCGAGCCCCTGGAGCGCGATGCCCGACAGTCAGCCGCAGCCGCCCCCCTCCTCGTCCGGTTCGTCGTCCTCGTCCTCGTCCGGTTCGTCGTCGAGTTCGCCGTCCGGACGGGCCGAGGGGGCGTCTCTCCTGTTGTGCGGCGCGCGACTCGCGGACGGCCGGGCCGTGGACGTACGGCTGGGCGGCGGGCGCATCGAGGCGGTCGGTACGGCGGGGAGTCTCTCGGCGGGCGGGGCACGCGCGCGTGGCGCGCGCCTGGACCTCGGTGGCTATCTGCTCCTGCCGGCCCCGGTCGAGCCGCACGCCCACGCCGACACCGCGCTGTCCGCCGACGACGAGGGTCCGGTTTCGTACGACATCCAGGACGTCCAGCGTCGGGCCACCGAGGCCGCCCTGCTGCAACTCGGGCACGGAGCCACCGCGCTGCGGGCACACGTGCGCGTGGGCGACGTCCCGGGGCTCGGCGCGCTGGCCGCCGTACTCCAGGCACAGCGGGCGCTGCGCGGGTTCACCGAGCTGACGACCGTGGCGATGCCGAGGGTGCTGACCGGGGTGGCCGGGGCCGACGGGCTCGCGATGCTGCGGGACGCGCTGAAGATGGGCGCCTCCGTGGTGGGCGGCTGTCCGGATCTCGACCCCGATCCGACGGGCTATGTACAGGCCGTCCTGGATGTCGCCTCCGAACACGGCTGCCCCGTGGACCTGCACACCGACGCCACCGACCCGGCCCGCCTGTCCCGGCTCGCGGCCATGGCCGGCGGACTGCGCCCCGGAGTGACCCTCGCGCCCTGCGGCGGTCTGGGGCGCCTGCCCGCCGAGGTGGCGTCCCGGACCGCCGACCAGCTCGCGGCGGCCGGCGTGGCGGTGGTGTGCCTGCCACAGGGCGGCTGCGGGGGTGTCGACCGGCGGGGCACGGCTCCGGTACGGCTGCTGCGCGCGGCCGGAGTGCGGGTGGCCGCGGGCAGCGGTGCTCTGCGGGACGTCTCGAACCCCGTCGGGCGCGGCGACCCGCTGGAGGCGGCCTATCTCCTGGCCTCCCGCAACGGCCTGCGGCCCGAGGAGGCGTACGACGCGGTGAGCGCGTCGGCCCGGGCGGTGCTGGGGCTGCCGGAGGTACGCGTGGAGGCCGGGTTCCCGGCCGAGTTGCTCGCGGTACGCGGTGAACGACTGGCGGGGGCGCTCTCGCTCGCGTACAGCCGGATCGTGGTGCACCGAGGGCGCGTGGTGGCGCGGACGAGCGCGGTACGGGAGTACTGCGACACGGCTGCGACAGGGGAGTTGGGGCTGCCTCGGCAGGGGCGGGGGCAGTTGTCGTAGGGGGCCGTTGTCGTAGGGGGCCGTTGTCGTAGGGGGCCGTTGCCGAAGGGGGCAGGCGTCGTAGGGGGCAGGCGTCGTAGGGGCAAGCGTCGTAGGGGGCAGTTACCGAAGAGGGCGGTCACCGGGCGGTGTGCCTGATGTGTAGGCCCTGAGGTGTGGCCGGAGTCGTGCGGCGGATGCGGCTCTTCGGGCGTACGGTCGGAAGCATGCGCATTGTCATCGCTGGTGGTCATGGTCAGATCGCGCTGCGGCTGGAGCGGCTGCTCTCCGCGCGCGGGGACGAGGTCGCGGGGATCATCCGCCGCGCCGAACAGGGCGACGACCTGCGGGAGGCCGGTGCCGAACCGGTGCTGCTGGACCTGGAGTCGGCCTCGGTCGAGGAGGTCGCGGCGCAGCTGCGGGGCGCCGACGCGGCGGTCTTCGCGGCGGGCGCGGGTCCGGGCAGCGGGGTGGCCCGCAAGGACACGGTCGACAAGGGTGCGGCGGTGCTGTTCGCGGACGCGGCGGTCCGGGCGGGCGTACGGCGCTTCGTGGTCGTGTCGTCCATGGGCGCGGATCCGGCGCACGAGGGCAGTGAGGTCTTCGACGTCTACCAGCGCGCCAAGGGCGAGGCGGACGCGTACGTGAGCGGACTGGACGCCCTGGACTGGACGATCCTGCGCCCCGGTTCGCTGACGAACGACGCCGGCACCGGTCTCGTACGGCTGGAGGCGCACACCGGCCGGGGCGCGGTGCCGCGGGACGATGTGGCGGCCGTACTCGCGGAGTTGGTGGATTCCCCGGCGACTGCCGGGCTGACCCTGGAACTGGTCAGCGGGCCCTCGCCGGTGTCGGTGGCGGTGAAGTCGGTGGCGGGGAACTGAAGATGGCCGCCGAGGGGGTGCCGGCCACGCGGGAGGCGCTGCTGCGGCGGATGTACGAGGTGTTCTCCACCGACGAGCGGGACGTCTTTCTCGCGCGGTGCCTGGCCCCGGACGTGGACTGGCCGAACATGCTGGACGGGGTCCGGCTGCACGGCCGCGAGGCGGTACGCGCGTACTGGGCACGGCAGTTCGCGGCCGGGCATCCCCTCGTAGGGCTGGAGGGGCTGCGGCTCGACGGGGACGGCGAGGCGGTGGTCGCCACCGTACGACTCGGGATGCGGGACGCGAGCGGGGAGCACTGGGCCGGGACGGTCGAGCATGTGTACCGGTTCGACGGGGACGGGTTGGTGGCGCGGATGGACGTACGGACCGGTTCGTAGCGGTACGCGGCCGCGGGGCTCGCGCCCAGAACCTCCCAGAACTTCCTAGAACCTCCTAGAACAGGGGCAGCTGCCCGGGATAGACGGGGACTGCGTACCCGTCCAACGTGGGCTGCGCGGCTCCGAGTTCCGCCTGCCGCCGGGAACCGGGGCACGAGACGAGTACGCCGTTCTCGCGCGCGCCGGGTGGGTCGTGCCGGGCGAAGCGTCCGGCGACGACGGCGATCTCGCGACGGCATTCGGGGCAGTGTCTGCGGCGGGTGGACATGGGATCAGTGTGCCCCGGGGGTGTTCGCCGTACCGGGAGCCCGTCTTCGCCGTACCGGGAAGCGGTCTGCCGATGGGAGAAACCGAGGCAGCCGGCGACCCCGAATCCTTCACCATCCCTCCCCGAAAACCGACCACACTTGCTTAAGTCAATCAACTGACTTAGCTTGGACATGTCGCGCTGCCCCCAACCCCACCCGGAGGCTCGACCCATGTCCCACGCGCTGCCGCGCCCCACCGACGACGGAGAGGTCGCGGGCCCCAGGGCCAACACCGTCGTAGCGGTCCTGGCCTTCGGCGGGATCGTCGTCTCGTTGATGCAGACCCTGGTGATCCCGATCGTCCCGGAGCTGCCGCAGCTTCTGAACGCCCCGGCCTCGGACACCGCCTGGGCCGTCACCGCCACGCTGCTCGCGGCCGCCGTCGCCGTACCGATGATGGGGCGGCTCGGTGACATGTACGGCAAGCGCCGCATGCTCCTGATGAGCCTGGTCCTGCTGGTGGCCGGATCGGTCACCGCCGCCCTCAGCGACTCCCTGACCCCGATGATCGTCGGACGCGTCCTGCAGGGCATGGCGGGCGGTGTGATCCCGCTCGGCATCAGCATCATGCGGGACGAACTGCCCGCCGAACGGCTCGGTTCCGCAACCGCCCTGATGAGTGCGTCCCTGGGGGTCGGCGCCGCCCTCGGACTACCCGCCGCCGCGCTGATCGCCGACAACTTCGACTGGCACATGCTGTTCTGGAGCTCGGCCGTCATGGGCGCCGTCGCCCTCCTGCTGGTCCTGCTCCTCGTACCCGAGTCCAAGGTCCGCACCGGCGGCCGCTTCGACCTGGTCGGTGGCCTCGGCATGGCGGTCGGCCTGGTCTGCCTGCTGCTGGCCATCTCCAAGGGCGGTGACTGGGGCTGGGGCAGTGGCACGATCCTCGGGCTCTTCGCGGCGGCCGTCGTGGTCCTGCTGGTGTGGGGCTGGTGGGAACTGCGCACGGAGCAGCCGCTGGTCGACCTGCGCACCACCGCCCGCCGCCAGGTGCTGTTCACCAACCTCGCGTCGATCGCCCTCGGCTTCGGCATGTTCGCGATGTCCCTGGTCCTTCCGCAGCTCCTGCAGTTGCCTGAGGCGACCGGCTACGGTCTGGGCAAGTCGCTGCTCACCGCCGGCCTGGTCATGGCGCCGAGCGGCCTGGTGATGATGGTCATCGCCCCGGTCTCCGCGGCCCTGTCCAAGGCCAAGGGCCCCAAGGTGAGCCTGATGCTCGGCGCCCTGATCGTGGCCGCCGGCTACGGCCTGCAGATCCTCCTGATGGACGAGGTCTGGCAGTTCGTGATGGTCTCCTGCGTCATCGGCACCGGCATCGGCTTCACGTACGGCGCCATGCCCGCCCTCATCATGGGCGCCGTGCCGCCGTCCCAGACCGGCGCCGCGAACAGCCTCAACACCCTGATGCGGTCCATCGGTACGTCGGTCGCGAGCGCCGTCGCCGGCGTCATCCTGGCCCAGATGACCACCGACCTCGGCTCGGTCGCCCTGCCCTCCGAGGACGGCTTCAAGACCGTCCTCGCCATTGGCGGGTGCGCGGCGCTGCTTGCCTTCGGCCTCGCCGCGTTCATTCCGCGCAGGGGGGCGGTCGAGGTGGGGGCGGTGGGTGGCGGCGGGGGTCCGGCCGTCGGGGGTCCGGTAGTTGGGGCGCCGGCAGTCGAGGACGGGGCAGTTGGGGGTCCGGTAGTTGCGGGGCCTCGGACGCCGGACGGTGAGCCGGTTGCGGTCGGGCAGGCTGGGCAGGCCGTCGGCGTGGCGTCGGTACATGCGGGGGCGCTCGCCTCCGTCGCGAGCGCCGAGGGTGACGACGGTCCGAGCGGCTCACTCACCGGCCCCGTCGGCGTCGGCAACGGCGTCACGGTCAGCGGACACATCCTCGGGGCCGAGCGCGTCCCCGTGGCCGCGGCCGCGGTCACCCTGATCTCCCTCGGCGGGAAGCAGCTCGGCCGGTCGGTCTCGCGGAGCGACGGTTCGTACGGCGTGGACGCGCCAGGAGCCGGTTCGTACGTCCTGATCGCCTCCGCCGACGGCTACCAGCCGCAGGCCTCGACGATCGTCGTCGCCGGTGACGCGCCGGTTCCGTACGACATCCTGCTCAGCGGCACCAGCGGTCTCGCCGGTGTGGTGCTGTCCGCCGACAGCGGGGCCCCGGTCGCGGAGGCCGTGGTCATCGTGACCGACGTCCGCGGGGACGTCCTGGCCACCGGACGCACCGACGGTCTGGGCGAGTTCGTCATCGCCGACCTGGTGCCGGGGACCGTGACCCTGGCGGTCAACTCCCCCAAGCACCGCCCGCTGGCCCTGCCCGTCGAGATCGGCGGCACCGGGACCACCCGGATAGAGGTCGAGCTGCGGCCGGGGGCGCAGGTGCGGGGCACGGTACGCGGAGCGGGCGCCCCGCTGGGTGACGCGCTGGTGACCCTGGTGGACGCCGCGGGCAACGTGGCCGCCACGGCCACGACCGGCCCCGACGGGGCGTACGCCTTCTCCGACCTGGACAGCGGCGCGTACACGGTCATCGCGACGGGCTACCCGCCGCGGGCCGCCTCGGTGACGATCGCCGGCGGTGGTGTGGACGACCATGACATCGAACTCGTCCACGCTGGTGAGTAGTTCGAGCCGAGGCGTTGTTCACGCCCTCATCTGACCCGGCCGGCCCACCCGGGCAGGCGCCTTGAGCGCGGGGCGCCTGCCCGGGGCCGGCGGAGAAACGGCGGGAGGGGCGGGGTGGAGGGGGGCCGGTCGTACGCCGTCGCCAGAGGCGGCGAGGAAGGCATCCACCCCCACCCGCACCCACACAGGACACGGGACACGGGGGCCGCCCCACCCGGGACCGACCGAGCCCCGGCCATCAGTGCGGTCGGTTACGCCTCCACCGCGTCCACCGCGCTCGTCACGGTGAGCGGCCGCGCCGACGTCGGCCAGGTGGTCCTCGGCCGGCAGGCGGGCGTCGAGCTGCCGCCACCGGGCCCGTGGACCATCGACCCGGCCCACTCCTCCGTCGGGGCGGTCCCCCAGCACCTGGGTATCGCCAGCGTGCACGGCCGCCAGCAGCGTGGTCCCAGGTCACGGCCGCCCGACCATACGGCTACCACCCATGGCTGAACCTCAGGCAAGACGGGGTGTTTCTTCCAACGGGCTTGAGTGCCCCAACTGCCCTCGAAACAGGTCAACTTTCTCTGCGGAGGGTGCAGCACAAGCCAGAGCGGAGGCCTACGATCGCCGGCATGCAGTTGACTCCCCACGAGCTCCTCGGCCGTTGGCTTCTCGTAACGCTTGGCGAGATGGGCGGCGCGGGTTCCAAGCAGGACGTGCTTCGGAGGATCCACGAGCGATACGGCTCGCAACTCACTGAGACCGACCACCTGCCGCAACCCTCCAACGGGGAAGTCAAGTGGGAGAATCGGACCGCCTGGCAGCGGAATCGGATGGTCAAGGCACGGCTCCTCAAGCCATACGAAAGGCATGGTGATCCGTGGGAGCTCACCGAGGCTGGTTGGGCGGCTCACCGTGCTCTTGTGTCCGGTGACGGAGGGTCTGCTTGAAGGTGGATTACGACGGCTCAGGCGGAAGGCACGGCCAGCGAAACGATGAGTGTCCGACTGCGTGACAACGCCGACGGACAACCGCGCACACCTGCGGACCGTCGCAGCAGGCGAGAGGCACCCCAGCCCAAGGCCGAGCGCGCACCCAAGTTGCTTCGGGTCGAAGCGGCCAACGCGGAAACGCCTTGGAGCCTGAGCCATGGTGGCCCTAAAGTCGCGTCGTCCCGACAACAGGTGCCCCGGGGCGCCCGAGGCGAAAGCCGAACCAGTAGGAGCAGAGAAGTACAGCAACCACAGCAACCGGTCCTCCTGTCCCGTAGTGTCCCCCCGAGGCCGTTGCGCAACTGCTATGACCGCTGTGACTGGTCTGCATAGAGCTACGGATACAAGGTCCGGCATCCAGTGCGGGGCGCCGCCCGTCACAGCGGTGCCAGATGCCACTGATCCTCGCCAGGCGACTTGGGCAGCATGAGCGTATGTCCGTGCGGTCAGCCGCCGAGAAGGGCGTCGAAGGCGTTCTGTTCGGCTCGCGGAGCGTTCTCACCACCTTCCCGGTGGCTGCTGGTGCAGTCGGCCTGAGTCTCCGCGACGGCGAGCGACGGCTGAACTGGATCAGGATCCACTCCTTCGAACGCGGCACCGGGCTCACGGACGAAGCAGGGAGCGACCGTGAACGGCTCTACCGTCCTACCTTCAACCTTGGTCCGCGTCTGGTCCGGAAACCCTGATCAGCCCCGGATCCGGGCGTAACAGGGGGAGACAAGTCGCCTGCTTTCGATTCCACTCGAGAGTTGGCCCCCGAACGCGAAGAGACCCCCTCCGTCCTGCGTTTCCGCAGATCGGAGGGGGTCTACCTTCATGTGGCGGCGCCAGGATTCGAACCTGGGAAGGCTGAGCCGGCAGATTTACAGTCTCACAGCGAGGGCCTCGCCATCAGTCCTGTGAACTGGAGGTTCAGTTGCAGTCCCGAGGCCAGACAGGCTCACCGTCCACACGTCGTCCACGGACGTCGTGTTAGTCCGAGTGTGACCCGGCACAAGTTCAACCCCGCAGAGCACTGACCAGAGTGGCCAGTGCCCCGACCAATGCAGCTACTGCCGTGATGATCGACGCCCAGCGGTTAAGTCCGTTGGCGTTGCTGTCGCCACGTTCCCCCACGGCAGAGTTGTCGGGCTTCATCGAACTGATTCCTCCACTGCTTCACGGCCGGTCCAGGTTCACTGGCACGCGCCAAGACTGTGCCTGCCTCTCATCAAGACCGGCCCTTCGTGAGTAAGCGAACATGTCCGGCATGGAGTCGGCGACCGCCTCGGCCAACTTCGGCGAAGTCCGGACAGCTAAACCGCAGGCGACATAGCGTCTTGCTCCAACAGTCGGACGCCCACGGACGATGACAGACAAGGCCGGACAGCAGCGGACAGCCGGACAGTTACGGACAGGGGGATTGGATGAGCGTGGCCGATCGGTTGCAGGAGCTGCGGGTGCGGGCAGGGAACCCAACAATCCGTGAGATCGAGCGCCTCATAGCCAGGCAGGGGCAGGGGCAGGGGCGCACCATGGCACGATCTACCATTCAGGAGAAGATTTCGGGTACAAGTTCTGCGAACCTCTCCCAAGTTTTGTCAATCGTGGAGGCGCTTGCCGAACATGCCCGCCTTGCGAACGCTCCCCTTCCCGCACGGGAGACAGATCAAAGCGTCTGGCGTGAACGAGTTACAGCATCCTTCAAGCATGCCAGCCGCAAAGCAGCGGAGCCAATTCCACCCGCCGAGACGCATGAAAACCCGTGGAGCGTCGGGCCGCTCATACATGCCCAGATGTACGACCTGATAGAAATTGTGGAGAGTTCTCAGCAGAGTCCAACTGATACTTGGCTTCCGAGCGTCATCGGCCCCATGCTCAAAGCCCAGATGTCGGTCTCTTCCTTTATGGAGCGCGCAGCACAAGACGACCCCCAAACGATCATTCGAACCGTGGCAGCACTTCACCTCAGCTTCCCTCCCCCACCCCCGGAAGACGACCCGTGGGGCGCAACAGGGAACCCGTGGGCAGTCACAGACAACAACATGACCGTGGGTGCACTTCTAACACATACAGCGAGACATCAAGGAGCGAATTCAACGCCTGCCCTGGTGGCAGGTATGAGACGAGCTGACCTTGGAGAACTAGTAAAGGTATATCTGCAGGCCCTAGCTAAAACTCAGACCGCCGTCGGCATCCAGAAGGCATGTGTACTTCTCAGAGCAGCTTCGCTCGACAGAGATGCCGTTGCTCTTTTGCGCTTCGTAGGTTCACTGCGACGCACTAGCGAGTCTATAGAAGTCGCCGATCGCTTCCATAATAATAGCCAGATCGCAGACAGGGACCGAATCTTGCAAGGAATTAGCGAAGGAGGCCCATACGGCATCAAGGCAGCCTTGGAAGGGATACGGGGGAGAAGCACCGAAGAGGAATACAAACTCGAAATCCTTCGCGGCATCCCCCACGAGAAGCATGAAGAATACGCCAAAAATCTCAGTGCCTCTGGATTTCTAGAAATGGCGCAGACCGTGCGAGATGCAGTAAACATTCCGCCGTTCTGAACCGAGGTATGGGAACGAGGCAAGGTGCACCGGAGGCAGGGTGACGCTTGGCCGCTACGCTGGTACACACCACCTCAGAACGGAGAGTGCTCCGCGGATGGGACCGAAGACGACCAAGGTCTACGAGACGCTTCGCGCACGGCTCGCCGCCGGCAAGTACGCCCCCGGCGACAAGTTCCCCTCAGAACGCACGCTGGTCGAAGAACTCGGCATCGGCCGAACCGCACTCCGCCAAGTACTGGCCCGACTCGTATCCGAAGGTGCGTTGGAGGTTCACGGGCGAAGCTCGTACCGAGTGCCAGGGGCAGTCAGCGTGAAGGCCCCGACGGGGCTCGAACCGTGGCGCATCCACGGCGAACGCGACCTGTACGACAACCGCTGGGTCAAACTCCAACTCTGGGACGTGGAGCCGCCCGGCATGGAGCGGTTCGAGCATCACGTAGTGAGGCTGCACCACGTCGCCATCACGGCAGTACTGGATGACCAGGATCGCGTCCTCATGATGTGGCGGTACCGCTTCGTCCCACAGCAATTCGGCTGGGAACTGCCCGGCGGCATCGTGGACGAAGGGGAGGACCCGGCGGACACGGCGCTTCGGGAGGTTGTGGAAGAGACGGGTTGGCGCCCGACGTCGCTGGAACACGTCGTCACCTATCAGCCCATGGTCGGCATGGTCGACTCGCCTCACGAGATCTTCGTGGGCCACGGAGCCGAACAGGTGGGTTCACCGACGGACCCGGAAGAGGCAGGACACATTGAGTGGGTGCCGCTGGCCGACATTCCCGGGCTGATGGCTCGCGGTGAGCTGATGGGCTCCGGCACCCTCGTGGCTCTACTCCACATCCTTGCGAACCGTGGCAAGCAGGGGCTTACAGCCGCGCACTGAGCAGGTCGACACGGCGGCGCTGCCGCACCGAACCGGTGCGGCTCGCCAACAGCCGTGCCTGCCTGAGATGGGTGTTCGCGTCGTCGTACTCGTCTCGCGCCAGGTGAGCCTGTACGAGGTCAGCGTGAAGTCCTGCCTGCGCTCGGACAAAGGACGGGTCCACCACGTTCAGGGCGCCGTACAGGCTGGTCACCGCGTCGTCGTCCCCCAGTAGAGCAAGGACGTTGCCGCGCCATCGAGCCAAGTGAGCGCCGTTCAGGAAGATGCTCAGCATGTCCGGGTCTCGGTCATCGGAGCCAGGCGGAATGGTCGTCATGGCCGCATCGAGTGCCCGCCGGCAGTCATCAGGCATTCCGGCATGGGCGCACAACTCCGCTTCCGCGGCGTACAGCCATGCCCGGAGGCGGGGAGATCCGGCCTGGCCAAGGGTGCGTTGCGCATCGCGGACCAGGTCGACGCCGAGAGACGGCCGGCCAGCCTCGCACAGTACGTACGCCTGCTCTGCCATCGCGTGCGCGAGGTACATCGGAGCCTCAGCATCGCGCGCTGCCCGCTTCGCAAGCTCGTAGTGCCGCCAGGCACGTTCGACCGCCCCCGAGTCGATCGCCTGCCACGCAGCAAGGGTCGACGCCCCCGCGAGCGCAAGAGCCACGGGGCGGCGCGTACCCGGCAACACCGCGAAGTTCAGCGCGTCTTCGAGGCGTGCGAGATGCCCCGTCATCTGGTCTACAAGGCCCGAAGCGCCCAACTGCCGGTCCATCGTGCGCAGTAGCTCGGTCTGATCGTTGAACGTCTTCACCATGGATTCGCTGACGCTGCTGGCTGAATCGATCCTGCTCAACAGTTCGTCGTACCCGTCGGCCATCGACGGAGCGACCGCGAGCGGGCTGCCCCGCAACTCTGCGTCCGTGACGCCGAGAAGCTGCCGCAGGATTGCTGCGTAGCGGTCCGAGATCGTGCGCTTGCCGTTCTCCCACTCGGAAACGTACACCCGCAAACTCGCGGTTGAAGCAACGTCGGTGACGTGCCGTCGGGCGTACTGCTCGATCTCGCGAACCAGTCGCTCCTGAGACCAGCCACGCGCCGTTCGCGCACTCCGAAGTCCTGTGCTCACAGGCCACCGTCCGGCGATAGGTCCACACACTGACCTTCCCAGCATGCCTCACATCGCCGCAGGTCAATAGGGGTTAACAAGACGGGAGTTAAGTCCTGTTGGCTACCGGGTCCCCCTCTCAACCGGTCTTCTGGAAGTGCACCGAGGCGGGCAATCGCCACTCGAACCGGCGAAGGGCCTTGACTCTGGTGCGCACCAGATGCCACTCTTCTGGTGCGCACCAGATTACGGATCGCTTCCGATTCGCGGTGTGCAAAGCAGAGGGCGGGGACGCTGCAATCCCGCTAAAGGCCAGGCAGAACAGGGTTTCGGCCCGTACTGGCGAGGTGGCCCGGTGACCGCGAGCAACGGCCGGAGAGTGGGGACTTGGTCCCCCTTGCAGTGCTTACCCCGTTCCCTTCGGCCGACAGGAGTTCTGATGCGCCAACGACAGCTTTGGGCGTCGCCGTGATGGACCAGCCGGCGTCGCCTGTGCGCTAGCTCGGTCCACTGTCTTTCAGCCTTCGCGGCGGCTCACGCCGCGCCGGTTGCCTCCCCCGGCCGTCCGGTCCCGCACCTTGCGGAGTCCGTACGGGCGGGGTGGCAGGGAGCCGGACATTCCGACCCCAACGGCAAGCGCCCCCGGTGCTCGAACACCGGGGGCGCGGTTCGGGCCGTTGCCACCTTGCAGGGAGAACACGACCCATGAAGTACATCGTCACTGTTCAGGACGCTGTTACCGCATTCGCCGACTGGAACGAGCCGACGGACACCGAGCTTGACGCGATCGAGCAGGAGTTGCCGCTGATCCTGGCGGACGTCGACCTGTTGGACGCGCAGATCATGACGCTTGACCGTGCCCCGAGCGAGCTGGACGCGCGGCGTGTCCGCCGGGCCCGCCGCCGGGTGCTCGCCGCCCGCCGCGAGCTGGCGAACACGGTCGCGCCGCTGCTGCCGGGGGTGGGAGCGTGAGCGGGAACCTGACGCTGGACGGCCTCACCCTCCCGCTGCGGGCGCTGCGGGTGCTGGCGGTCGACTTCGGACACCTGCCCGCGCCGACCGTGGACGTGACCACGGTCTACCCGGACCGGCTGCAACTGCGCTTCCACGACGACCTGTCCGCCTTCGAGGCGTGGCGGGACGCTCTGGGGGTCGACCCGGACGACGTGGTCTATCGCGAGGAGAGCGCCGGCCGGACGCGCGTGTTGAAGGCGACCGCCGACTTCGCGGGCGCCGTGCTGGAGCTGACCGGCTACGGCGACGTGCACGTTGCGTCGGAAGCGGGTGCGGCATGAACCGCACCGGTAAGACGCTGCTGGTACTGGCCCTGGTCGCGGTCGTCGCCATGGCGTTCCGGGTCTCGTGGAACGCGCTGCGGGACATCGCGAACGCGGTCGGCGCGGACCACACCGCCGCCACCCTCTATCCGTTCGTAGTCGACGGCCTGATGGCCCTGGCCCTGGTCGCCACCCTCGTACTCGCCGACAAGGACCGCACGTTCGCGCTGCGGGTGCTGGGCACCTACACGCTCGCCTCGCTCGTCCTCAACTACGTGCACGGCCTCGTGCCGGAACTGCACGGCCGCACGGTCGACTGGGGACGGCTCGCCGACTGGGACCCCGCCAACTGGGCGTTGGTCCTACTGGCCACGTCACTTCCGGTCGGGTCGATCTACTTCGGATCCGACCTGGTCGCCAAGGTCCTGCACCACCGGCCCGCGCCGATTCCGGCCGTAGACACGGATGCGGAGGAATCCACCAAGACCGAGATGAATCGGTCTACGGCTGACCTGCCGGATTCGACCCCCGCCCCGATCACGGCAACGGTGGTGCGGGTGCCCGATCCAGTGGCCGTTGACTTCGTGAAGTCGACGCTTCCGCTCAAGCCGGTCCCCGCGATCGCCGCGCCGGTCGAGTCGGCTCCGGTCACGTCGATCGGCCGGCACACGGTGGCTGCCGAGTCGCCCCGATCGCGCCGCGCCACCGGCCGCGTGCCGGCCGTCGCGAAGTCGACGCGGCCCAAGCGCACGCCGGAACAGTTGCTGGCCGAGGCGAGGGCGGCGACGGCCGATTGGCCGGACGCGAAGGTGACCGGCGAGGGCATCCGCCGCGCGGTGCACACGTCCCCGGCGAACGCGCGGTCACTGCGGGACACGATCCTCGCCGAACGTGCCGCATCGGCCGAGGTCGCGTGATGGGGGCGCTGCCGGTGTTCCGGTGGCGCCTGGCACCGGACGGCTACGCCACCCGCCGCCAACTCCGCGCACAAGGTCTACGCCCCGGTGGTCAGTGCGTGGCCGCGCAACTCGAACGGCCGCGCCGCCGCCGTGAACCGCTGGTCGCCTACCTCTACCGCGTCGACCTGGCCAAGCCCGTGAGGCCGATGACCCCGGGCCGGTGGGCGGCGCTGGCCAAGGCGAACGCCGCCCGCCGCATCTGCCCGGAGTGCCGGACGGATGCGGGCTACGTCATCCCCATGTCGCTCGGCATGTGTGTGCCCTGCGCCTACCCCGACCCTGCCGACTCCCCGAGGAGCGTCTGACCATGCGCAATGCCGACATCCGCCGCCTGGACCGCGCGATTCAGGCGGCCACGAAGAAGCTGGAAGCGGTCCGCCGGGGTGAGTGGTGGCCGCTGAACGGAAGCGAGCGCCGCGCCATGGCCCGCGCTCTGGCCGGCGGCTCGTACCGGACCGTGCGCGCCAGGAGCACCACCCGCGCCGAACAGCAGATGGACACCACCGGATCCGCCGCAGAGGCCCGGCTGAACGCCGAACTGATGGCCCTGCACGCCGAGCGTCAGCGACTCATCACCGAGGCCGCCCGCGCCAAGGCCGTCAAGAAGTCCTCCGGCTGGTGGTGACACCCCCGCACGCGTAGCCGGGGGCGGCCCTGCCCTGCCACGGATCCAGGCCGCCCCCGCACTCCCTCAACTCCCGCCCCGTTCGGGGCAGTCAGGAGCACTTCCAGCATGAGTGAGAACGTCGTTCACCTCCACAAGAACCCCGACCCCCGTGCTCAGGACCCTGCCGTGACCACCTTGACGGTGGTCCCCGACCCGGCCCCGGCCAAGCGGGTCCCGCTGTGGGTACGCTCCGGCCGCGCGGTGCGCACGGCGGTCACCCACGAGACGACCAGGACGACCGCCCGCGCCGTGGTCCGCCATGGTCTCTACACCGTCAACGGGGGCCGGATCGTTGCCCGCCGCACCTGGGACGGCAAGACCGGAGCCCGCTACGAACGCATGCTCCGCGCCGCTGAGGCCGCCGGGAACTTCGAGGTGGCCGAGGAGTGGGAGGAGCGCTTGCAGCGCTTCCGGGAGGCACGCCACCGCCGCCGCATGGACCTGCTCCACTCCCCTCTGGATGTGGCCAAGGGCGTCGGGGTCGGCGTCGGGATGAGCATCGGCGTGCTGGTTGCGCTCGGGGTCGTGATGGCCATCAACAACCACGACGTCACCGACGTCATCACGCCGCTCGCGGCCACGGTCGAGTTCATCGGCCTGCTGATCCGGATCGTTCAGGTCGTGTGGCCGTACGCGGTCGTGCTCGGTCCGCTGTTCGTCCTGCTGGGCATGTGGGCGGTCGGCAGCAAGCAGCAGGCCGCACCGCAGTGGGCGCTGCCCGCCAACGTCCGCAACGGTGAGGGCGAGCCGATCACCCCGTCCATCGTCGTCAAGGCCCTGCGCGACCTCGGAGTACCCGCGCTGCGCAACGCCATCAGGGAGATGGGCGACGCCGGCGCCTCCATGCTCGGACCGATCCGGATCGCCGGGTGCGGTGTCGAGGTGGACGTGACCCTGCCGTCCGGGGTGGCCACGAATGAGGTGCAGGGCAAGCGGCGCAAGCTCGCCGAGAACCTGACCCGGCACGAGCACGAGGTGTTCATCACCATCCCGACCGCCGCCCGCACGGTGCGCCTTTGGATCGCCGACTCGGGCGCGCTGGACGAGCCGATCGGCCCCTCTCCGCTGGTCACCGACGAGACGATGACCGCGAACTACAAGACCGGCAAGGCCCCGTGGGGGCAGGACCTGCGCGGCGACGCCGCCGCAATCAGCCTGTATCAGCGACACCTGTTGGTCACGGGTCTGTCCAACCAGGGCAAGACCGCCGCCTTGCGCGCCCTGGCTCTGTGGCTGGCCCTGGACCGGTCGGTGCAGTTCTGGATCGCCGACCTGAAGGGAATCGGCGACTGGGCCATGTTCGAGGGCATCGCGCAGGTGCTGATCGAGGGGCCGTCCGATGACCACGTCATCCAGGCAACCGAGATGGTCGAGGACGCGGTCGAGGAGATGAACCGGCGGATCGAGGAGCGTCGCCGCGATCCGAGCATCGTGTTCGAGCCGCTGATTGTGGTGGTGGACGAGGCGCAGTTGGCGTTCATGTGCCCGGTCGTCGGCGACGACAAGCGGCCCTACGGCGGAGCCAAGGCCACCTCGAGGTACTTCATGGGCGTCCGCAAGATTCACAACCAGGGGCGTGCGGTCGACGTGCTGATGTGGCAGGGCACGCAGGACCCCACCGACCAGAACCTTCCCAAGCTCGTGCGGGAAGGTGCCCACACCCGCGCGTCCCTCGTGCTGGGCACAGAATCACAGGCCCGGATGGCGCTGGGCGACAAGGCCGTGGACGGCGACGCCGCCCCGCACCTGCTGCGCCAGGGCCTGGACAAGGGAACCCTCGTGGTCGCCTCGGACGGCATCACCATCCCTGCCGGGCAGGCGTCCATCACGGTGCGCACCCACTTCATCGACGACGAGCCGGCCGCCGAGATCGCCGACCGGGCCAAGGCACTGCGCGACGGCGTCACCACCCTGCACGTCATCGACCAGGGCGAGGAGCGTGACGCACTCGCCGACGTCGCCACCGTCCTCGGCGACGCCCCGCGGCTGCGGACCAACGAGGTACTGAAGCGGCTGCACGCCCTGGACCCGAACGCCTACGGCGACCAGTGGACCAACGACCGGCTCAAGAGCCTGTTGGAGGAGCACGGCGAGGAGCCGAAGAAGTCGCACGGGGTCATGGTCGTCCACCGCGATCACGTCCTGCGGGCACTCGCCAACCGCGACGTAGAGGGTTCCGCTTCCGCCGCCGAATAGCGGGGAGGCACGGCCGTCCGGCCCGGGGAGGCGGGGAGAACTCCCCAACCCCCTCCCCGGGCCGCCTCCCCCACGTTGATCAGCGAAAACACCGCTTCGGGGAGGCGGGGAGCCTCCCAGCTCAGACCCCCGAAACACCCCTCCACACAGCACCCCGAAGGGGGTGCCTCAGCCTCCCCAACCGAGCACCGGAAGGCATTCCGCATGTACCCCGAACCCGCCCGCCACGCACCCGACCAGCGGGCCGTGGAAGTCCACCAGCCCACCCCGCTCCCACCCGCCGTGGCGATGCCGGCGCCGATGGTGGCCATGCAGCCGGGCACCATCCCGGCGGTGTCGAGCATCGTCCTGCCGGACGGACGCGTCGTCACCGGCTACGCCATCAACCCCATGCAGCCCGAACCCCTCGCCGCCAAGCCGCCGGTCTCCCGCGCGGCGGTGAACGTCGCCCTCGGGGGCGTCGGGTTCCTCGCCGTGTGCGGCGGACTGCTCCTGCTGACCACGTTCATCACCGCACTGACCGCGCTGATCACTCAGCTCATCACCCTCGCAGCCGTCATCTTCGGCGGATGGATCGCCGTGCAGGTGTTCGGCGCACGCAGCCACGGCGCCGGGACCACGGTCAACATCCGCAAAGCGATCTTCAAGCGCAACCACTTCCACGGCTGACAGGAGAAACCGACATGAGCGCCATCCTGATCCCCGTCGCGGCCCGCATCACCGCCGCCCTGAACACCGCCAACGGCACCGCCGAACACGAGACCGCAATGCGGCTGATGAAGGTCACCGAGGAAGCCGGCGAAGCGTCCGCCGCATACATCGGCATGACCGGCCAGAACCCCCGCAAGAACATCACCCACACCACCGCCGACGTCGCCGACGAACTGTGCGACGTCATCATCGCCGCCACCGTGGCCCTGCACTCCTTCACCACCACACCGGCCGCCGACCTCACCGCCAAGCTCGATGCCGTCGCCCGCCGCCTGAACGCCACCCGGCAGTAGCTACGCCGAGGGCCGCCCCCACCTCTCGCCAAAGAACGCGGGGCCGCCCTGAGCAGGGCGAGGCGGGAGCCGCGTGGGTCGCACGGTCCGGGGCGTGGTCAGCGCTTGAACGACTGCCGCTCGGCCTTGGTGACGATCCGGTTCGCCAGATCCATGAGATTGCTGATGGACGGCGCTTCTACGAGCAGTAGTTCGCCGTGCCCGCTGCCGTCTCCGAACCCGCAGCCGCTGTCACGGACCAGAGGTTCGAGCCAGTGGACGGTAGGGCGTTCGGCCGCGAAGTAGACGACCGGCCGATGCGACCACGAATGGCCTGAGGCGTGGCTACGACAGCTCGCCGCCGGGAAGCACCCGATGGAAGAGAGGGCGTAGGACAGACCCGCCACGCCGATCTCCAAGTTGTCCAGAACGCCTTCGTCCCGGTCGCCGTCTCCGACGATCTCCAGGATCTCGCTGCCCGGGTGCCGGGCAGCGAAGCCGGGCGGCAGGGAGTCGGGCGCCCCGTCCTCCACCGCCTTGGCGACGGCTTCGAACTCCTCAAGTGTCGCGGTCACTTGGTCCACCAGGTCGGCCAGGCGCCGTTCCTCTTTGATCGCCCAGAGGGCATCTTCGCGACTGGCGTCGCTGATGTCCCACACGCCGCGGAAGAACCCGTACCCCTCCTCATCGATCTCCTCCTCTGGAGGCATGGCCATCGGCACGCCCTCCGGGAAAGACGGATCGACCTTCAAGTCGATGCGTGGGATCACGAAAACCTCCTGATGGCTGCCGGAACACCCCGGTGCACGCCGAACGCCCACCTCTAGCTACGCCAAGAGCGGCCCCAACCTCACGCCAATGAATCCGGGGCCGCTCTTTGTCCACCAGCACCCTCAACAGGACTGGAGACATTCAGCATGACCGATCCGACCGACATTCGGCGAGCCCTTGGCGGGCCGCCGACGATCGTTGCCCTGTGCGCCGGCTACGGCGGACTCGAAACCGCCATCCGCGCGGGCATCGGCGGCCAGGTCGCCGCGTTCGCGGAGAACGACCCGTACGCGGCGGCCGTGTTCGCCGCGCACCACCCCCAGGTGCCCAACCTCGGGGACATTACCACCGTCGACTGGAACCAGGTCCGCGACCTGTACGCGCCGGACGTGGTCGGCGCCGGCTTCCCCTGCCGCAACATCTCGAACGCTGGACGAAGGGACGGAATCAATGGGCAGTGGTCTCGGGTCTGGAAAAACGTCGCTCAGGCTGTGGGCGTCCTTCGACCGCGTCTCGTGTTCCTGGAAAATGTGGCGGCGATCCGCTCGCGGGGGCGGGGTCTGGACGTCGTCGCCGCAGACCTGGCCGCGCTCGGGTATGACGCGCGGTGGACATGTCTACGAGCTGGTGACCCCGAAACCGGCGCCCCGCACCCGCGGGACCGCTGGTTCGCAATTGCCCATCCCGCTGATGCCGACCCCAACCACCTCGGACGGCACTGGCGGCCCCGGCACCTCACCGAAACGCAAGGGCGGACTGAACCTGCGCACCGCCGTGACCAGGCTCCCCGCCCCGCCTCCGGAGGCGTGAGCCTGCTCCCGACTCCGGCTGCGCGGGACTGGAAGTCGGGCGCCTCCAACCTGCTCGGCCGCAACGCCCGCCCGCTCAACGAGTTCGTGGTGAACCTGCTGCCCACGCCGAAGGCGTCGGACGACTCGAACGGCGGCCCGAACCAGCGTGACACCCAGGGCCGTTACTACCTGCCCGGCCAGGCCGTCCGCCTGGATGACCGATGGGTGGCCACGGACGGCACCGACTACGGACCGGCCATCCACAGGTGGGAGCACGTCACCGGACGGCCGGCGCCGTGCCCGACCGAGCCCGGCACCCGCGGCAACCGCCGCCTCTCCCCGGTCTTCGTGGAATGGCTCATGGGCCTGCCCACCGGCTGGATCACCGCCGTCCCCGACATCCCCCGCAAAGAACAACTCAAGATCCTCGGAAACGGCGTCGTGCCCCAACAGGCCCACCACGCCTACGGCCTGCTCCTCGGGGCCCGCAACGTCGCACGCCTCGAATGGGAGGCCGCCGCATGAACAACACCCTGACGACCGCCGCCCTGGACGCCGCCGCCCGTGGCTGGCACGTCTTCCCCCTACGCCCCGGCACCAAGCGCCCCGCCCTGCACGGTGAGGCCACCTGCCGGCTCACCGGCCCGTGCGCCAGCGGTCACCGGAAGTGGGAGGACCGCGCGACCACCGACCCGGACCGTATCCGCGCCGCCTGGTCGCGCGCCCCATTCAACGTTGGCATCACCACCGGCCCCTCCGGTCTGATCGTCGTCGACCTGGACACGCCAGAGCACAAGGGCAGTTCGGACGCGCCTGACGGCGCAACGACCTTTCGAGCGCTCTGCGAGCGCGCCGGCCACGCCGTCCCCGACACCTACCGCACCCGGACCCCGAGCGGTGGGACGCACCTGTACTTCACCGCGCCGGACGACGTCCGGCTCGGCAGCACGGCGGGCACCGTCGCCGACTCGGTCGACACGCGAGCGTGGGGCGGCTACGTCGTAGCGGCCGGCAGCATCACCCCCGCCGGACCCTACGAAGCCCTCAACGCCCCCGTGGCGGCCCCTCTGCCCGCGTGGCTGCAAAGCATCCTGCAACCCGCCCCCAGGGCGCCTCAGGCGCCCTCAGTGCCCGTAACGGCACAATCTCGGCGATACGCGGATGTAGCGCTCACTGCTGAGGCTCGAAACGTCGCCACTGCCCAGCTCGGGGAGCGCGAACGGAAGTTGTTCGTCGCCGCGCGCGCCCTGGGGCGGTTCGTCGCGTGGGGCGACCTCCCCCGGCACGTGGTCGAGCAGGCTCTTCAGGAGGCGGGGGAGGCGGCCGGCCTCACCGTCGCCGAGTGCCGCTCCACCCTCCGCAGCGCACTGAACTGGTCCATCACCCACAACCAGAGCAGGCGGGACGCGGCATGAACACCCCCTCCCGCCCCCCTCTGAAGAGCATCACCGCCACCCCGACCGACCCGCGCGCCGCCGAACCGGCCTCACCTCGTCCGGCCATGGGCGAGCCGAAAGGCGCCGCCCGCAAGGGCGTCCGCACTGCTGTTGGCCCTGACCCGCGCCAGGGTGACGGGCGCTACCCCGTGGCTTGGCTCTGCATCGCGGCCCCGCGCGGCGCCACCCCGACCGCCACGTCGAAGTGCCTGTGCGGCTGGGACCGCAGCGCCACCGGCCACCCGAGCGTGCTGGCCCTGATCACCGACCACACCGAACACCGCGACACCTGCCCGCTCCGGAGCTCCCAGGAAGGGAGGAACGCCGCATGACCGACACCATCGACGGCGCCACACTGCTGGACGAGGTGGAAGCCTTCCACCGCCGCTTCAACGTCTTCCCGCATGAGGCCGCGTACGTCGCCGTCGCATTGTGGGACGCACACGCCCACCTGCTCGACTGCTTCGACTCCACGCCCCGCCTCGCCTTCCTCTCCCCGGAACCTGGGTCCGGGAAGTCACGGGCACTGGAAGTCGTGGAAACCCTCGTCCCTCAGCCCATGACGGCCGTCAACGCGTCCGCCGCCGCCCTGTTCCGGTCCGTGTCCAACCCCAACGGCCGTCCCACGATCCTGTTCGACGAGATCGACACGATCTTCGGGCCCAAGGCAGGCGACAACGAGGAACTGCGCGGATTCCTCAACGCCGGACACCGCCGTACCGGGGTCACCTACCGGTGCATCGGCGACGGCGGCAACCAGACCGTTCAAGCCTTCCCCTCGTACTGCGGGGTCGCGGTCGCCGGACTCGGCGCCCTCCCGGACACGATCATGACCCGCTCGGTCATCATCCGAATGCGCCGCCGGGCCAGGAACGAGCAGGTGGAAGCCTTCCGGGCCCGCCTGCACGAGGCGGAGGGGCACGCTCTGCGTGACCGGCTCGCCCAATGGGCCGAACACGCCCGCGGCTTCGTCATGGGCGCCTGGCCAGACATGCCCGACGGCGTCACCGACCGCCCCGCCGACGTGTGGGAACCCCTGCTCGCCATCGCCGACGCGGCCGGCGGCAACTGGCCTACCCGAGCCCGCGAGGCATGCGTAGCACTGGTCACCGCGTCCAAGGCCAACGACAAAGGAAGCCTCGGGGTTCGGCTCCTGACCGACCTGCGCGATCACGTCATGGTCGGAATCGACCGCCTGCCCACCGTCGCCATCCTGGACCGGCTCAACGCCCTCGACGACGCCCCCTGGGCCGATCTGCACGGCAAGCCGCTCGACAACCGGCGGCTGTCGAAGATGCTCACGGAGTACATGACGGCCGACAACGAGCCGATCGCATCCCGCAACATCAAGACCGCCGGAAGCGTCCTCAAGGGCTACTACGCCGCCGATCTCTGGGACGCGTGGGCCCGCTACTGCCCCCCACCCCCGGAAAGTCCGCTACCTCCGCTACCCGGCACCGAAAACGTGGCCTGACCTGCAACAACGGGGTAGCGGCAACCGGCCTCGGTTGCCGCTACCCCGCCGCTACCCATCCGCTACCGCTACCTCTTCCCGCTACCCCGAACAGGCCCCTGACCTGCGAGGTAGCGGCGGTAGCGGAAGTAGCGGACTTCAGAGAAGGGGCTCTGAGCCCGCCCTCTCCTCACCCCAAGGAGATCCCCGCATGAGTACCCCGACCCGCCGACGCCGCGTGCCGAAGGACGAACTGATACCGCTGAGCGACGCCTTGGTAGAGATCGGCATCAGCCGGGCCACCTGGTACCGGTGGCGCGACCACGGCTACGCACCAGAGGCCAAGCGCACGCCCTCCGGTCGCATTTGCGTGCGCCGAAGTGTCCTGGACGCCTTCAAGGAAGAATTGGATGCCGCGTGACCGAGTGGAGCTACGCCGTAAAGATCTGGGCTATCCGCAAGCGTGAATCGCGGAATCCCTACCAACTCCGCTGGAAGGTGGGTATACGCCCGCACGCGGAGACCTTTCAGACCCTGGGCCTGGCGGAGAGTCGCCGGGCCCAGTTCGTTACCGCCTCCCGCGCTGGTGAGCCGTTCGACGTGGACAGCGGCTTGCCGAAATCCATGGTCGCCAAGGAACGGGACATCTCGTGGTACGAGCACGCTCGCAACTACATCGAGATGAAGTGGGATGCCGCGCCCGGCTCCACACGGCGCACTCTGGCTGAGGCCATGGCCAGTGTGACGCCCACCTTCGTGAAGGACACCAAGGGCATGCCCGACGCCAGAGTCGTCCGTCGCGCGCTGTACAGCTGGGCCTTCAATAGGAACCGTTGGGATGAGGAGATTCCCGACGACGTGGCCAAGGTGCTGGACTGGTTCCAGCGCAAGTCGCTCCCCACGTCTGCGCTCTCTGAACGCCTGATCGTTCGGGCCGCCCTCAATGCCCTCTCCAAGAAACTGGACGGCAAGACCGCAGCACCAGGAACGATCAGCCGAAAGCGCGCGATCTTCTACAACTCTCTTGAGTTCGCGGTAGAAGCGGACCTGCTCGCCGACAACCCGCTCACCCGCATGAAGTGGAAAGCACCGGAACAGGTGGTGGAGGAGGTAGACCCTGCCTGCGTTCCCAACCCCAGGCAAGCGGCCAAGCTGCTGACGGCAGTACGAGACCAAAGCCCGCGTGGCCGCCGTCTCGTGGCGTTCTTCGGCTGCATGTACTACGCAGCCGCGCGGCCGGCCGAGGTGATCGGGTTACGGCTCACGGATTGCGAGCTACCCCGGCGAGGGTGGGGCTTGCTTCAGCTCCGGGAGACTCGCCCCCGCTCCGGCTCAGCGTGGACGGACAGCGGCCAGGCACACGACAAACGGGGACTGAAGCACCGCCCCCGGAAGGCGGTCCGGCATGTGCCGATCCCGCCAGAGCTGGTCGCCCTGCTGCGCTGGCACGTGACCGCGTACGGCACGGCCCGCGACGGTCGGCTGTTCCAGACCATGCGGGGTGGGCTGATCCAGGACACCGGTTACGGCGAGGTCTGGGCTGAGGCTCGCACGCGTGCTCTGACCCCGGCGGAGTTCGAGTCGACGTTGGCCAAGCGCCCTTATGATCTTCGTCATGCCGCGGTGTCCACCTGGCTCAGCTCAGGTGTGGAGCCTCAGCTTGTGGCACAGCGCGCCGGCCACAGCGTGGCCGTGCTGTTCCGCGTGTACGCGAAGTTCCTGAAGGACGGGGACGAGGCCGCGAACGCCAAGATCTCCGCTCGTCTGGGACGGCACGCTTAACGGGCCCGAAGTCCTGTCCACGTCTCGTCCACGAACTCCGAGATAGGGCGTTCGAACGCGAGACAGAGTGAGACAGTGCGTCGATCGACAAGGCGCATGACGAAGGGCCCGTGACCTGCGATGTTCGCAGGTCACGGGCCCTTACGTTCCCGTGTGGCGGCGCCAGGATTCGAACCTGGGAAGGTAGAACCGGCAGATTTACAGTCTGCTCCCTTTGGCCGCTCGGGCACACCGCCGGGGTTTGCCGCCCTTCGAACCGCTTTTCGGCGGTGTTCCGTGGCAACGACGTAAACGATACCCGATGGGGAGGGGTGCTTCGCCACCCGATTGATCTGCGCTCGGAGGTCGGTGGGTGGCTAGGCTTGTCCGGATGCGGCCCGGGACCACGCCGGGCTCGGCGCTCGCCTCCACGTACGCCGATACGCACGTACGCACCCCGATACGCACCCCGATACAAGGAGCCACAGGACATGGCCGACTCCAGTTTCGACATCGTCTCGAAGGTCGAGCGGCAGGAGGTCGACAACGCCCTCAACCAGGCCGCCAAGGAGATCTCGCAGCGCTACGACTTCAAGGGCGTGGGTGCCTCGATCTCGTGGTCCGGTGACAAGATCCTGATGGAGGCGAACTCCGAGGACCGGGTGATGGCTGTCCTCGACGTCTTCCAGTCCAAGCTGATCAAGCGCGGGATCTCACTGAAGGCGCTGGACGCGGGCGAGCCGCAGCTCTCCGGCAAGGAGTACAAGATCTTCGCGACGATCGAGGAGGGCATCTCCCAGGACAACGCGAAGAAGGTGGCGAAGATCATCCGCGACGAGGGTCCGAAGGGCGTGAAGGCGCAGGTGCAGGGCGACGAGCTGCGGGTCAGCTCGAAGAGCCGCGACGACCTGCAGGCCATCATCGCCCTCCTGAAGGGCAAGGACTTCGACTTCGCGCTGCAGTTCGTGAACTACCGGTAGGTAGTGCGAGCGGACTGCTTGTACGAGGAAGGGTGGGCGCCCGCCGGTTTCCCGGTGGGTGCCCACCCTTCTCGCCTGCTGGCTGCGGTCAGAGGGGTGCTTCCTCGCGGTCAGTTGCGCGAGTTGCCGAACAGGAGGCGGTAGGCGATCAGGAGGACGAGCGAGCCGCCGATCGCCGCCGCCCAGGTCGTACCGTCGTAGAACTCCTTGGTGACCGGGTGGTCCAGCCAGCGGGCCGATATCCAGCCGCCGATGAACGCGCCCGCGATGCCGATGAGTGTCGTGCCGATGAATCCGCCCGGGTCGCGGCCCGGCAGCAGGAACTTGGCGATGGCTCCGGCCAACAGACCGAGGATGATCCAGCTGATGATGCCCATGGCCTGAACCTGCCCTTCCGTTCTGTGCCCGCACTGTCTTCTGCCTGTGACTTCCGTCGCGGCAGGCTGTCCTTGCGGGCAGTGCACGTACCGCTGTGCGCGAGTGTTCGTGCTGCGTTGATGAAGAGGACGTCACTGCTGCATCCGGCGGTTGCAGCGATCAGTAGGGTGCCGCACATGACACGTTCCGAAGCCGGGCTGCGGCGCACCCTGGGGGTGGGAGACGCAGTGGTCATCGGGCTGGGCTCGATGATCGGCGCCGGCATCTTCGCCGCCCTCGGGCCCGCAGCGCACGCGGCCGGGTCCGGGCTGCTGCTCGGGCTGGCGGTCGCCGCCGTGGTCGCCTACTGCAATGCCACCTCCTCGGCTCGGTTGGCGGCCCTGTATCCGGCGTCCGGCGGCACGTACGTGTACGGGCGCGAGCGGCTCGGGCCGTTCTGGGGTTATCTCGCGGGCTGGTCGTTCGTGGTCGGGAAGACGGCCTCCTGTGCGGCGATGGCGCTCACTGTCGGGACGTACGTCTGGCCGGGGCAGGCGCATGCGGTGGCGGTCGCGGCGGTGGTGGCGCTGACCGCGGTGAACTATGGCGGGGTCCAGAAGTCGGCCTGGCTGACCCGGGCGATCGTGGCGGTGGTCCTGGCGGTCCTCGCTTGCGTGGTGGTCGTGTGTCTGGGGTCCGGAGCCTCTGATGCCGGGCGGCTGGACATCGGGGCGTCGGGCGGGGTGGGCGGGGTGCTCCAGGCGGCCGGTCTGCTGTTCTTCGCGTTCGCGGGGTACGCGCGGATCGCGACCCTCGGCGAAGAGGTGCGGGATCCGGCGCGCACGATCCCTCGGGCGATCCCGCTGGCCCTGGGCATCACGCTGGTGGTGTACGCGTGTGTCGCGGTGGCTGTCCTTTCCGTACTGGGGGCGGGTGGTCTCGGCGACGCGACCGCGCCACTGGCCGACGCGGTGCGGGCGGCCGGGGTGCCGGGGCTGGTGCCGGTGGTGCGGGTGGGTGCCGCCGTGGCCGCGCTGGGCTCGCTGCTCGCCCTGATCCTGGGCGTCTCACGGACCACGCTGGCCATGGCGCGGGACCGTCATCTGCCCGGCGCGCTGGCCGCCGTGCATCCGCGGTTCCAGGTACCGCACCGGGCGGAACTGGCCGTGGGCGTGGTGGTCGCCGTCCTGGCCGCCACGGTGGATGTGCGGGGTGCGATCGGGTTCTCCTCCTTCGGTGTGCTGGCGTACTACGCGGTGGCCAACGCGTCGGCCTGGACGCTCGGTTCGGCTCCGGCGACGCGGGTGGTGCCGGCGGTGGGGCTGCTCGGGTGTGTGGTGTTGGCCTTCGCGCTGCCGGGAGTGTCGGTAGTGGTGGGGGCGGGTGTGCTGGCGGTGGGTGCGGTCGCGTATGGGGTACGGCGGGGGGTGGCGGGTCGCGGGCAGTAGCGGCCGAGGGGTCGGGAGGTCGGTGGGCGGGAGTGTGTGACGGCATTCCCAGGCGCCCGCCCGTGTCGGCAGCCGGGCGCTCTCGGCCATGGGTTCATCATGCAAGGCCCCACTGACAATCGGGCGGGGCTGTGGACAACCGCCGGCCTGTGGAAAACCCCGCGTGTGAAAGTCCGGCGCTCAGGCGAGGCGGACTTCGACGCCTCTCTCGGTCATGAAGGCGAGCAGCTCGTCGAAAGTCGGCGGGCGGTCGTCGAGCAGTGGGGTGACGCCGAGGCAGGCGCGGGCGATGTGGGCGTCGTGCCAGACGAGGGTGAGGGGCGGGGCGGCACCCCAGCGGCCTCGGAGGCAGTCGTTCAGGGCGCTGAGACCCCAGCCGAAGTAGCCACCGGGACCGTTCACCGCCTCGCCCACCGCGCAGAAGAAGCCGATGGCGTCGGTGATGTGGCGGCCGTCGAGGTCATAGACCGTGTCGGACGGCTTGTCCGGCGCTTCGTGCACGTGGTTGTCCAGGGCCGTGCGCAGCCAGAACCGACGGCCTTCCGGGCCGCACCTCGCCCATCGGTTGGGCTCTGCGGGCCGTCCGTCCCCCCACAGCTCCCAGACCTCACGAGCCGCCAGTGGAGGCCGCTCCGACCACAGGTCGAGGGTGAGGTCGACCAGGCCCGCACCGCGGGCGGAGGGGATCCAGGCCCGCAGTTCGCCCTCGGCGGCGGCCTGCACGGGCCGGCCGGAGGAGTCGATGCGCAGTACCTTCACCTGGCCGAGGTCCTCCTCGCCGGCGTCCAGTGCGGTGCGCAGGGCTCCGCTCGGCGCACAGCCCAGGAGGCGCAGCGGGGGCTCCAGGGGTTCCTCCTCGACCTCTCGCACACGGGCCAGGTCACGGCAGGTGCCCCATGGCTGGCACTCCGCGTCCCGCAGGCGGTAGCCCGGGGACAGCGGCGGGCACTGCGGATAGTCGTACGGGTTGTCTTCGGGTTCTCGGGCCTCGATCGTGACATCTCGCAGGGTCAGGTCACGGGCGCAGGGGCGGACGTCGAGAACGCGGGCGTCTTCGACGTACCACTCCCCGACCGCCGTCCCGGACTTGTCGAGCATCTCCAGGGCGAGGACGCCGAGCGGAACCGAGCCCTCGGCACGCACGCGTGCGAGGGCTTCGGAGAGCTCGCCCTCAGAAGCACAGCCCAGCAGGTCGTACCTGTCCCGCGTGGGCGGAGGGGGGTCGGCGAAGAGGTCGTCGGCGTCCTGGCACAGGGCCCACGTCTCCTCGTAGCCCTCCTCGCCCTCGAACTCGGCCTGTCCGTCGTACGACAGCAGGAGGTACTTAGGCTCCCCCACCCCCGGATCCGTCAGCGGGTCGCGAACGGCTGGTCGCTCGGCACGATTTCGCGGCCCAGGGGGAACAGCGAGACCGGGATGAGCTTGAAGTTGGCGATGCCGAACGGAATGCCGATGATCGTCAGGCACAGGACGAGGCCGGTGACGATGTGGCCGATGGCCAGCCACCAGCCGGCGAGGACCAGCCAGAGCACGTTGCCGAGGAAGGACGGGGCACCCGCGTCGCGGCGCTCGACCGTGGTGTAGCCGAAGGGCCAGAGGGCGTAGACGCCGATGCGGAAGGCCGCTATGCCGAACGGGATGCCGATGATGGTGATGCACAGGAGCAGGCCCGCGGCCAGGTAGGCGAGGAAGAGCCAGAAGCCGCTCAGCACGAGCCATATGACGTTCAGGATGGTTTTCACTGGGGTCGACCTGCCATCTTCTCGAGCCGGGCGATGCGTTCTGCCATCGGCGGGTGTGTCGAGAACATCTTGGAGAGTCCCTGGCCCGGGCGGAAGGGGTTCGCGATCATCATGTGGCTCGCGGTCTCGATGCGGGGCTCAGGGGGCAACGGAAGTTGTTTGGTGCCCAGTTCGAGCTTGCGCAGGGCGCTGGCGAGGGCGAGGGGGTCGCCGGTGAGCTGGGCGCCGGACGCGTCGGCCTCGTACTCCCTGGAGCGGCTGATGGCCAGTTGGATGAGGCTGGCCGCGAGCGGCCCCAGGATCATGATCAGCAGCATGCCGAGGAGGCCGGGGCCGTCGTCGTCGTTGGAGCGGCCGATAGGGATCAGCCAGGCGAAGTTGACCAGGAACATGATCACGGAGGCGAGGGCGCCGGCGACCGAGGAGATCAGGATGTCGCGGTTGTAGACATGGCTGAGTTCGTGGCCGATGACGCCGCGCAGCTCGCGTTCGTCCAGGATGCGCAGGATGCCCTCCGTGCAGCACACGGCGGCGTTGCGCGGGTTGCGGCCCGTCGCGAAGGCGTTCGGTGCCTCCGTCGGGGAGATGTACAGGCGGGGCATGGGCTGGCGGGCCTGAGTGGAGAGATCACGGACCATGCGGTAGAGACCCGGGGCCTCGAACTCGCTGACGGGGCGGGCACGCATCGCGCGTAGAGCCAGTTTGTCGCTGTTCCAGTACGCGTACGCGTTGGTCCCCAGGGCGACCACGACCGCTACGACGAGCCCCATGCGGCCGAAGAGGCTGCCGATGACGATGATGAGTGCGGACAGTCCCCCGAGGAGTACTGCGGTCCTAAGCCCGTTGTGCCGGCGGTGCACGGTACGCCCTCCAAGTCGCGCAGCAGGGGAACCCTTTGCTTGCTGATCTCGCTCGATGATCTTGCTTACTGACTCCGATGCCACCGGTGTCGTGGTGTCACGTCCAGTGGACCCTCCCGTTCTGGTCAACGCCAGGCGAGGGCCTCTAGTTCCCTTGTGCGTACGGCGGCCTGCGTGGGCCGTCCGGGTGAGGGCAGCGGTGAGCGCTCAGAAGAGCCCGGTGTCGGTGAAGCGCAGGACCAGCTGAGGTGCTCCGGAGAAGGCGATGCCGAGGACGCCGGTGAGGGCGATCGCGGCGGTGAGGGGGGCCGGGACGCGGTGGGCGGCGACGTCGCCCTCGGGGGCGCGGAACAGCAGGGTCGTCCACTGGAGGTAGTAGAACAGCGCGATCACGACGTTGACGGCCATGACCACGGCGAGCCAGCCGAGGCCCGCGTCGACGGCCGCGGAGAACACGGTGACCTTCGCGAAGAGCCCGATGATGCCGGGCGGCAGTCCGGCGAGGCAGAGCAGGAAGAAGGCCAGGAGGAGCGCGGCGAGCGGGTTCGACGCGTACAGGCCGCGGTAGTCGGAGACGCGGTTGAGGGACTTCGTACGGCCGACCAGTGCGGCCACCGCGAAGGCACCCAGGTTCACGGCGGCGTACATGAGGGCGTACGCGACCGTGGAGCCGATCGACTTCTCGGCGTCGTCGGAGTACGCGGCGGCGGCGATCGGGACGAGGAGGTAGCCGGCCTGGCCGACGGACGACCAGGCGAGCAGCCGTACCGCGCTGTACGCGCGCGTGGCCTGCTGGCGGAGGGCGCCGACGTTGCCGACGGTCATGGTGAGGGCGGCCAGCGCGGCGAGGGCCGGGCCCCAGACGTCGGCGTACGACGGGAGGGCGACGACGGTGATGAGGATGAGGCCGGAGAAGCCGACCGCCTTGCCGACGACCGACAGGTAGGCGGCGATCGGGAGGGGCGCGCCTACGTAGGTGTCCGGCACCCAGAAGTGGAAGGGCACGGCGGCCGTCTTGAAGGCGAAGCCGATGAGGGTGAGGACGACACCGGTCTGGGTGAGGGTGTGGAGCTGCCCGTCGACGTTCTGGATGCGGTCGGCGACCTGGGTGAGGTAGAGGGTGCCGGTGGAGGCGTACACGAAGCTGATGCCCATGAGGCTGACCGCGGTCGCGGTGACCGAGGACAGGAAGAACTTCAGGGCGGCTTCGGAGGATTTCCGGTCGCCGTGCCTGAGGCCGACGAGGGCGAAGGCGGGCAGGGAGGCGACTTCCAGGGCGACGATCAGGGTCGCGAAGTCGCGGGAGGCGGGCAGGAGGGCGGCGCCGGCCGCGGAGGACAGCAGGAGGAACCAGTACTCCCCTTCGGGGAGTCCCTTGTCGGCGTCCTTGAGGGCGGTGACCGACAGGAGGGCGGCGAGGAGGGCGCCGCCGAGGACCAGGAGCTGCAGGACGAGGGTGAAGCGGTCGGCGGTGTAGCTGCACACGTCGGGGGCGCCGGTGAGGCAGAAGGTGCTGCGGTCGCCGTCCAGGAGGGGCAGCAGCATGAGCGTCGAGACGGCGAGGCCCGCGACCGATCCCCAGCCGAGCAGCGCCTTCTTCTTCTCGCCCACGAACAGGTCGGCGACGAGGACGACGAGTCCGACGACCGCCGCGATGGTGGGCGGCGCGATGGCGAGCCAGTCGACGGACTGGACGAGATTCACGGCCAGCGGCTGGACCGGGGAGCTCATCGGGTGCCTCCTGCGAGGAGCTGTTGCACGGCCGGGTCGGTCAGGCCGAGGAGGGCCTTCGGCCAGAGGCCGGCGACGACGGTGAGGACGACGAGCGGAGTCCAGGCCGCGAACTCGTATGTCTGGACGTCGGCGAGCTTCGGCGCTTCCTGCCGTACGGCGCCCATGCAGACGCGGCGGACCACGATCAGCATGTACGCGGCCGTCAGCAGCGTGCCGAACGCCGCGATCGCCATGAAGGTGAGGAAGGCCGGGCGGCTGAGGTCGGCGGCGGGCTCGAACGCGCCGAACAGCGCCAGCATCTCGCCCCAGAATCCGGCGAGGCCGGGCAGGCCGAGCGAGGCGACGGCGGCGAAGGCGAGCAGACCGCCGAGACGGGGTGCCTTGCCGTAGAGCGCGGCGCCGGTGGCCTCGGCGAGGGTGTCGAGGTCGGACGTGCCGGTGCGGTCCTTCAGCGCGCCGACCAGGAAGAAGAGCAGGCCGGTGATGAGGCCGTGGGCGATGTTGGCGAACAGCGCGCCGTTCACGCCGGTCGGGGTCATGGTCGAGATGCCGAGGAGGACGAAGCCCATGTGGCCGACGGAGGAGTAGGCGATGAGCCGCTTGAGATCGCCCTTCGCTCCCTGTTTCGCCAGGGCCAGGCAGGCCAGCGATCCGTAGATGATCCCGACGACGGCGAAGGCGGCGAGGTAGGGCGCGAAGGTGCGGAAGCCGTCCGGCGTGATCGGCAGCAGAATCCGGACGAATCCGTACGTACCCATCTTCAGCAGTACGCCGGCCAGCAGGACCGAGCCGACGGTCGGGGCGGCGGTGTGGGCGTCGGGCAGCCAGCTGTGCAGCGGCCACATCGGCGTCTTGACCGCGAGCCCGATCCCGATCGCCAAAACGGCGATGACCTGCACGGATGTGGTCAGCGACCGGCCGTTGTCAGTGGCGAGTGCCACCATGTCGAATGTGCCCGCCTTGATTCCGATCAGGAGCAGGCCGAGCAGCATGACCACGGAACCGAGCAGGGTGTAGAGGATGAACTTCCAAGCTGCCTGGGTCCGTTGCTCACCGCCCCAGCGGGCGATGAGGAAGTACATCGGGATGAGGACCATCTCGAAGGCGAGGAAGAAGAGCAGCAGGTCGAGGACGGCGAAGGTCGCGAGGGTGCCGGACTCGAGGACGAGCAGCAGTGCGACGAAGGCCTTCGGGGTCGGTCCCGCGGGCATTTTGAAATAGGAGTAGAGCGCGCAGAGGAAGGTCAGCAGCGCGGTCAGGACCAGAAGGGGGAGGGAGATGCCGTCGATGCCGAGGTGGATGCGCACGTCGAGTGCGGGAATCCAGCTGATGTCGGTCGTGGCCTGCATCTTCGACGGGTGGTCGTGGTCGAAGCCGAGCGTGAGGACGACCGCGGCGACGAGAATCGCGCCGGTGACCGTCACACCGTGCCGCAGCACGGCCTGCTCGGGTGACTTCCCCTTCAGTCCGGGCGGTGGCGGCAGCAGAGCGGTGGCGGCGCCGAGAAGCGGGCCGACCACGATGAACGCCAGAAGGACCTGCATCACGGACTCGTTGATATCGATCACGCCTGCTCACGCTCCCGTGGCGACGAGGACGGCGGCGACCACCAGGACGACGGTGCCGGCGAGCAGCGCGCTCACATAGGTCTGCAGATTGCCGGTCTGGGCCCGCCGTACGGCGGCTCCCAGCAGGCGGGGCAGCGCACCCGCGCCGCGTACGTAGGTGTCGACGACCTCGCGGTCGAGGAACCGGACGAGGGTGGCTCCGGCCTGGACCGGGCGGACGAAGAGGGCCGTGTACACGGCGTCGAGGTGGAAGCCGACGGCCGCGTGGCGGTGCAGCGGGCCGAGCAGGAGTCGACCCGGGTCCGCCGGGTCGGGGGCGTAGGCCACGTCTCCGTACGCGGGCTTGTGGCTGGCGATGGCCTCGGCCTCGACCTGTCCGGCGGCGCCCTGGGGGTGGGCCGCGACCGCACCCAGCGGGACGCGGGCCGCGAGAGCGGTGGTGTGCCGCCAGGCCGCGTAGGTGACGAGGCCGCCGACCAGGGCCGCGCCCGTGCCGAGGACGGAGGTGGTCAGGGTCGGGGCCAGGTCGCGGCCGTCGAACCAGTCGGGCAGCGTGCGGTAGGCGAATCCGCCGACGGCGAGGGAGGGGGCGGCGAGCACCCACAACACCACGGTCATGGTGAGGGGCTGCCTGCCGTGGTCAGGGGCCTCGGCGCCGCGGCCGTGGAAGGCAAGCAGCCACAGGCGCGCCGCGTAGGCGGCGGTGAGGAGGGCGGTGAGCAGGCCGGCCACGAGGACGGTCCAGCCGGCGGCACCGGGGGCGTGCTCGGTGTGGCCGGTGACGACGTGCTCGGCGGCGCCGAGGACGGACTCCTTGGAGAAGAAACCGCTGAAGGGCGGGATCGCGGCGAGCGCGAGGAGCGCCACGGTCATCGTCCAGAAGGCGTCGGGGACGCGGTCGCGCAGGTTGCTCATGCGGGACATGGCGGCCAGCGAGTTGGTGCCGGCGGCGTGGATGATCACGCCGGCCGCGAGGAACAGCAGCGCCTTGAAGGCGCCGTGCGTAAGGAGGTGGAAGACGGCGGCACCGCGGTCGCCGACGGCGAGGGCGCCGGTCATGTAGCCGAGCTGGCCGATCGTCGAGTAGGCGAGGACACGCTTGATGTCGTCCTGGGCGAGCGCGGCGAGCGCCGAGCCGGCCATGGTGACGGCGGCCATGACGGCGAGGACGACCATCGCGGCCTGGGAGGCCTCGAACACCGGGAGGAGCCGGGCGATGAAGTAGACACCGGCGGCGACCATGGTCGCGGCGTGGATCAGCGCGGAGACGGGGGTCGGGCCCGCCATCGCGTCGGGGAGCCAGGTGTGCAGCGGGAACTGCGCCGACTTGCCCGCCACGCCGGCCAGGAGCAGCAGGGCGATCAGCGTCGGGTGGTCGAGTCCGCCGTTCGCGACGGCGCCGAGGACGCGGGTGATGCGGAACGACCCGGCGTCGGCGGCCAGAGCGAACAGGCCGATCAGGAAGGGGACGTCGCCGAGCTTGGTGACCAGGAAGGCCTTGAGGGAGGCGGCGCGGGCCTCCGGGGTCTCCCAGTAGTGGCCGACCAGGAAGTACGAGCAGATGCCCATGATCTCCCAGCCGACCAGCAGCACCATCAGGTCGCCGGAGTAGACGACGAGCAGCATCGCGGAGGTGAAGAGGGAGACGAGTGCGGCGTACGAGGGGTAGCGCGGGTCGTCGCGCAGGTAGCCCGTGGAGTAGATCTGCACGCAGGTGGCGACGAGGCCGACCAGGACGGCGACGAGGGCGGCGAAGCCGTCGATGTGCAGGGCGAGTTCGATCGGGACCGAGCCGGTGGGGGTGAGCTCGGTGGCTGCGTTCACCGCCTGGTCGCCGCCCTGGCGCACAGCGACCACTGCGGCGAGCGCGAGGGAGGTGAGCGTCGGCAGGACGGCGAGTGGGCGGACGAAGCCGGGGGCCGTGCGGCCCAGGAGCAGGCCGGCCGCAGCGCCCAGGAACGGAAGGAGGGGGACGAGGACGGCGAGGGTGGTCGTGGTCACGCGGTGGCCTCAGCCTTCCCGGCCCGGTCGGCCGGGCCGGCCGTGCGGGCGTCGCTGTCGGAGCCGTCGGGGCCGTCGGGGCCGTCCGTCGGGTGGCTCTCGTGGCCCTCGGCGGTGTCGCGGAGCTTGTCGATGTCCGCGGTGCCGCGGTTGCGGTGGACGGCGAGGACGATCGCCAGGCCGATGCCGATCTCGGCGGCGGCGATGGCGATGGTGAACAGGGTCAGGGCCTGGCCGGAGTGCAGGGTCTCCTCGGCGGCCCGGCTGAGCCAGACGTCGAAGGCGACGAGGTTGAGATTGACGGCGTTGAGCATCAGCTCGACCGACATCAGGACCAGGATCGCGTTGCGGCGGGCGAGGACGCCGTACAGGCCGGTGCAGAACAGGAGGGCGGAGAGGACGGCGGGATAAGCGAGGTGCATCAGCGGGCCCCTTCCGTGTCACGCCCGGTGTCCCCGGCGCCGGGGACGCCAGGGCCGGTGCTCGCCGCCGGGCCGGTGCTCGCCGCGTCCGCCTTGGTCTTGCGGGAGAGGACGATCGCGCCGACCAGAGCGGCGAGGAGGAGGACGGAGAGGGCCTCGAAGGGGAGGACCCAGTTCTGGAAGAGGCTGGCGCCGGTGGCCTCGGTGGAGCCGGCTGCCGGGCCGTCCAGGTCGATCCAGGTGGTGCGGAAGGCGTCGACGACGACCCACACCAGGGCGGCGGCGGAGGCGACGGCCACGGTGAGGGCGGCCCAGCGGTTGCCGGAGTCGGCGTCCGGGGAGCGGCCGATGGGGGCCCTGGTGAGCATCAGACCGAACAGGAGGAGGACGACGACGGAACCGACGTAGATAAGGACCTGCACCCAGGCGATGAACTCGGCGGTGAGCAGGAGGTACTCGACGGCGAGGCCGCCGAGGGTGACGACCAGCCACAGGGCGGCGTGCACCAGCTGCTTGGTGGTGACGGTGACCAGTGCGGCGCCGAAGGTGACCAGGCCGACGAGGAGGAAGGCGATCTCGACGCCGGTCGGGGAGAGGAAGCCGTGGGTCTCGGTGGCGGCCGTGAGGGAGCCGGCGGCTGCGGCGAGGGTCATGCGTCTCCCTCCTGCCGGGGCTGGTCCGTCTGCTGCTTCGACTCACCCGTCGGCCGGGTGGGCTGCTCGGCCGCGCGGGCCTGCTCGTCGGCGTGCGGCTCGGTCGAAGACTGGGCCTCCTGCTGGGCGGCCAGCTTCTCGGCGGTCTTGCGGGCGGCGGCGATCTCCTTCGGCTCCTCCGCGGCGGGGTCGAGGGCGGGCGGGGCCGGGACGGTCCACATCCACTCACGGAGCTTGTCGCGCTCGTGGGTGAGGTCGCGGATGTCGGTCTCGGCGTACTCGAACTCCGGGGACCAGAACAGGGCGTCGAAAGGACAGACCTCGATGCAGATACCGCAGTACATGCACAGGGCGAAGTCGATGGCGAAGCGGTCGAGGACGTTGCGGCTGCGTTCGCGGCCGCCGGGGGTCGCCGCCGGGACCGTCTCCTTGTGGGAGTCGATGTAGATGCACCAGTCCGGGCACTCGCGGGCGCACAGCATGCAGACCGTGCAGTTCTCCTCGAAGAGGCCGATCACACCGCGGGTGCGGGGCGGGAGGTCGGGCTGGACGTCCGGGTACTGCTCGGTGACGGTCTTCTTCGTCATCGTGCGGAGGGTGACGGCCAGGCCCTTGGCGAGGCCGGAGCCGGGGATGCGGGGCCGGGTGGGTGGGAGAGACGCAGCCATGGTTACTGGATCACCACCTTGACGATGCCGGTGAGGGCGATCTGGGCGAGGGAGAGGGGGACGAGGAGGGTCCAAGAGAGCTTCTGGAGCTGGTCCTCGCGCAGGCGTGGGTAGGTGACGCGGAGCCAGATGACGACGAAGGCCAGCACGGCCGCCTTCAGGAGGGTCCAGACCCAGCCGAGGCCGTCGGCGCCCCAGGGACCGTGCCAGCCACCCAGGAAGAGGACGGTGGTCAGGCCGCACAGGACGACGATTCCGGCGTACTCGGCGAGGAGGAACAGGGCGAAGCGGAGGCCGGTGTACTCGGTGTAGGCACCGAAGATGATCTCCGAGTCGGCGACCGGCATGTCGAAGGGCGGGCGCTGGAGTTCGGCGAGGCCGGCGACGAAGAACACGATCGCGCCGACGATCTGCCAGGGCAGCCACCACCACTCGAAGGCGTCGAGGATGCCGGGGATCGAGACGGTGCCGGCCGCCATCGCCACCGAGGCGGCGGTGAGCAGCATCGGGAGTTCGTAGGCGAGGAGCTGGGCGGCGGTGCGCAGGCCGCCGAGGAGGGAGAACTTGTTGGCGGAGGCCCAGCCGGCCATGAGCGAGCCGAGGACGCCCACGCCCATCACGGCAAGGACGAAGAAGACGCCCGCGTCGATGACCTCGCCGACGGCGCCCTCGCCGGGGCCGATGGGAATGGCGAGGAGGACCAGGAGGTACGGGAGGAGGGCTACGGCGGGGGCGAGTTGGAAGATACGGCGGTCCGCGCCCGCGGGAACGATGTCTTCCTTCTGCGCGAACTTCACGCCGTCGGCGACGAGTTGGGCCCAGCCGTGGAAGCCACCGGCGTACATCGGGCCGAGGCGGCCCTGCATGTGGGCCATGACCTTGTGCTCGGTCTGGCCCACGATCAGGGGGAAGGTGAGGAAGACGACGAAGACGATCACGAGTCGCAGGGCGACGTCGAGTGCGTCGTTCACTGCGGGCCTCCTGAGGGGTCTTCGGGGGTGCCGGGATCGGGGTCGGGGCGGGGGCCGGGCCTTGGGGGGTGCTTGGGGTTGGGTGCCTGCTCGGCTTCGGTATCCGCAACGGCTTCGACCTCGACCTCGGCTTCGGCTTCGGGAGCGTGGTCCGGCTCGGCTTCCGGTGCCTGCTCGGCATTGGGTGCCTGGCCGGCCCCTGCCTCGCTCTCGGCGTTCGGCTCGGGCTCAGCGCCTCGCTCGGGTTCCCGTTCGTCGAAGGCCGGGCGGGCGTGGTGCCAGGGGGCGTCCGGGCTGCGCGGGGTGGTGGGCGCCTTCGGGGGCGTGCCCTCGGTCTGCGGAGGTGCGGCGGCCTCGCCGGTGTCGCCGGCCGAAGCCGCCGCCTCGGGCCTGGCTCCCTGACTCGCCGACCCCTGCGAAGCGCTGCGGGCCCGACGCCGGGCACCGGGCGCATCGCTGGCCGGGGCAGCCGGGGGCGGGGCGCCCGTGGCCGACGTCTCCGTGGCCTTGGACGCCTCGCTCTGACTGGCCGAGCCCTCCGCCGCGGTGCGGGAACGCCTCGGTACAGCGGGCGCGCCCGTGGGCTGGGACGCCTCCGCCTGCTCCGCCGCTGTCGGACTCCCGGAGCCCTCCACTGGCGACGCCGAGGTCCGGCTCGCCGAGCCCTCGGCCGCCGTACCAGACTCACTCGGCCCAGCTGACGAACCCGGAGAGTCAGACGCCTTCGCCTGCCCCGCCGCGTCCTCCGCCGGAACCGCCTCGGCCCGACTCGCCGACCCCTCCACCGGAGCGGCCGACACCTGACCCGCCGCCCCCTCAGCCGCCGAACGCGACCGCCTCGGCCCAGTCGACGCACCCTCAATCGGCGCACCCGCAGACGGAGCCTCCTCCACCTGACCCGCCGCACCCGCAGACCCGGCCGCCTCCACCGGAGCCGCCGACACCTGACCCGCCGCCCCCTCAGCCGCCGAACGCGACCGCCTCGGCCCAGTCGACGCACCCTCAATCGGCGCATCCTCAGTCGGCGCACCCGCAGACGGAGCCTCCCCCACCTGACCCGCCGCACCCGCAGACCCCGCCGCCTCCACCGGAGCCGCCGACACCTGACTCGCCGACCCCTCAGCCGCCGTACGGGCACGCCGTACGGGCCGTTCGCCGGCCGCGCGCGCCGGGCGTTCGCCCGTGTCCCGCACCGGGCGATCCCCAGTACCCCTCACCGGGCGATCTCCAGCACCCCCCACCGGGCGTTCCCCGGTACCACCCCGCACCGGGCGGTCCCCCGCCCCCGCGCGCCCCGCGCCCCGTGCCGGGCGGGTTGGGGCCGGGGGGAGTTGGCCCTTCAGGGGGCCCCATTCGTTGGGGTCGGGGACGCCTGGGGGGAGCATTTGGCGGCGTTTGGGGCCGCCGTGTTCGGATTCGCCGGGTTCCTTGGCGCCGGGCCAGGCCTTGGCGACTCGGGAGGCGAGGACGAAGTCCTTGCGAAGGGGGTGGCCTTCGAAGCCGTCCGGGAGGAGGAGGTGGTCCAGGGAGGGGTGGCCCTCGAAGGCGACGCCGAACATCTCGTGGGTCTCGCGTTCGTGCCAGGCGGCGCCCGCGTACACGTCGACGGCGGTCGGCAGGGCGGGGGCCTCGTGCGGGACGGTCGTACGGACGAGCAGGCGGCGTACCGGGGAGAGGGCCACGACGTGGGCCGAGACGCGGAAGCCCGTGCCCGGTTCGTCGACCGCGCTCAGCCAGTCGAAGTAGGTGCAGCCGAGGCGGTCGCGGGCCGTTTCGAGCGCCGCGATCCAGGAGGCCGGCGGCACGTCCACCGTCAGGACCTCGTACGACTCCTCCGCCGTGGCCTCCGCGCCGAACAGTTCCTCGGCGGGCGCGGGCAGCCAGCCGACCACCGTCATCGCGCGTCCCCCTCAACAGCCGGCCCAACGGCCGGCGGCCGCACCAGCCCGCTCTGCAGCGCCGCGGCCGACGGCCGGGCCGTCCCGTACCGCTCCCCCAGCGACTCCCGGGCGATCTTCTCCTGGAGTTTGAGGATCCCCTGGAGCAGCGCCTCGGGGCGCGGCGGGCAGCCCGGGACATACACATCCACCGGGATGATCTGGTCGACGCCCTTGGTGACGGAGTACGAGTCCCAGTACGGGCCGCCGCAGTTGGAGCACGCGCCGAAGGAGATGACGTACTTCGGCTCGGGCATCTGTTCGTAGAGGCGCTTCACGGCCGGCGCCATCTTGTCGGTGACCGTGCCGGAGACGACCATCAGGTCGGCCTGGCGCGGGCCGGGCGCGAAGGGGATCACGCCGAGGCGGATGAAGTCGTGGCGGGCCATCGACGCGGCGATGAACTCGATCGCGCAGCAGGCGAGGCCGAAGTTGAAGACCCACAGGGAGTAGCGGCGGCCCCAGTTGAGGACCACCTTCATCGGCTCGGGGGCGAGCCGCGAGAGCACGCCGAGGCGCTTCGGCTCCGGCAGGTACACGGGCTCCGAAGGAGTCACTTCTGGTGTCACGTCCATGCCAGTACGCCCTTCTTGTACGCGTACAGCAGGCCCACGGCGAGAAAGCCCAGGAAGATGAACATCTCGACGAGTGTCGTCGCGCCGTACCCGTCGGCGGCGAACACCGTCGCCCAGGGGAACAGGAAGATCGAGTCGACGGCGAAGATGACGTACAAGAAAGCGTAGACGTAGTAGCGGACCTGGGTGTGGGCCCAGCCCTCGCCGACGGGGTCGACGCCGCACTCGTACGTCAGGAGCTTCTCGGGCGTGGGGACCACGGGTCGCAGCAGCCGCCCGGCTCCGAAGGCGACGGCCACGAACAGGACGCCGACGACGGCGAGCAGCCCGACGACCGAGTACGACTGGAAGTAGTCCGCCGCAACGACGACGGTCGGTTCCGGCACGTCAGTCCCTCGCTCCCTGACACTGGACGACATCTGGACGACACTGGACGACACTGGACGCTCTTCGACGATCTGTACGCACGGGAGTCTAGGCCCTGCTAAAGAGACCGTAAGCAGCCCGTCACGCCTTGGCACAAGCCACAGGTCGCCGGGGTGGGGTTATCCCCAGGGGATCGCGGCGGTCCGCCTCATGGCGCGGCGGCCCGCCGAGCGGCACGCTAACCCATATGACCGAACGTCTCCCGTCCTCGAGACCCAGCGGGGAAGCGGACAGCGACCGCCTGCCGCCTGCCCGTTTCGCCTTCGACCGGCACACCTGGAAGGAGATCGCGCACCTTCTGGCGAACCTCCCGGTGGCCCTGCTCGGATTCACCTACGTCATGACGGTGCTGGTCACCGGCTTCTGGCTCACCGTCACGGTGATCGGTTTCCCGCTGCTGGCGGCCGGCCTGATGGGCGCCCGGCAGCTGGGCAAGCTGGAGCGGGCGCGGGCCAGGGCGCTGCTCGGGGTGCGGATCGACGAGCCGAGCCCCCTCCCCCTGCGCAGCCGCAGGAACGGCTTCTTCGCGCAGCTGTGGATGGGGATCAAGGACCCGGTCGGCTGGCGCACGGTGCTGTACGACTTCGTCCGGCTGCCCTGGGGTGTCTTCACCTTCGCCATCACGCTGACCTCGTTGTTCGTGCTGTGGCCGGTGCTGCCGTTCATCGCGCGGGGTCTGACCAACGTGGACCGGGCGATGGTGCGCGGTCTGCTGTCGCCGTCCGACGAGCTGGAGCGGCGGATCGCCGAGCTCGAGTCGGACCGGGGGGTCGTGGTCGACACGGCCGCGGCCGATCTGCGGCGCATCGAGCGCGATCTGCACGACGGGGCGCAGGCCCGGCTGGTCAACCTGGCCATGGGCCTGGGCCTCGCCAAGGAGAAGCTCCTCGAGGACCCCGACACGGCGGCGGCGATGGTCGCGGAGGCGCACGGCGAGGTCAAGCTCGCGCTGCAGGAACTGCGGGATCTGGCCCGCGGCATCCATCCCGCCGTACTGACGGACCGCGGCCTGGACGCGGCCCTGTCCTCGGTCGCCTCGCGCTGCACGGTGCCGGTGAAGGTGACGGCCGACCTGCCGACCAGACCGGCCGCGGCGATCGAGGGCATCGCCTACTTCACCGTCTCGGAGCTGCTGCAGAACATCAGCAAGCACAGCGGGGCGAGGACCGCGTCGGTCGACGTGTGGCAGGCCGACGACCGGCTGCTGATCCAGGTGTGGGACGACGGCCACGGCGGCGCGCGTCTCGACGGCGGTACGGGGATGCGCGGCCTCGCCGACCGGCTGGGCGCCGTCGACGGCCTGTTCGTCATCGACTCACCGCCGGGCGGGCCGACGGTGGTCACGGCGGAGCTGCCGTGGCGGGACCGGTCGCTCGACGCGCGGGAGCCCAGGGGGGCCGGGGAGCCCAGGCGGTCCCGGAGGTAGGGAAAACCCCCCGTCCAGGACGCCGACTGACTCCATGGTCCGCGGACCTGCGGCCGAGCAGGGTGGAGATACGACGGCACAGCCTCGGGACCAGCAGGTGGACCAGCAGGGTCTGCGGAGCCTCAGGACGAGTAGAAACGGACGACGCCGATGGCCACGGACTACGGACAGGGCTACGGGCACGACAGCGGGCTCGGGTTCGCGGAGGGGACGCGCAGGCATCGGCTGCCCTCCGCGCTGCGGGCGCCGTTCGAGGCGCGCAGCTGGAGCGAGCTGGCGTATGTGCTGCTGGGCCTGCCGATCGGCGTGCTCCTGTTCACGTACGCCGTCACGATGGTCTCCCTCGGTGCGGGCCTTCTCGTGACGTTCCTCGGGATCCCGGTGCTGGCGGCGGGGCTCGCCGGGTGCCGGGGGTTCGGTGCGCTGGAGCGGGGCCGGGCGCGGGCGCTGCTGGGTCTGGAGGTGGGCGACCCGGAGCCGCTGCGGATGCGGAAGCAGGGCGTGATGGGCTGGATGGGGGCCGTCCTCGGGAGCGGCACCTCCTGGCGGACCCTGCTGTACGCGCTGCTGTACCTGCCGTGGTCGGTGTTCTCGTTCGTCGTCTCGGTGACCTTCTGGTCGATCGGGTGGTCGCTGATGACGTACCCGCTGTGGTTCTGGCTCTTCCCGATGTACGGCGGTCAGGACGGGCTCCAGCTGTACGGCGACGAAGGCCACCACATCTACCTGGACAACCCCTTCGAGATCGGCGTCACGGCGTTGGTGGGGCTGTTGTTCACGATGGCCACGCCGTGGATCGTGCGGGCGCTGACGATGGTGGACCGGGTCCTGGTGCACGGGCTGCTCGGGCCGACGCGGCTGTCGGCGCGGGTGGTGGAGCTGGAGTCGGACCGGGGGGTCGTCGTCGACACCGCCGCGGCGGACCTGCGGCGCATCGAGCGGGACCTGCACGACGGGGCACAGGCACGGTTGGTGGCGTTGGCCATGGATCTGGGGCTGGCGAAGGAGAAGCTCACGGAGGACCCGCAGGCGGCGGCGCGGATGGTCGGCGACGCGCACGGTGAGGTGAAGACCGCGCTTCAGGAGCTGCGGGACCTGGCACGCGGGATCCATCCGGCGGTGCTGACGGACCGCGGGCTGGACGCGGCACTGTCCGCGGTGGCGTCGCGGTGCACCGTGCCGGTGCAGGTGGAGGTGGATCTGCCCGCGCGGCCGGCGGCGGCGATCGAGGGGATCGCGTACTTCACGGTGTCGGAACTGCTGCAGAACATCAGCAAGCACGCTCGGGCGACGTGGGCGTCGGTGGATGTGTGGCGGGTGGAGAACCGGCTGATGCTGCAGGTCGTGGACGACGGAGTGGGCGGGGCGGACACGGCCGGCGGGTCGGGGCTGGCCGGGCTCGCGGAGCGGCTGGACGCGGTGGACGGAATCCTGGTGGTGGACTCGCCGGAGGGCGGGCCCACCCGGGTCACCGCGGAGTTGCCTTGGCGGGCGGAGCCGGCGATGCGGTGAGCTCCGCGGTTGGGCGGGGGCGGGCGGCGCGGCTGGGCGGCGGGGGTGTGGGTCGCCCCCGCCGCCCCTACCCGTTCTCATCCCCCAGGGGCTCTGCCCCTTCGACCCCGCCAGGGGGTTCCGCCCCCTGGACCCCCGTCGGCCTGGACGGCCTCGTCCTCAAACGCCGGACGGGCTGGATGGCTCATACATGCCCTTGTGATTCCCTTTGGTTCCCGATGATTCCCGTTGGCCGGGCCCGCCCGGGTCCGAATGCTGGAATGCTGGGCCTTGTCGTCCGGGCGGGCGTGGAGTCGGGGCTGTGGGGGGCCGTAGATCGTGGAGGACAGGGTGCGCGTGGTCATCGCCGAGGATTCAGTGCTGCTCAGGGAGGGCCTGACCCGGTTGCTGACCGACCGGGGGCACGATGTCGTCGCCGGGGTGGGTGACGGGGACGCGCTGATCAAGACCATCACCGAGCTGGACGCGGAGGGTGCGCTGCCGGACGTCGTGGTGGCGGACGTACGAATGCCGCCGACGCACACCGACGAGGGGGTACGGGCCGCCGTACAGCTGCGCAAGGCGCACCCCGGACTCGGTGTGCTCGTGCTGTCGCAGTACGTGGAGGAGCGCTACGCCACCGAACTGCTGGCCGGTTCCAGCCACGGGGTCGGCTATCTGCTCAAGGACCGGGTAGCCGAGGTGCGTGAGTTCGTGGACGCGGTGGTACGGGTGGCCCAGGGAGGTACGGCCCTGGACCCCGAGGTCGTCGCGCAGCTGCTGGGGCGCAGCCGCAAGCAGGATGTGCTCGCGGGACTCACCCCCAGGGAGCGTGAGGTCCTGGGGCTGATGGCCGAGGGGCGGACCAACTCCGCGATCGCCCGGCAGTTGGTCGTGAGCGACGGGGCCGTCGAGAAGCACGTCAGCAACATCTTCCTGAAGCTGGGGCTGTCCCCGAGCGACGGCGACCACCGGCGCGTCCTCGCGGTCCTCACCTACTTGAACTCCTGAGAGTCTGACACCCTGTCAGAAATGGGGCGCCCGCTGAGCGGGATGTGCGGGTCCACCGATCCCGAGAACCGAAGAATGAGGGGCAGCGTCTTCAAGGGCAAGCGCTGGGGGCGAGTAAATCGTGACAAGTCGGGGCGTCCAACCATCTCAAAAGCGTGTCCATCATGCGAATGACCCAGGGAAGGCGACCCTTACGGTCGTAGGGTTGATCCTGGGAGGGCCTGCGGGAAGGCCGCTCCCAGACAGCCGCCTCGAGGGAGGTCCAGTTCAGTGACGCAGGTCAGTAGTCCAGCGGAGCAGGCCGACGGAACCGTCGTGGGAGAGCAGCGCAAAGCGGCAGGCGTGAAGGACGTCCGCCGTCTGAACCGGGTCATCATCCGTTTCGCGGGTGACTCGGGTGACGGGATGCAGCTCACCGGTGACCGTTTCACCTCGGAGACGGCATCCTTCGGCAACGACCTGTCGACCTTGCCGAACTTCCCGGCCGAGATCCGGGCCCCCGCCGGCACCCTGCCCGGTGTCTCCTCCTTCCAGCTGCACTTCGCCGACCACGACATCCTCACGCCGGGTGATGCGCCGAATGTGCTGGTCGCGATGAACCCGGCGGCGCTGAAGGCGAACATCGCCGATCTGCCGCGCGGCGCGGAGATCATCGTCAACACGGACGAGTTCACCAAACGGGCGATGGCGAAGGTGGGGTACGCGGCCTCGCCGCTGGAGGACGGGTCCCTCGACGGTTACCAGCTCCATCCGGTCCCCCTGACCACCCTGACCGTCGAGGCCCTCAAGGATTTCGACCTCACTCGCAAAGAGGCCGAGCGCAGCAAGAACATGTTCGCGCTCGGCCTCTTGTCATGGATGTACCACCGGCCGACCGAGGGCACCGAGAAGTTCCTGACCTCGAAGTTCGCCAAGAAGCCGGACATCGCGGCCGCCAACATCGCCGCCTTCCGCGCGGGCTGGAACTTCGGTGAGACGACGGAGGACTTCGCGGTCTCCTACGAGATCGCGCCGGCGACGACGGCGTTCCCGACCGGCACGTACCGGAACATCTCCGGGAACCTGGCGCTGTCCTACGGGCTGGTCGCGGCGTCCCGGCAGGCGGACCTGCCGCTGTTCCTGGGCTCGTACCCGATCACTCCGGCGTCCGACATCCTGCACGAGCTGAGCAAGCACAAGAACTTCGGCGTGCGTACCTTCCAGGCGGAGGACGAGATCGCCGGGATCGGGGCGGCGCTGGGTGCGGCGTTCGGCGGTTCGCTGGCGGTGACGACGACGTCCGGTCCGGGCGTGGCGCTCAAGAGCGAGACGATCGGGCTGGCGGTGTCCTTGGAGCTGCCGCTGCTGGTCATCGACATCCAGCGGGGCGGCCCGTCGACGGGTCTGCCGACCAAGACCGAGCAGGCGGACCTGCTGCAGGCGATGTACGGGCGCAACGGTGAGGCGCCGGTGCCGATCGTCGCGCCGCGTACGCCGGCCGACTGCTTCGACGCGGCCTTGGAAGCGGCCCGGATCGCGCTGACCTACCGCACGCCCGTCTTCCTGCTCTCCGACGGCTATCTGGCCAACGGCTCCGAACCCTGGCGCATCCCCGACCTCGACGAGCTCCCCGACCTGCGGGTGCAGTTCGCCCAGGGCCCCAACCACACCCTCGACGACGGCACCGAGGTGTTCTGGCCGTACAAGCGCGACCCGCAGACCCTGGCCCGCCCATGGGCGATCCCGGGCACGCCGGGCCTGGAGCACCGGATCGGCGGCATCGAGAAACAGGACGGCTCGGGCAACATCTCCTACGACCCGGCCAACCACGACTTCATGGTCCGCACCCGGCAGGCCAAGATCGACGGCATCGACGTACCGGACGTGGAGGTCGACGACCCGCACGGCGCGCGCACCCTGGTGCTGGGCTGGGGCTCCACGTACGGGCCGATCACGGCGGCGGTACGGCGGCTGCGCACCGCCGGCGAGGCCATCGCGCAGGCCCATCTGCGCCACCTCAACCCCTTCCCGGGCAATCTCGGCGCCGTCCTTGAGGGCTACGACAAGGTGGTGGTCCCCGAGATGAACCTCGGCCAGCTCGCCGCCCTGGTCCGGGCGAAGTACCTGGTCGACGCCCACTCCTACAACCAGGTCAACGGCATGCCGTTCAAGGCAGAACAGCTCGCCACGGCTCTGAAGGAGGCCATCGATGGCTGAGACGTCCACGGAAGGCACGGGCACGATCGAGGCGCTTTCGCTCGTCCCCAAGGCCGAGGCCCGCCAGTCCATGAAGGACTTCAAGTCCGATCAGGAAGTGCGCTGGTGCCCCGGCTGCGGTGACTACGCCATCCTCGCCGCGGTCCAGGGCTTCATGCCCGAGCTGGGCCTGGCGAAGGAGAACATCGTCTTCGTCTCGGGCATCGGCTGCTCGTCCCGCTTCCCGTACTACATGAACACCTACGGCATGCACTCCATCCACGGCCGTGCCCCCGCCATCGCGACCGGCCTGGCCTCCAGCCGCCGGGACCTGTCGGTGTGGGTGGTCACGGGTGACGGGGATGCGCTGTCGATCGGCGGCAACCACCTCATCCACGCCCTGCGCCGCAACGTCAACCTGAAGATCCTGCTGTTCAACAACCGGATCTACGGCCTGACCAAGGGCCAGTACTCGCCCACCTCCGAGGTCGGCAAGATCACCAAGTCGACGCCGATGGGCTCCCTGGACGCCCCGTTCAACCCGGTGTCCCTGGCGCTCGGCGCGGAAGCCTCCTTCGTGGCCCGGACGATCGACTCCGACCGCAAGCACCTCACCGAGGTCCTGCGCCAGGCCGCCGCCCATCCCGGCACCGCGCTGATCGAGATCTACCAGAACTGCAACATCTTCAACGACGGCGCCTTCGAGGCACTGAAGGCTGCATCCAATGCAAAGACAGGGCAGCAGGCCGAGGAGGCCGTGATCCGCCTGGAGCACGGGAAGCCCATCCGCTTCGGCCCCGACGGCACCCGCGGCGTCGTACGCGACCCGTCGACCGGCGACCTGAAGGTGATCACGGTGACCCCGGACAACGAGGCGGACGTACTGGTCCACGACGCCCACGCCACGTCCCCCACCACCGCCTTCGCCCTCTCCCGCCTGGCCGACCCGGACACCCTCCACCACACCCCCGTCGGGGTGCTCCGCTCCGTGGAGCGACCGGTGTACGACACCCAGATGACGGACCAGCTCGACACCGCGATCGAGCAGAACGGCAAGGGCGACCTGGGAGCGCTGCTGGCCGGCGGGGACACCTGGACGGTCGTGGGCTGACCTGCGTCCGACGTCCCAGGGCCCGGTGCCGTACGTCACGGCGCCGGGCCCTGTGACGTCATGCGTCAGGGATGTCCTTCTTGGCGCGGATCAGGGTCTCGCGGGTGATGACGACGATGCGCTCGTGGTCTGCGCGGGAGGCGTCCGGGGGGAGGTGGGGTTCCAGGGCGGCGGTGGCTTCGGTGCCGATGACCGCGAAATCACCGTCCGTAAGTTCGAAGAGGTCAGGGCAGGACTCACCGGACAGACTTCCCCTCTGCTGGGGGGTGGCGCCCAGGCGACGGGCGATACGGGCGATACGGGCAGGCAACCGGTCATTACGCACCGTGAAGCTCTAACCGAACAACCTGCCCATCACGCACAAGTACACCCGTGCGCCGTCCCTTGTCCGACCACTCGGGCGCATGAGTCAGCCGCACGGCGCACACCTCAGTCGCACGGCGCGTCCGGCGCAGTGGGCCCCGGCCCCACGATCCACCACTCGTCAGGGTCGTCGGCCAACTCGTCCAGAAGGATGTCCACCGCCTCGCCGATACGTTTCTCCAGCGAGCCGGCCTTGAGGCTGCGCCGGTGCTCGACCGTGCGTGACCAGAACTCCCGGAAGAGATCGCTGCGGCACTGCATCCGCAGGTGGCCCAGCAGCTCGTCCTGGTCGACGATGCCGACTCTGTGGGCGAGCAGGACCGTCTGGTAGGCGCGGTTGGCGAAGAGCATCTGCCGGCGCTTCGCCTCGGAGATCCCGTCGAGGGTGCTCAGAACCGCGGCGAACGACGGGTCGTCGATGGCACGGTCCCATTGGTCCATCATCAGGCGGTGGTGCTGAAGCAGGTTGGCGCGATGCAGCTCCGCGGTCATCCCGGCGACTTGACGGACGAGTTCGAGCAGGAGTTCCTCGTGTCGTCGATGACGGCCGCCGCGCACGAAGGGAGCCCTCATTCGACCCAGCCCCGCCACCACGGCGGAGCCGACCCTGTGCGCGGCCAAATTCCGTGTGCCCATGTCAAGGCATCCCCCTGGATCCGGTTACCGTGCGCCGATATTGATGGCATCGCAGGCCGGTGCACAGTAGGCGTGGCACTCCGCGTTCCAGCGTGCCCTGCGGCTCAAGGCGGCGTGGGAGGCGGAGGGAGGGCGCATTGGAGGACGTGAGGCTCACATCGACCGGCGCCCTGCCATACGTGTGCCCCGCGGGCGCCGCCCGCATACGTTCGTTCGACCCTCGCCGGACGCGTCAGCCCTGCTCAGACGCCATCTTCCGCGCGTCGTACACCTCCCGCGCCTTCCGTACCTCCCCCATCCGCGCGTCGGTCCACACCGCCAGCGCCCGCACCTGTACGGCCGCCTCGCGACCCAGGCCGGTGAGGGAGTAGTCGACCCTCGGCGGGATGACCGGCTTGGCGTCGCGGTGGACGAGGCCGTCGCGTTCCAGGGTCTGGAGGGTCTGGGTGAGCATCTTCTCGCTGACGCGGCCGATGGCCCGGCGCAGCTCGCTGAACCGGTAGGGGCGGTCGAGGAGCTGGATCAGGACCAGGACACCCCAGCGGCTGGTGACGTGTTCCAGGACCAGGCGGTGCGGGCACATCTCCTCGGCGACCAACGGACCCGTCGACGGGACGCTCACCTCATTGCTTACTGCCATGCCAGTACCTTACTTCAAAGTGGGTACTTTCGCAGAGTTAGCGCACACCCTATGGTTAGCGGCAGAGACGCACCCCACAAGGAGATCGCAGATCATGAGCATCGTTGTCACCGGAGCCACCGGAAACCTGGGCCGCCACGTCGTGGAGCAGTTGCTGGAGAAGGTCCCGGCCGAGCAGATCACCGCCGTCGTCCGCAACGCGGAGAAGGCCGCCGACTTCGCGGCGCGCGGCGTGAAGATCGCGCTCGCCGACTACAACGCCCCGGCCTCCTTCGACGGGCTGTTCGCGGCCGGTGACAAGGTGCTGCTCATCTCGGGCAACGAGTTCGACAAGGGCCGCGTCCAGCAGCACACGATCGTCATAGACGCCGCGAAGGCGGCCGGAGTGGCGCTGCTCGCCTACACCAGCGCTCCGGGCGCCCTGACCGCCGCGCTCGCCGACGACCACCGTGGCACCGAGGAGGCCCTGACCACCTCCGGTGTGCCGTACGCGCTGCTGCGCAACGGCTGGTACCACGAGAACTACACCGAGAACCTCGCCCCGGTGCTGGAGCACAGTGCGGTCGTCGCCGCCGCCGGTGAGGGCCGGGTCTCCTCCGCCTCGCGCGCCGACTACGCGGCCGCCGCGGTCGCCGTACTGACCGGCGAGGGGCACGAGAACAAGACGTACGAGCTGGGCGGCGACGAGGCGTGGAGCTTCGCGGAGTACGCGGCCGAGCTGAGCCGGCAGACCGGCAAGGAGATCGGCTACTCCGCCGTCCCCACCGACGCCCTCATCGGCATCCTGACCGGCGCCGGGCTGCCGGAGCCGTTCGCCGCGACCCTGGCCGGCGTGGACGCGTCGATCGAGAAGGGCGAGCTGGTCGTGTCCAGCGGCGATCTGTCCCGTCTGGCCGGCCGCCCGACCACGCCGCTCACCGAGGCGATCGCCGTCGCGCTCAAGGGCTGACCCGCACGACGGGGCAGATGAAGCAATGGAGCAGATGAAGCACCCCAGGGCCGGACTCCCCCGGTAGGGCCCTGGGGTCCGGGTCACCCCCGTCTGTCATGACCGTATGCCGATACGGACATGACAGACGGGGGTGCTCGGCGTTACCTTCTTGCAGGCGAGCTGGATGTGAGAAGGAGGGGCCCGTGGCCGGGACGTCGAAGGGCGAGCAGCGCATAGGTCTGCTGAACGGCTTCGCGGCGTACGGGATGTGGGGGCTCGTTCCCCTATTCTGGCCTCTGCTGAAGCCCGCCGGAGCGGTCGAGATCCTCGCCCACCGGATGGTGTGGTCCCTGGCCTTCGTGGCCGTCGCGCTCCTCGTCATCCGGCGCTGGGCCTGGGTCGGTGAGCTGCTGCGGCAGCCGCGCAGGCTCGCGCTGATCACCGTGGCCGCGGCCGTCATCACCGTGAACTGGGGCGTCTACATCTGGTCGGTGAACTCCGGTCACGTCGTCGAGGCCTCGCTCGGCTACTTCATCAACCCGCTGGTCACCATCGCCATGGGCGTCCTGCTCCTGAAGGAGCGGCTGCGGCCCGTGCAGTGGACGGCGGTCGGCGTCTGTCTCGCCGCGGTCCTCGTGCTCACCGTCGGCTACGGCCGCCCGCCGTGGATCTCCCTCACCCTCGCCTTCTCCTTCGCCACGTACGGCCTGGTGAAGAAGAAGGTCAACCTCAGCGGCGTCGAGTCGCTGGCGGCCGAGACCACGATCCAGTTCCTGCCCGCGCTGGGCTATCTGCTGTGGCTCGGCGCGCAGGGCGACTCCACTTTCGCCGACGAGGGCGCGGGCCACGCGACCCTGCTCGCCGCGACCGGCATCGTCACCGCGCTCCCCCTCGTCTGCTTCGGCGCGGCCGCGATCCGTGTGCCCCTGTCCACGCTGGGGCTGCTGCAGTACCTGGCCCCGGTCTTCCAGTTCCTGCTCGGCATTTTCTACTTCCACGAGGCCATGCCGCCCGAGCGCTGGGCCGGGTTCGCGCTGGTCTGGCTGGCGCTGACGCTGCTCACCTGGGACGCCCTGCGCACCGCCCGCCGCTCCGCCCGCACGCTCAGGGCCGAGATGAACAGGCCCAGCGCCACCATCCCGACGGGCACCAGCAGTGCCGTACGGAACGCGGAGAGCGTCGCCTCGGGGCCCGACCCCGTGGATGCCAAGCCGTAGACGGCCGTCACCGCCGAGATCCCGATCGCCGAGCCGAACTGCGTGGCGGTGTGCAGCAGCCCGCTCGCCAGCCCCTGCTCGGACTCGGCGACCCCGTCCGTCGCCGCGATCGCCAGCGGCCCGTATGCCAGCGCGAAGGCCGTGCCCGCGATGATCAGCGTCGGGAACATCGCGACGTACGACCAGTCCATGCCGACCGGCAGGAACAGCCCGTACGCGACGACCGCCAGCACGAAGCCGCCGACGATCACGCGGGTGTTGCCGAAGCGGGCGACCAGTTTCGGGGTGAGGGTCGGGGCGAGCACCGCGTCGCACCCCATGATCACCAGGGCGATCGCCGTCTGGAGCGAGGACCAGCCGCGCAGCTCCTGCAAGTACAGCGTCACCACGAACTGGAAGCCGAAGAAAGCCCCGACGAACAGCAGCGCGCCGAGGTCCGCGCGTACGACGGAGCTCATGCGCAGAATGCCGAGCCGGACCAGCGGGGCGGCCGTCCGGCGCTCCACGGCGACGAACACGGCGGCCAGCAGCAGCGCCGCGAGGGCGGACGCGGCCGTCAACCGCCAGCCGTCCAGGCCGTGTTCCAGGCGTACGACGGTGTAGGCGGCCAGCAGCATGGCGCCGGCGGCGGTGCTCGCGCCGGGGAGGTCGAAGCCACGGCGCCGCCCGACCGGAGCATCCTGCGCCGGCACCACTCGTACGGCCGCCAGCAGCAGCGCGCCCGCCAGCAGCACGGGCGCGAAGAACACCCAGCGCCAGCCGAGCTGGGTGAGCAGGCCGCCGACGACGAGGCCGAGCGAGAAGCCGCCGGCCGCGGTGCCGGCGAAGACCAGCAGGGCCTTGTCGCGCCGCGGGCCCTCCTCGTACGAGGTGGTGATCAGGGACATGGCGGCCGGCGTCATGAACGCGGCGGACACGCCGGTCACGAAGCGGGCGACGACGAGCATCCAGCCCTCGGTGGCGAAGCCGCCGAGCCCCGAGAAGAGCAGGAAGACGGTCAGCCAGATCAGGAACATCCGGCGGCGGCCGAGCAGGTCCGCGGCCCGGCCGCCGAGCAGGGTGAAACCGGCGTACCCGAGGACGTAGGCGCTCATCACCCAGGCCGCCGTGCCGGTCGTCAGGCCGAGGTCGGATCTGATCGACGGGATCGCGATCGCCATCATCGCGACGTCGATGCCCTCCAGGAAGATCGTTCCGCAGAGGACGAGTAACAGCGCCCACGCGCGCGTGCCCATGGCAGTACTCCACATCTAGGGGCGGTTACGGGGATGAGGGTCGGTTCCCTCTTGTAACCGACTTCAGCGTGCGGCAGCATCGACAGACATGGAAGAAGGCACTTCAAAGTCACCGAGTAACTGCGCGGGCACCGTGGACTACGGCGATGCCGACCCCTTCCAGTGGGACACCCGGGAGGACTGCCAGGTACGGCAGATCCTCGACCGGGTGGCCGACAAGTGGTCGCTGCTGGTCATCGCGCTGCTGGAGCACCGGCGGCTCAGGTTCACCGAGCTGCGCCGGGAGATCGACGGGATCAGCCAGCGGATGCTGACCGTGACCCTGCGCTCGCTGGAGCGGGACGGGCTGGTGAAGCGGACGGTCCATCCGGTGGTGCCGCCGCGGGTGGAGTACGAGCTGACGCCGCTGGGCGGGACGCTGCACGCCACGATCCAGTCCCTGGTGAAGTGGACGGAGGTCCACCAGGAGGAGATCGCGGTGGCACGGGCCACGTACGACGTACGGGAGGCGGAGGCCAGCGCTCTTCGGTGACCTGCCGCGAGCGGAAGGCCCGCGCCTTCGCCAGGTTCCCGCAGTGCTCCTTCGCGCACCAGCGGCGGCGGCCGGGCCTGGAGGTGTCCACGCAGAGCAGACGGCAGTTGTCGGAGCCGCACTCGCGGACGCGGTCGGCGTACGGGCCGGTGAAGAGGCCGATCGCGTCCCGGGCGACCGTGGACAGGAGGAAGGTGCCCGTGGCGCCCGGGGTCCGGGTGGCGGTGCCGTCCGGGGCGATGCGCGGAATCAGCGGGGGTTCGGCCGCGGCCGCCTTGACGTTGTCGAGGTGCGCCGACTGGAGCGGGCGGCCGTGGGCACGGTCGGCGGCGAGCAGGAGCAGGGAGTCGCGAAGCTGCCGCGCCTGGGCCACCTCGCTGTCGCTCACGGCGAGTTCGAGTCCGTCCCCAGTCTGTTCCGGCCTGACCAGGCCACGAGGTCCGCGAGCAACCACTATAACTGGTTGTATGACACAGGTCACACCAACGCCGGTCCACTGGAAGCTCGTCATCGACGCCGCCGACCCGCACGCACAGGCCGACTTCTGGGCCGCCGCGCTGAACTACCAAGTCGAGGACCACAGCGCGCTGATCGAGAAGCTGCTGGGCCTCGGGGCCGTACCGGCCGACCTCACCCTCGAGTCGCACGGCCGCCGGGCCTGGCGGGATCTGGCGGGGGTACGGCATCCCGATGACCCCTACGAGCAGGAGAGCGGGGCCGGGCGGGGGCGACGGCTGTTGTTCCAGCGGGTGCCGGAGGCGAAGACGGTCAAGAACCGGGTCCATCTCGATCTGCACCCGGGCGAGGGCCGGCGCGCGGCCGAGGTCGAGCGGCTGACGGGGCTCGGGGCGAGTGCACTGCGGGAGGTGAAGGAAGCGGGGGGTGAATGGGTGGTGATGGCGGATCCGGAGGGGAACGAGTTCTGCGTGCAATGAGCGCGGATCATCTGCGGCGGTGTGGGAGCTGTCGGCGTAGGACCGTCCCCTCAACGGGCGCTCTGAGCGCGTTCGGTCAGGCGGCCCATGCGGGCGCGGGCCTTGTCCAACTGCTCGATGTCGTCGGCGGCGGGGCCGTCCTCGGCCGTGAGCTCGGTCCACAGGCCGATCAACGCGTGGCCCAGTTCCAGGCCCAGCTGGGGGTCGCGTACGGCACGCCAGGCGGTGAACGCGCTCTGGATGTTGCCGTACGCGGCCTCCGCGTCCCGCGTGTGGCGGCGGGCGTGGGCGAGGTCGAGGGAGAGCTGGAAGGAGCGGACCGGGTCGTCCGCCAAGTAGGCGATGTACGCGGCCAGTTCGCGCAGGTGCAGCACCTCGGGGTGCTCCGGCCCCAGCGCCCCGGACGCCTGTGCCAGGGTCCGGTCCGCCAACTCCGCCGCCGCGTCCGTCCGCCCCGCCTTCACGGCCTCGTTGATGTGAGCGAGTGGCTCCGCGAGCAGCGGGGGTGCGGTGCCGTCGCCGGCCGCGACGGTCAGCGGGCCGTCCCCGAGCACGGCTTCGGCGACGGCGTCGAAGCCGCGAGGTGGGGTGGGCTTGGGGTCGGGGTCCGGTGCGGGATCCGGGACGAGGTCGGGGAGGAGGAAGGAGGCGGGCCTGGTAGGGCGTGCGGGTGTGGCGGGGGGTGGGGGTGTGGCGGGGGGCGCGGGCGGAGTGGCCTGCGCGGGTGGAGTGGCATGCGCGGGCGGAGTGGCATGCGCAGGTGGAGTGGCATGCGCGGGCGGGGTGGCCTGCACAGGTGGAGTGGCCTGCGTGGGCGGGGTGGACTGTACGGGCGGGAAGGACTGCGCGGGCGGGGTGGCCTGCTCGCGGGGGGCGGGGTGCCCGGGCGGGGCAGGGGGCGCGGACTCTGTGGGCTCCGGCCTCGCGTCCATCACCGGCGGCGGGCCGAACACGCCGGTCGGCGGGGCGACGGTGCCGGGGGCGTGACCAGGGGGCGGGTCCGGGAGCGAGTGGAGGGGGAAGGTCGGAGGGGAGTACCCGGTCGACGGCGGTTCACCGGCATGGGGGGACTCACCCGCCGGGGACGGCTCGCCGGCCGAGGACGACTCTCCGGCCGAGGACGACTCTCCGGCCGGGGGCGGAAACGCGGGGGCCGCGTCCCCCTGCGGCTCGGGCTCGGCAGCCGCTCCCTGAGGAAGGCCGGGGCCCGCCTCGTCGGCCGGCTCCGCCTCCGGCACCGCCCGCATCCGGAACGTGGGGACCGCGTCCCGCACGGGCTCGTCGACCGGCCGTAGAAGGTGCGTGGGCAGATCGCGCCGGGGCTGCTGCGGCTCGGCGGCGGCCGGGGGGCCGTCGGAGGAAGCCGGCATGCCGGGCGGCACGGGCACCCCGGACCGGTCCGGCTCTCCCGGCACGGGCACACCAGACACCCCAGGTCCACCAGGCTGCTCGGAATCGGCCCCCGCAGAAGACCCCCGCTCCACCGGCGGAGCCATCGGTACCGGGTCTGACGTGAAGTGGCTCGCGCCGTCCGGGTCGACCTGGAGGGGGACGACGTAGCCGATGCGCTCGTCGTGGATCGTGGCGTGGACGGCGTGGCCGGTGCTGAAGGCGATGTGGTGCAGGTGGGTGAGGACGGCCTGCTGGACCTCCTCGCCGGGGGCCGCGACGATCCGTACGTCACCGACCCACGCCGCGCCCGCGCCCGTACCGGACGCCGGGACGTGGACGTCGATCGGCGTCGGCGCGGGGGTGGCCGGGTGCGCGGCGCGCTGCTGGTCCCGCTTCTTGTCGCGGCTGAGTCGAGCCATCGGTTCCCTCACTCGGATGTGTCGGGGAGTCGCCGGACAACGCGTTCGGGTTCCATGGTGCTCCCTCCCGCGTCGGGCTTCCGCACCCTCAGCGCATGATCCGGTCGTACACGTACTGTCGAGTCTCTCCGCTCCCCCACGGTTCTCACGTCACTGCGACGTCACAGACTCGTTCCAGGAACTCATGCCACGTCAGAACACGTGCCCGATGCCGTGCGCGTCACCGGGCAGCAGCGGGTAGCAGGCGGGTGTCGGGGACGGCGAGGAGGAGCGGGACATGGGGACGGACGTACGGAGAGACATACGGAGGGACATACGGCGAGGGCCTGAGATCTGGCTGCGCGGGCCGGTGGCCACACCGGAGGGCTGGCCGCCGGAGCCTGTCCTCGGCGCCGCCGGCCCTCCGCGCCACTCCTTCGTCGGTGCGCACGGCGGGGCCGGCACCTCCACCCTCGCCAGGGTCTACGGCGGCCACGACTGCGGACGCGACTGGCCCGGCCCCGCCGCCCCGCGGTCGGTCCTGCTCGTCGCCCGTACCCACGCGTCCGGACTGAGCGCCGCCCTGCACACCTTGGAGCTCTTCCGGCGCGGCGAGGCTCCGCCCGGCCTCGGCCTCGACGCGGTCGTCCTGGTCGCGGACGCCCCCGGCCGGCTGCCGCGCCCGCTCGCCCAGCGGATCAAGGTGATCGACTCGGCGATCGACGTGCACCGCGTCCCCTGGGTGCCGGCCTGGCGCCTGGGCGACCTGACCGGTACGCCGCCTCGGGAGACGGAGGCGCTGGCCCGCCTGACGGGGGCGGCGGGGCGGTCGCGTTGAGCGGTGGTCCAACTCCAACTCCCTGCTGCCTCACCGGCATTGCCGAGAGTCGGGCATTGCCGAGAATCGCCGTATGACAGCCGCCGTACCAGCCATCCACTCCTTCCTCTCCGAAAACCACTCCTCCCCCTCCGACTTCGCCGCCCTCTCGGCGGAGGAGACCGCCGCCGCCGTACGGTCGCGTGCGCTGTGTGCGGTCGACGTGGTCGCGGGCGCGCTGGAGCGGATCGGGCGGGTGGACCCGGAGTTGTGCGCGTTCGTCGAGGTGTGGGGTGAGGAGGCGCTGCGGCGGGCGGGTGAGGTGGACGCGCGGGTGGCGGCGGGCGAGTGGCTGCCGCTGGCCGGGGTGCCGGTCGGGGTGAAGGGCCGGCACGGGCTGCGTACGGCGGCTCCGCTACTCGCGGCCGGGTGTGTCGCGGTGGGTGCGACGGCCGTGCCCGGTCCCGGAACTCCCTGGCAGACCTGGGGACTTGGCGCCCATGGCCGTACCGTCAACCCGTGGCGGGCCGACCGTACGCCGGGCGGCTCCTCGGCCGGGTCGGCCGCCGCGGTGGCCGCCGGGCTGGTGCCGCTCGCGACCGGGAGCGACGGGGCGGGGTCGGTGCGGATTCCGGCGGCCTGGTGCGGTGTGGTGGGCCTGAAGGTCACGAACGGACGGCTGCCGGCGGCCGACCGCACGGGGCTCACGGCGCCCGGCGTGCTGACCCGGTGCGCGTCGGATGCGGCGGTCTGGTGGCGGGTGGTTTCGGGGGACGCGCCGGCGGAGGGAGCCGCACATGGGGCCGGGGCCGGGGCTACGCCTGCGGCGGGTGGCTCGCCCTCCCCCACCGCCGTCTGGTCGCCCGACCTCGGTTTCGCCGGCCCCGATCTCGACCCGGCCGTCGCGGCGGTCGCCCACGCTGCCGCCGTACGCCTCGCGGAAACCGGTGCCCTGCGGCTCGTACGGCCGTCCGCGCCCCTCCGCCTCGAAGACCCCGCCCCGGCCTGGCTCGCCCTCCGGTCACCCGGCGCGGACCTCGCCTCCGCCCACCGCACCCGCGCGGAGAACGACCGCCGCCTGGCCGCCCTCTTCGCCGACGCGGACCTGCTGCTGACCCCGACGACCCCCACCCTCCCGCACGGCCACGAAGGCCCCGGCGACCGCTACTCCACCGCTCTGACCTGGGCGTTCAACCTGAGCGGGCACCCGGCGGTCAGCATGGCGGCGGGGTTCGGCGGCGACGGGTGTCCGGTCGGGCTCCAGATCGTGGCACCGCACGGGCGGGAGGACCTGTTGCTCCGTACGATTGCGCATTGAATGCGTACGCATATACTGCAAGCGCAAGTAGTCGCCGCACGCCGACCACCTGGGGGACCCCATGGCCCGCCGCTTCCTCTTCGTCCTGGGCAGCAGCCGCACCGAGAGCAACTCCGAGATGCTGGCCCGCGAGGCCGCCGAGCAGCTTCCCGCGGACGTCGAACAGGAGTGGATCAGCCTCGCCGAGCATCCGCTGCCCGACTTCGTTGACCTGCGGCACGACAGCGACCACGTCCGCCCGACGGAGGGCGATGTGGCGCTGCTGCTCGACGCCACGCTCGCGGCGACGGACATCGTGATCGTGTCGCCGCTGTACTGGTACTCGGTCTCCGCACCCGTCAAGCGCTACCTGGACTACTGGTCGGGCTGGCTGCGCACGCCCGGCGTGGACTTCAAGGCCACGCTCGCCGGGCGCACGCTGTGGGGCATCACCGTCCTCGCGCACGAGGAAGAGGAGGTCGCCGATCCGCTGGTCGGCACGCTCAACCACTCGGCCGCGTACATGGGGATGCACTTCGGCGGAGTGCTGCTCGGCAACGGCAGCAGGCCCGGTGACGTACTGAAGGACACCGAGGCCCTGGGCCGCGCCAAGACGTTCTTCGCGCGGGAGACGCCGCTCGCGCGCTTCCCGTACGAGACCGAGTGACCGTACGAGACCGATGACCGTACGAGACCGAGTGACCGCTAGGACGCGATGTCCTTCGTCGTGAACCGCGCCCAGGCCGCCGAGCCGAACACCACCGCGTACAGGGCCTGGAGGCCGAGGTTCTTCACCAGGTCGTCCCAGTAGACGGGCTCGCGCATGAGGTCGGCGAAGGACAGCCAGTAGTGGGAGAAGAAGTACGGCTGGATCGCGTGCAGTTGGGGGATCTGGTCGAGGATCTGGATGGTGATGAGCAGGCCGACCGTGGTCGCCATCGCCGCGATGCCGCTGCTGGTGAGGGTCGACACGAACAGGCCCAGGGCCGCCATGCCCACCAGTGACGCGGCGACGGCCAGGGCGATCAGCAGCGCTCTGCCCAGGCCCTCGGCGAAGCTGATCTGCGTGCCGGAGATGGTCGTCAGGTCGCCCAGGGGGAAGAGCAGCGCCCCGACCGTGAGAGCCGAGACGGCGACCACGAGGGTGGCCAGCAGACAGAAGGCCAGCACGGTCGCGTACTTGGTGAGCAGCAGGCGGGTGCGGCCGGCGGGGGCGACCAGGAGGTAGCGGAGGGTGCCCGCGTTGGCCTCGCCGGCGATCGAGTCGCCCGCGATGACGCCGATGGCCATCGGCAGGAAGAAGGGGAGGGTCGCGGCGAGCGCGGTGAAGACCAGGAACAGGCCGTTGTTGGTGATCTGCGAGATGAACGCCGGACCTGCTCCGCCGCCTCCGCCGCCGGGGCCCGATCCGTCGCCGGTCTCTATCTTCACGGCGATCCCGACCAGGATCGGCACGGCGGCCAGCACGCCGAGGAGGGCGAGGGTGCGCCAGCGGCGGAAGGTGGTCCACATTTCGTTGCGGAGCAACCCGAAGGTCCACAGCACGCTCGGCGTACGGCCAGCCTGAGCCTGCGCCGTCGACGTACGTACGGCCTCAGCCTGCGACATCGAAACCCTCCCCCGTCAGCGCCACGAACGCGTCCTCCAGCGAGGCCCGTTCGACGCCGAAGCCGCGGACACGGACGCCCGCCGTCACCAACGCGGCGTTCACCTCGGCGAGGTCGCGGTCCTGGGGCGGCTCGGCGCTCACCCGGTCCTCGGCGATGACCACGTCGGCCGCGCCCTGCTCCTTCAGTATCCGGGCCGTGTCCGCCGGGTCCGGGGTCGTCACGACGAGCCGGCCGCGGGTGCCCGCCGCCAGGTCGGCCACCGGGCCCTGGGTGATCAGGCGGCCCTGGGCCATCACCGCCGCGTGCGTGCAGACCTGCTCGATCTCGTCGAGGAGGTGGGAGGAGAGGAAGACCGTGGTGCCGTCCGAGGCCAGCTCCCGGATCAGGGAACGGATCTCGCGCATGCCCTGCGGGTCGAGGCCGTTGGTCGGTTCGTCGAGGACGAGCAGCCTGCGCGGCTGGAGGAGCGCCGCGGCGAGGCCGAGCCGCTGCTTCATGCCGAGCGAGTACGCCTTCGCCTTCTTGCCCGCCGCCGCCGCGAGGCCGACCCGGTCCAGGGCCGCCGCGACGCGGGTGCGCCGGGTGCGCGGGTCGGCGGTCGGGTCGGCAGCGTCGTAGCGCAGCAGGTTGTCGCGGCCGGAGAGGAAGCCGTACAGCGCCGGGCCCTCGATGAGCGCGCCCACGTGCGGGAGCACCGCGCGCGCCGAGCGCGGCATGGGCCGGCCCAGCACGCGGGCCGACCCCGAGGTGGGCTCGATGAGGCCCATCAGCATGCGGATGGTGGTGGTCTTGCCCGAGCCGTTCGGACCGAGGAAGCCGAAGACGCTGCCCGCCGGGACGGCCAGGTCGAGACCGTCGACGGCGAGCTGCCCGCCGCGGTAGCGCTTGGTGAGCGCGCGGGTGACGATGACGCCGTCACCCGCGCTCTGCTGCTCCGGTTCCGGCTCCGTGGCCGGCGTTTCGCTCATGGGTGCCTTACTACCCGGCGTTCGCGGCCTTGACCAGGGCGTCCTTGCTGACGGCACCGACGTAGACCTTGCCGTCGTCGGTCATCAGCGCGTTGACCAGGCGGGTCGAGAAGACCGTGCCCGAGCCGAACTTGCCGGTCACCTTGTCGCCGAGGGAGTCGAGGAAGCCGCCCATGTCGCCGCCGACCTGGGAGCCGGAGGGCATGCCCTCGCCGCCGGTGTCGAAGGTGGCGACGGAGTTCCAGCCCTCGCCGATGACCTTGAGGCCGTCGAGGCCCTTGCCGAGGTCCTCCTCGGGCTTCGCGCCCGCGCCGTCGTGCGCACCGTGCTCGCCGTGCGCGCCCTTCTCGATGGTCTCGCCCTCGGTGACCTTCGCGCCCTTGGGCGGCGTGAAGTCGAACGCGGACGCGGCCGGCTTGGCGAAGCTGACCTGGGTGAAACCGGCGTCGATGACGGCGGCGCCGCCGCTCGCCGGGGTCAGCGTGAACTTCAGCGGCAGCCCGGTCTTCGAGTCGACGGCCATGGTGATCTGGCCGACCGTGGACCCGGAGTCCTTGGGCTTGATGACGAGCCGGTAGGCGTCGCGGCCCGCGACCTGCGCGGTGCCGTCGACGGTCACGGAGGTGGTGTCGTCGACCGCCTTCAGGGCCTCCTCGGCCATGTCCTTCGGCGTGGCCGGGACGTCCTGCCCCTTCTCGGCCTTGCCGCTGTCGGAGGTGGTCGAGTGGTAGACCTCATTGGACTTGCTGTCGTAGCCCCAGACGTCCTTGCCGTCGTGGATCACGCTGTACTCGGAGCCGCTCTCCAGGAGCGACAGCTTCTGCCTGTCCGGGCCGTCGGCCGCGACCCGCAGGGTGTGCGTGCCGGTCGCGAGTTCGGTGAGCTTGGCGGACGGGTCGGCGGAGGAGCCGCCCTCGCCCGAGTCCATGGCGCCGGAGGTCAGGCTGCTCTCCAGACCGCCGAGGTCGGGCAGTCCGAGATCCGTGCTGATCTTCACTGTGCCGGACAGCTGCTCCACGTCCGACGCGGCGATCTTCTCGATGAGTTCCTGTGCGCTGACCTTCGGCAGGTCGGGGTCGCCGGAGTCGGCGAGCGCCGGGACGAGCCCGATGGTCGCCGCCGCCACCCCTATCACCGCGACCGGGACGACGTACCGAGCGGCCTTGCGCCGCCGCGCCGCGCGCAGCTCGTCGAGCTCCGCGGCGGTCGTGCTGTCGTCGGTTTCGATCGGTGCCATGTGTGCCTTACCTCCGTCGTCGGCGGCGGCTGGTCCAACTCCCGTACGTCAACCCCGTAGCCGCCATTCTCACCCGAATCGGTGAGGAGTGGTGTTTTTCTCTGATGTCCATCTGACCAAATCCGCCGCGATGATTCGTCAACCCGCGGGCTCAACTCCGCGTACACCTGGGGTATGACACGCGGAGGCGGCGCCTCCCCCGACCCGTAGGGGTTGGGGTGCAGACGCCGCCGTCGGGTGGTCGGTTGCTCAGCCGCGCAGGAACACGTAGTCCGCCTGGTACGGCACGCCGACGGTCGTGCCCGGTGTGCAGGAACCGGCCGGGGCGACACCGCCGACGGTGTTCAGCCGCAGGATCTCCGTGGTGCCGGCGAACAGGCCGTGCTGCTTGCCGGACTGGGTGGCCTTGATGTCCAGCTCGGGGATGTTGCCGGTGCCGTTCGGGGTCCTGGAAATGACGGCCCCGGTGACCGCGCTGCGGTCGGGCGCGATCCACTGCGGCGTACCGGAGTTGGGCGCCACGAAGGAGTGCGCGATGCCGGCGCCGAGCACGGCGCTGACGTCCCGCTGGGCGAAGGCGTACCCGCCGCCCTCGACCGGCTTGCACTCGTAGATCTGCTTGCCCTTGAGGACGGACGCCTGGAAGTTGTCGAGGGCGTCGCGGAAGTCGAAGGCGGCGACGGTGACCTTGTGGAACTGGCCGCGGACGGCTCCGCCGGGGAACTCGGCGGTGTGCAGGTTGGCGTAGAAGGAGCTGGGGTCGGTCTTGAGGGCGTCGAGCAGGGCCGGGTCCTTGACCTTGACGGTTCCGGTGACGGTACGGGCCTTGCTCTTGCTCTTGCTCTTGCTCTTGAGCAGCTCGGTGAAGTCCACCTTGATGCCGCCGTTGGTGCCCTTGGCGCCCTGGTGGATGTGGAGGGCGGTCGGCTTGTCGGTGCCGCGCCACTTGACGGCGACGGAGACCTTGTCGCCGTCGACCTTGACGAACTGGAGCGCGGCGCCGTCCTTGTCGCCTTCGGCCGGTACCTCGCTGGCACCTCGGAGGCTGGCGGCGAGGACGGTGCTGTCGCCTCCGGCGGCGTCGGCAGAGGCGGAGGCGGAGGCAGGGGTCGCTGTGGCGGCGAGGCCGCCGACGGCCACAGTGACGGCGGTGATGATCGCGTTCATGCGCATGAGCAGGTATACGGGGCTGATGACCGTGTGGACTCGGGCCGGGAATGTGACCTGCGTCACGCTTTGCTGCGGGTGTGTGGGGGTGCGCGTTCCTGGGGGCTCCGCCCCCAGACCCCCGGACCTATGCCCACCCGCCACCCGACTCGGTCGGTCGAGAGGTGAAAGTCGAGGGCTACCTGTCGCCCGACCGAGTCGGAAGGTAGAGGGTCCCCACTCATCCGACCGAGACGGGCGGCGGGTGGGCGAAGGCCCGGGGGTCCAGGGGGCGGAGCCCTCTGGCGGGGTCGAAGGGGCAGCGCCCCTTGGGATGGGACGGGTAGGGGCGGCGGGGGCGAGGTCAGCCCGCCCGGTGTACCACCGCGTCGCACAGTTCCATCAGCGCCGCCTTCGCGTCGCACTCGCGCAGGGGGGCAAGGGCCGCCCGCGCGTCCTTCGCGTACCGCACCGTGTCACGCCGCGCGTGCTCCAGCGCGGGATGCGCCCGCAGGCCCTCCAGCGCCTTCGCGTGCAGGGCGTCGTCGGTCAGGTCGGAGTCCAGGAGTTCGCACAGGGCGATGTCCTCGGCCAGCCCGAGCCGGGCCGCGCGCTCGCGCAGCCGCAGGACCGGCAGGGTCGGGATGCCCTCGCGCAGATCCGTCCCGGGCGTCTTCCCGGACTCGTGGGAGTCGGAGGCGATGTCCAGCACGTCGTCCGCGAGTTGGAAGGCGACGCCGAGCCGCTCGCCGTACTGGGTCAGCACGTCGACGACCGTCTCGTCGGCGCCGGACATCATCGCCCCGAAGCGGCACGCCACCGCCACCAGCGATCCCGTCTTGCCGCCGAGGACGTCGAGGTAGTGCTCGACCGGGTCGCGGCCGTCGGTCGGACCGGCGGTCTCCAGGATCTGCCCGGTCACCAGCCGTTCGAACGCCTCCGACTGGACCCGGACCGCCTCGGGCCCGAGGTCGGCCAGGATGTGCGAGGCCCGCGCGAACAGGAAGTCGCCGGTGAGGACCGCGACCGAGTTGCCCCAGCGGGCGTTCGCGCTGGCGACTCCGCGCCGCACCTCGGCCTCGTCCATCACGTCGTCGTGGTACAGCGTCGCCAGGTGGGTCAGTTCCACCACCACCGCCGACGGCACGATCCCCGGCGCGTAACGGTCGCCGAACTGGGCGGACAGCATCACCAGCAGCGGCCGGAACCGCTTTCCGCCCGCCCGCACCAGATGCTGGGCGGCCTCCGTGATGAAGGGGACCTCGCTCTTGGTGGCTTCGAGCAGTCCCTCCTCGACAGCCGCCAATCCGGCCTGGACATCGGCTTCCAGAGCCTGGTCCCGCACGCTCAGCCCGAACGGCCCGACGACGGTCACGAGGGATCTCCTGTCTGCTGTGTCTACTGGCGATTACACGGTTTGTCGATAGGTCGCTGCCATCACTCAAGTCAGCGTATCCGGTCACGTTTCGATCACCGATAGCGCCCGCCCGTGCAGCCCGGGCGATATCGGATCACGACGGGTATGTTTTTGATCACTCTAAAAGAATGGATATCTGCCGATTTACCTGGAAGTAGTGGAGTGTGTCGCGAACCACCGTCGATACCGAGCCCGGAAGCCGGCCGCCTCCGGAGATCGGCCCGGTCCTGCGCGTGACGGGCGGCCGTCACCTGACCGGACGCACACACACGGCCGAATTCGCCCTCACCCCGGACACCACGCACCCGGTCCACTGAACTCACGGGGTCACGCTCATGCACATCCGTACGTCCTTCCCCTACGAGACGACCCACGAGGACCTCCGCATCCCGCTCCCGGACGGGACGCTCCTCTACGCGCGCGTGTGGCGCCCCCTCACGGACGAACCAGTACCCGCGATCCTCGAATACCTGCCGTACCGCCTGACCGACTGGACCGCGCCCCGCGACTGGCAACGCCATCCCTGGTACGCGGGCCACGGGTACGCCTCCGTACGAGTGGACGTACGCGGACACGGCAACAGTCAGGGCATGCCGGACGACGCGTACTCGGCCACCGAGCTGGCGGACGGCGTCGCGGTCGTCCGATGGCTCGCGGCCCAGCCCTGGTGCGACGGCAAGGTCGGCATGTTCGGCATCTCCTGGGGCGGCTTCGACTCCCTCCGGATCGCGGCCCTCGCACCCGAGCCGCTCAAGGCGGTCGTCACCGTCTGCTCCACCGACGACCGCTATGACAACGACGTGCACTACCTGGGAGGTTCCGTCCTCGCGGTGGACATGCACGCCTGGGCGGCCGCCCTGCTGGCCCTCGCCTCCCGCCCGCCGGATCCGCGGTACGTCGGCGAGGCCTGGCGGGACATGTGGCTCAAGCGCCTGGAGGAGGTCGCCCCCCTCATCCACACCTGGCTCGACCACCAGACCCGCGACCGCTACTGGCAGCACGGCAGCGTCCGCGAGGACTACGGCGCGATCGACGCCGCCGTCCTCGCGGTCGGCGGCTGGCACGACCCGTACCGCGACACCGTCCTCCGCCTCGTCGAGCACCTGCCCGCCGACCGCGTCCGCGGCCTGATCGGCCCCTGGTCCCACCAGTACCCCGACCGCGGTCTGCCGCCCGGCCCGGCGATCGGCTTCCTCCAGGAGACCCTGCGCTGGTGGGACCACTGGCTGAAAGGGGTCGAATCGGGCGCGATGCGCGAGCCGCTGCTCCGCGCCTACGTCAGCGACTCCCACCCCCCGGCCACGGTCTACGACACCCTGCCCGGCCGCTGGGTCGGCGAGCCCGCCTGGCCCTCCCCCAACGTCTCGATGGTCTCGCACGCCCTCGAGGGCGCCCCTCTCCTGGTCCGCTCCCCGCAGCACACGGGTGTCGACGCCGGCCGCTTCCTCCCCCTGGGGAACGACGCCGACCTGCCGCCCGACCAGCGGGAGGAGGACGCGAGGTCGGTGTGCTTCGAGTTCGAAGCCGACGAGGAGACCTGGGTGTTGGGGCGGCCGAGGGTGCGGCTCAGGCTGACCTCCGAGGTGCCGCGCGGCCAGGTGATCGCCCGGGTGTGCGACGTCGCCCCGGACGGCGCCTCGACGCTGGTCACCCGGGGTGTACTGAACCTGTCGGCGCGGCAGGGGCGGGACCGGGCGGTGCCGTGGGAGCCGGGCGTCACTCAGGACGTGGAGTTCGAGCTGAACGGCATCGGGCACGCCTTCCCGGCCGGTCACCTCGTCCGGCTGGCCGTCTCCTCCGCGTACTGGCCGTGGATCTGGCCGCAGCCCGACTCGGCGGCCGGCTTCACCCTGGACCCGGTGGGCAGCTTCCTCGAACTCCCGGTGCGCACAAGGGAGTCCGCCTCCGGCATCGCCTTCGAGGAACCGGAGCAGTCCGAGCCGCTCGGCGTCAACGTCCCCGTCACGCTCGACGAACCGCGCCCCGAGCGGCTGGTCGTCCGCGATGTGGCCAAGGGCGAGTGGCGGCTGGAGGTCGATCCGCTCCCCCACTCTCGACTTCGCTCGAGCGGGGGGACCCCCATCGGCGGCACCCGCGTGTATCCCGACGGTCTGGAGTTCACCGAGGACGCGCTGGAGACGTACACGATCAACGAGTCGGACCCCCTGTCGGCCCGGGCCCGCTCGGACTGGACGGTCGCGCTGCACCGGCCGGAGCTCGCCTGGCGGGCAACGGTCCGCACACGGTCGGAGATCAGCTGTGACGGAACGGACTTTTCCACCTCAAACGAGGTGATCTGCACGGACGGCGACGAGGTCGTCTTCCACCGGACGTGGGAGAAGCGGATTCCACGGACGGCCGGTTGACTACGAGTTGGGCCCATTGCCCGTTTTGGCCACCCTTGTACTTGCCCGTGAGTTGGGTCACTTGCGGCCACTTGGGGCCGCGCCTCCGCACGTCCGCGTTTCGCCTTGCCTTTCGCGCCAGTTGAGCCTTGGCAACCGCAAAGGATCAAGCACCCCAAATGCCTCAGATCAAGGTCACAGGGTCGAAGTGTGAATCAGCCACTTGTTTCGGCCATGTGCTCTCGCATACGTTCCGGGCCTGTCGGGCGGACGCCTAATCCTGCCGCCGCCCTACAGAACACTCATCGACCAACACCGCACGGCAGGAGCGGGGGACCCAGGTAAGCGCCGGACCGGACATCACGCCGGTACGGCTAGGGGTTAAGTCGCGCCGCCTCACGGCGGTACGGCCGGGCAGCTCCCGCCCGAACCCGACAGCTCACCTCGTAGGCGCCGGAGAGGAACAGCGCCATGCCCGCACGAGGCAAGCACCGTCGTACCCGCACCAACCCGCTCACCCGAGGCGTCGTCACCGCCGGAACAGGCGTCGCCGCCCTCGCCCTCCCGCTCCTGGGCGCGACCACCGCGAGCGCCGCACAGCCGGCCAAGGCCCCCGCCGCCGCGCCGGCCGCAGCACAGGTCAAGTCCGTCACGTACACCACGGCCAAGGGCGACTCGCTCTACGGCATCGCGGACAAGTACGACACTCCCGGCGGCTGGCGCCAGCTCTACAAGGACAACCGCAAGGTCATCGGCGACAACCCCCGGCTGATCCACCCGGATGTGAAGCTGACGGTCAAGACGGCGAAGAAGGCCGGCACGACGGCCGACAAGGCCTCGACGTCCGCCAAGAAGTCCGCCCAGTCCGTCGCCAAGGCCACCCAGGCCTCCGCCAAGACGTACGCGGACAACCTCGACGGCTGGATCCGCGAGGCGATGGACATCATGGCGCAGAAGGGCATCCCCGGCTCGTACGACGGCATCTACCGCAACATCATCCGCGAGTCCTCCGGCAACCCCCGGGCCATCAACAACTGGGACTCCAACGCCGCCGCGGGCACCCCCTCCAAGGGCCTGCTCCAGACCATCGACCCGACCTTCCAGGCGTACCACGTGGACGGCACGTCGTGGGACCCGTACGACCCGGTCGCGAACATCACCGCCGCCTGCAACTACGCGGCCGCGCGGTACGGCTCGATCGACAACGTCTTCGGGGCGTACTGAGCCTGACTACCGCTGCGGAAACAGTCTTTCGAGGACGACGGCGATGCCGTCGTCCTCGTTGGACAAGGTGATCTCGTCGGCCACGCACTTGAGTTCGGGGTGGGCGTTGGCCATGGCGACGCCGTGGCCGGCCCAGTCGAACATGGGGATGTCGTTGGGCATGTCCCCGAAGGCGATGGTCTCTTCGGGGCCGAGCCCGAGATGGTCGGCGGCCAGGGCGAGGCCCGTCGCCTTGGTGATGCCGCATGGCTGGAGTTCGACGGTCCCGGGTCCCGACATGGTGACCGTGGCGAGGGAACCCACCACGGAACGCGCCGTCGCCGCCAACTCGTCGTCGGACAGGTCGGGATGGCGCAGCAGCACCTTGCTGACGGGCTCGCTCCACAGGTCGTCGCGCCGCCCGACCCGGACGGCGGGCAGAGTCGGGTGCGGCATCAGATAGCCGGGCTCGATGAGGGTCAGCCCGTCGACGCCGTCCTGGTCGACGGCCGCGTACACCTGGCCGATCTCGGCCTCGATCTTGCCGAGCGCGGTCTCGGCCAGCTCCCGGTCCAGGGTGACCGACCACAGCAGACGGTCCGCGCCGGCGTCGTACACCTGCGCGCCCTGCCCGCACACCGCGAGCCCCTTGCTGCCCAGGTCGTCGAGGAGCGGCCGCACTCTGGGCGCCGGGCGGCCGGTCACCACCAGATGCCGGGCCCCGGCCGCCGCCACCCGCGCGAGCGCGGCGAGCGACCGGTCGGACAGCGTGTCGTCGCCTCGGAGCAGCGTTCCGTCCAGGTCGGTGGCGATGAGTGAATATGCGGTGGGTGCGGCCATGATCAGAGAATACGGATGGAACGCCGCATCGACTCGACGCGAACCGGACGGCTACAGCCTTCACATGCGTTGACGCATGCTCCGGTTAGGGCAGTTGGCGCGGTCACGCGGAGTCCCGTACCACCAGTTCCGTGGGGAGGATCACTCCCGCCGTGTCCTCCCCCGCGATCTGCGCGAGCAGCATGCGGACCATCTCGGCGCTGATGCGGTCGTAGGGCTGGCGCATGGTGGTGAGGGCCGGGGTGACGGCGGTGGCCGCGGCCGAGTCGTCGAAGCCGCCGACAGCGATGTCATCGGGGACCGAACGGCCGGACTGGTCCAGGGCGTTGACGACTCCGGCGGCCATGAGGTCGGAGGCGACGAACACCGCGTCGATGTCGGGGGCCTGCGCCAGCAGCCGACGGGCCGCCTGTTCGCCGCCGGTGCGGCGGTAGTCGCCCTCCACCACCAGCGCCGGGTCGTAGGGCAGTCCCGCCTCGGCGAGCACGTCGCGGTAGCCGGCCAGGCGGTCGGTGCCGCCCGGGGTGTCCAGCGGGCCGGTGATCATGCCGATGCGGCGGCGGCCGCCGGCGAGGAGGTGGCGGACCATCTCCTGGGCGCCGTCGCGGTCGGCGGCCGCCACGTAGCTGACCTTGGAGCCCAGCCCGAGCGGCTTGCCGCAGGCCACCAACGGGATGCCGGCGTCGCGCAGTTCGGCGGCGACCGGGTCTCCGCTGTGGCTGGAGACCAGCAGCACGCCGTCGACGTGGCCCGAGGTGATGTACCGGGTCAGCCGGCGCCGGTCGTCGTCGCTCGCCGCCAGCATGAGCAGCAGCGGGATGTCGTGCTGGGCGAGGCGCTCGGTGCAACCCCGCAGCAGCACGTTGAAGTTGGGGTCCTCGAAGAACTTCTCCTGCGGCTCGGTCAGCAGGAAGGCCACCGAGTCCGAGCGTCCGGTGCTCAGGCTGCGAGCATGCCGGTTGACCACGTACCCGGTCTTCCTGATGGCGGCCTCCACGGCCCGGCGGGCGGCCGGGGAGACGTAGTGGCCGCCGTTCAGGAAGCGGGAGACGGTGCCCCGTGACACGCCGGCCTCCCGCGCCACGTCGTGGATGGTGGGCGGTCGGCGGCGTCCGTTGGCGCTGGTGGTCATGTTCCTCGTTCGTGACGGTGGGGTCGGCGGGGGCGGCCGGGTCGGCGGATGCCTCAGGCCTTGACCGAGCCGCTCAGCAGGTCCAGGGACCAGAACCGCTGGATCACCAGGAAGAGCGCGATCAGCGGAATGATCGCCAGCAGACATCCGGTGATGACCAGGGTGTAGAGAGCGGGCTGCGAGGCGCCCTGCGCGAGCAGCGTGTAGAGCCCGAGGGTGAGCGGGAACTTGGTGTCGTCGGCCAGCATCACGTACGGCAGCAGGAAGTTGTTCCAGATGGCGACGAACTGGAAGAGGAACACCGTGATCAGGCCCGGCATCATCATCGGTACGGCGATCCGCGAGAAGATCCGCCACTCGCTCGCGCCGTCCATGCGGGCGGCCTCGAGGAGTTCGGCGGGCACCGCGGCGGCCGCGTAGATGCGGACCAGGTAGACGCCGTACGGGGAGAGGATGGACGGGAGCAGCATCGACCAGTACGAGTCGGCCATGCCCATCTTCGACAGCAGCAGGTACTGCGGGACGGTCAGCACGATGCTGGGCACCAGGACGCCGGCCAGGATCAGCTTGAAGATGAACTCCCGCCCCCGGAAGGCGAACCGGCCCAGCGCGTAGCCGCCGCCTGCGGAGACCGCGGCGGACAGCAGGGCTCCGAAGCCCGCGTAGAGGGCGGAGTTGCCCATCCACGTCCAGTAGATGCCGTCCCGGTAGGCGGTCAGCTCGCTCAGGTTGTCGAAGAAGCCGGTGCCGGGCGCGAAGGTGAAGGTGGAGAACAGCTCCGACCGGTCCTTGGTCGCCGCCATCACCACCCAGGCGATGGGGACCAGGCAGTACAGCGCGCCCAGGATCAGCACGAGGGTGGGGACCCAGGCCGTGCGCCGCGCGCGGCTTTTGACAGGGGGTTTGCCGGTGGTGTCGGCGGTGAGGGTGAGGGTGGTCATGCCCGGTCCTCCCGGGTGTAGCGGTCGGAGACGCGCAGCAGGGTGAAGGAGATGAGGTAGGTGGCCAGGGCCAGGACCACCGCGGTGGCGGACGCGCCGTAGATGTCGGACTTCAGGAACGCGCTGTCGTAGATGGCCATCAGCGGACTCCAGGTGGTGGAGAGGCCGTTGGTCAGCGGCTTGAGCGTCATCGGCTCGGTGAAGACCTGGAGGGTGGCGATCACCGAGAAGAAGAAGGTCAGCACCAGGGAGGGCATGACGATCGGGATCTTGATCCTGAGCGCGATCTTGAGGTCGGACGCGCCGTCGATGCGCGCGGCCTCGTAGATGTCCGGCGGGATCGCCCTGAGCGCGGTGTAGATGACGATCATGTTGAAGCCGGTGCCGCCCCACACCGCGATGTTCGCGAAGGACAGGTAGAGATTGCCGCCGTCGAACAGGTCCGGCTGCGGGAGGCCGAACTTGTCCAGCAGGTAGTAGAAGGGACTGACGGCCGGCAGGTAGAGGAAGCCCCACATGAGGGCGGCGATGATGCCGGGCACCGCGTACGGCAGGAAGATCATCAGCCGTGCGAAGGACGCGCTGCGCACCTTCGGGGTGTCCAGCATCAGCGCGAACAGCAGCGCGAGGCCGAGCATGGTCGGGATGACGATCAGGCCGTAGCCGAAGGCGCGCAGCACGCTGTGGCCGAACTCGGAGTCCTGGAGCACGTCGGCGTAGTTGCCGAAGCCGTTCCAGACCTGCTCGCGGGCGCCCTTGCCGAGTCCGATGCCCTTGACCCGGACCTTGTGGAGGCTGAGCCAGATCGCGTACCCGATGGGGACGACGGTGAAGGCGGCGAACAGGACCAGGGTCGGCGTCAGGAACCAGTACGGTGCGCTGCGGCCACGGCGGCGGGGGCGGCTGGGGCGGACGGACGTGGCGGTGCCGGTGCCGTCCGCCAAGGGCCCGACCGTGATGCGGTCGGAGCCCTTGAGCGGAGCGCTGGTCATGCCTCGGTCACCTCGAAGCCCTGCTTCTTCATGTCGTCGAAGGTCTTCGACTGCATGGTGCTGAGCGCAGAGGTGAACTGGGCCTCCTTCTTCGCCTTGGTGGCCTTGCCGAAGCCGTCGTTGAAGGCGGTGTAGGCGGTCTGCACGTTCGGGCCCCAGGCGGCGGTGGCCGTGGTGGCGGCGATCTCCGCGGCCGTGGTGTAGAAGTCCTTCTGGTTCGGGAAGAACGCGGGCGTGGTGAGGACGTCACCGGACTGGCCACTCGTGGCGGCCGGGTAGATGCCGACCTCCTTGACCAGGGCGGCCAGCGCCTCCGGGTCCGTGTTGATCCAGTGCGCGAACTTCGCCGCGGCCTCGGCGTTCTTGGAGTCGGTGGAGACACCGGTGGAGGAACCGCCCCAGCTGCCGGTGACGTTGTCGCCGGCCTTCCACTGCGGCAGCGGGGCCATCCGCCACTTGCCCTCGGTCTCGGGAGCCGAGGACACCAGCACACCGGGCGCCCACACGGCGGAGACCCAGGCGATGTGGGTGCCCTTGTTCAGGGCGTTGTTCCAGGCCGGGGTGTACATCGGCTGGTTGTCGATGACGCCCTCCTGGACCAGGCCGCCCCAGAACTCGGCGACCTTCTGGCTGGCCGCGTCGTCGATGCCGACCGTCCACTTGCCGCCGCCGTCGACCGTCCACCACTTGGCGCCGGCCTGCTGGGTGAGGCCCGCGAACAGACCCGGGTCGTTGGAGGAGAAGGTGGTCAGGTAGGCGTCCGGGAGGGCCTTCTTGGCGGCGCGCGCGGTCTCGGCGAACTCGGTCCAGGTCTTCGGCACGGACAGGCCGTGCTCCTTGAAGAGGTCCTCGCGGTAGTAGAACATCAGCGGCCCGGAGTCCTGCGGGACGCCGTAGACCGCGTCGGTGCCGAGGGTGACCATGTCCCACAGGCCCGAGGCGAAGTCGCCCTTGGCGTCACCGACGTACTTCGAGATGTCGGCGAGGACGTCGTTGGAGACCAGGGTCGGCAGCGACTGGTACTCGGCCTGGATCAGGTCGGGCGCGTTGCCGGCCTTCTTCGCCGTGATCACCTTGGTGAGGATCTCGGCGCCGCTGCCCTGCTTCGACACGGTGACCGTGATGTCCGGGTTCTTCTTGTTCCAGATCGCGGCGACCTTCTCCATGTTCGGCGCCCACGACCAGTAGGTCAGCTTGACCGGCCCGCTGCTCTCGCCGGAGTCTTCGTCGTCGGAACCGCCGCAGGCGGCGAGGGTGCTGGTGAGGCCGAGGGCGGCGGCCCCGGCGAGAATGCTGCGCCTGCTGATCTGGCGGCGGTTGATCGACATCTTCATCTCCCCTGACTTGGACGAGCCCACCTCGTCAACGTCCCGCGTACGCGGCAACCGCCGTGGGGGGAGGTTCTGCGGACGTGAGCGAGGGGCTGTGCGCGAGGGCCGCGCGGCTCTGTGATCGTGCACAGTAGAGAATTGTTTCCGCCCCTTGTCAATGGCGAGTGCCTGGGGTTACCTACTTGTTGCTCGCAGATGCCAGCCGTCATCGGTACTGTGCACGATCACAGAAACCTGGCGTCACCTCTGCCGGTCCCGTCCTCGATCCCGTCCTCGATCCCGTCCTCGATCCCGTCCTCGAACCTGTCCTCGAACCTGGGAGCCACCGCATGCCCTCCGCCGCCCCGCACGACCGCCTGCCACTCGCCTTCGGGGGCGACTACAACCCCGAGCAGTGGCCGCAGGAGGTGTGGGAGGAGGACGTACGGCTGATGCGCGAGGCCGGTGTCACCATGGTCTCGCTCGGCATCTTCGCGTGGTCGAGGATCGAGCCCCGGCCCGGCGAGTACGACTTCGAGTGGCTCGACCACATCATCGGCATGCTCGACGAGGCCGGGATATGTGTGGACCTGGCGACGCCGACCGTCGTACCGCCCGCCTGGTTCTATCGCGCCCATCCGGAGGCGCTGCCCGTGACCCGGGAGGGCGTGCGGCTGGCGTTCGGATCACGCGGGGCGATCTGCCACTCCAACCCGGACTACCGGGCGGCTGCCGCTTCGATCACCTCACGGATCGGCGAGCGCTACGGCCGTCATCCGGCCGTAGCGATGTGGCACGTCCACAACGAGTACGGCGCACCCGTGCTCAGCTGCTTCTGCGACACCTGCGCCGACGCCTTCCGGGCCTGGCTCCAGGACCGGTACGGCACGCTCGGCGCCCTCAACCAGGCCTGGGGCACCGCCTTCTGGGGCCAGCTCTACGGCGACTGGGAGGAGATCGGGGTGCCCCGGGCCACGCCGACGGTGGGCAACCCGGCCCAGCAACTGGACTTCCAGCGGTTCGCGGACGGCCAGGCCCGTGCCAACTTCGTCGCCGAGCGGGACATCCTGCACCGACTGTCCCCCGGCGTGCCCGTGACCACCAACTTCATGGTCGCGCCCAGCCAGTGCGCCTCCATCGACTACTGGGCCTGGGCTGGCGAGGTCGACCTCGTCACCAACGACCACTACCTGATCACCGACGGCCGACGCACCCACGTCAATCTCGCCCTCGCCGCCGACCTCACCCGCTCGGTCGCGGGCGGCGGCCCCTGGCTGCTGCTCGAACACTCCCCCTCGGGCGTCAACTGGCAAGCGCACAACCCCGCCAAGGAGCCGGGCCAGATGGCCCGCAACTCCCTCGGGCACGTCGCCCGGGGCTCCGAGGGCGCGCTGTTCTTCCAGTGGCGGCAGTCCCGCAGCGGCGCGGAGAAGTTCCACTCGTCGATGCTGCCGCACGGCGGGACGGGGACGCGTGTGTGGCGGGAGGTCACTGATCTGGGCCGCCGGATCGCGGACCTGGCGGATCTCCGTGGTACCCGCACCCGCGCCGACGTGGCCATGGTCTGGTCCTGGGACTCCTGGTGGGCACAGGGACTGGAGTGGCGGCCGAGCGAGGCCCTGGACGCCAGGGAGCGGCTGGACGCGTTCTACGAGGCCCTGTACGACCGGCATCTGACCGTGGACTTCTTCGCGCCGGCCGGGTTGGGCGAGGTCGATCCCTCGCGGTACCCGCTGCTCGTCGTCCCCCAGCTGTACTCGGCACCCGCCTCGGTCGCCGCCGACCTGGAGCGGTACGTCGCGCGCGGCGGCACCCTCCTGGTCTCCTACTTCTCCGGCATCGTCGACGAACACGACGCCGTGCACCCCGGGGCGTATCCGGGGGCGCTGCGGGACGTACTCGGGCTGACCGTCGAGGAGTTCGACCCGTTGCTGCCGGGCGAGCGGATCGCCGTACGGACAACGGCCGGGGAGGTGTTCGAGGCCGATGTGTGGTCCGAGTACGTCGTCCCCGGCGACGGCTGCGAGACCGTGGCCGTCTTCGCCGACGGGCGTACGGCGGGACGGCCGGCGCTCACCCGGCGCGCGCTCGGCGACGGGGCCGCCTGGTATCTGGCCACCCGGCTGACCGGGGACGATCTGGCGGCGGTGGTGGACCTCGCCCTCGCGGACGCGGGCATCACGCCCGTCGATCTGCCCCGGGACGTCGAACTCGTCGTACGGGAGGGCGAGTCGGGCTCGTTCCGGTTCGCCATCAACCACAGCGGTGCCGACGTGAAGGTGGTGCTGGCGGACGGGAGCCGGGCGGCGGTGCCGGCCGGAGCCGTCGAGGTGTTTCGCGAGCCTCGCTGAGTTTGCTCGTTCTTCAGTGGCTCTTCTTTTTGTGGCTTTTCTCTTTGTGGCTTTTCTCTTTGTGGCTTTTCTTCTTCCGCTGTGACTTTCACTGTGAAGGGACCCTGACATGCGCAGACGCAGTGTTCTGACCGCCGCCGGAGCCGCCGCACTGGCGATTCCCGTGCTGGGCGCGGCGCCCGCCGTCGCCTCGACGGCCGGGGATCGTCGCCGCCTGGAGATCCGCGGCGTCGACATCTCCTCGCTGCCGAAGAACGAGGACCACGGCGCCGTGTTCCGCACGGCCGACGGCCGCCGCCAGGACCCCGTGCGGATCCTCGCCGACTCGGGCGTCACCCACGCCCGCCTCAAGGTGTGGGTCAACCCGGCCGACGGCTACAACAACAAGGCCCGCGTCCTCCCGCTGGCCCGGCGCCTGAAGCGGGCCGGCATCGGCATCTGGGTCGACTTCCACTACTCCGACACCTGGGCGGACCCGGCGCACCAGACCAAGCCGGCCGCGTGGGCCGACCTGGACGTGGCGGGCCTGAGCAGGGCCGTCTACGACCACACCGCCGACGTCCTTGGCGCACTGCGTCGGCAGGGCACGCCGGCCGAGCTGGTGCAGATCGGCAACGAGCTGAACGGCGGCATGCTCTGGCCCGACGGCAACTGGGAGCACTGGGACAACCTCGCCGCCTTCCTCAAGGCCGGCCTCAGCGCCGCCCGCGACACCCAGCCGCGCATCCGCACGATCCTCCACCTGGCCAACGGCGGCGACAACGGGCTGTACCGGTGGTGGTTCGACAACGCGGTCTCCTACGGCGTCGACTTCGACATCATCGGGCTCTCCTACTACCCCTTCTGGCACGGGTCGGTGGAGCAGGCCGCCGCCAACATGGCCGACATCACGGCCCGTTACGGCAAGCCGTGCGTGATCGCCGAGACGGCGTACCCGTTCACGCTGGAGAGCGAGGACGACGTCAACGACATCATGAACGACCCCTCGCAGCTCACACCCGGCTACCCCGCCACGCCCGAGGGCCAGGCGGCCTGGCTGCGCGCGGTGGCCGACCTCGCGGCCGCAGTACCCGGCGGACAGGGCCTCGGCTACTGCTACTGGGAAGGCGTGTGGACCTACCGCGCCGGCAGCGGCTGGAACCCCGAGGACCCGACCTCCGGCAACGCGTGGGAGAACCTCGCGCTGTTCGACTTCGAGGACCGGGCACTGCCGGGGCTGAGGACCCTGGGGCGCTACCGGTCGTAGGGCGGGCGGGCCGCAGGGCCTGTCAGGTGTGGCGGGGAACGGCGGAGACCGGCGGGGACCGGTGTAGCGGACTACACCACGGATACGGGTGGCCGTTCCCTCGTGGCGGCGGGCGGGCGACGGGATCGTAAGGGGCAGAGATCCTCTACGAAAGGACCAGCCCCATGTCCGCGAACCGTCCGCGCCGCCGCCGTATCACCACCCTCGCCACCGCCGTGGCCGGAGTCGTCCTGACCGTCGGGCTCGCCACCGCCTGCGACCCCGACGACTTCGACAACTCGCTGGGCTGCCTGTCCAACGCCGACACGATCTCCGACAGCCTCAAGGAGATCCACGAGGCCGGCTGGGACGCGGCGAAGGATCCCTCGCGCACGGACGAGTCGATCGACACGATCGAGAAGAACCTCGACAAGATCAACGACGACACGGACGACAACAAGGTCGACAAGGCCGCCGACGACCTGAACCAGGCGATCGAGGACTACAACAAGGCCATCCTCGACGGCGACACGAACCCGGACACGAGCAAGATCGACGCGGCGGCCGACGAACTGAAGGACGTCTGCACCTCGTGACGTCGGTCCGGGCCGCAGCCCGGACCGGCGCTCGCCGGTCATCCCCAGGTCGTGCCGGCCGGCTCCTTGATGGTGGTGTTGATGCGGTTGAACAGGTTGGTGAGGGCGATGGTGAGGATGATCGCCGACAGTTCCTTCTCGTCGAAGTGGTCGGCGACCTCGTCCCACAGCGCGTCCGGCACCGACTCGTGGGAGCGGTCGGCGAGGCGGGTGACCGACTCGGTCAGCTGGAGCGCCGCCCGCTCGGCGTCGGAGAAGTAGGGCGCCTCGCGCCAGGCGGCGACGGACGCGATGCGCTCCTCGCTCGTGCCGGCCTTGCGCAGGTTGTGCACGTGGCCGTGGACGCAGGCGCCGCAGCCGTTGATCTGGCTGGCGCGCAGCCCGACGATCTCCGCCACCTCCTGCGACAGTCCGGACTCGCCGATCGCCTGGAACATGGTGCCGATGCCCTTCATGGCGCCGGGAAGGACGTACGCCGGGTTCGTCATCCGAGCCTGCATGGTGTGCCTCCTGTGTCAGTGTTCTCGTTCTCGTTCTCGTTCTCACTGCACTGACGGGTCGGAGGCAGCGGTTGTGACAGGCAGGCCGGAGGAATCGCCGAGCGTTTTCCAGACGCATCTGCGGGAGGCCGCCGTCGGCATCCTGGACCGCTTCCCCGAGGCCCTGCGGCCCGAGACCTACGCCCTCTCCTTCGGCATCTGGCGCATCGACTACGACGACCGCCGCCCGTACGTGGCCATCGGCTACAACACCGAGAGCCAGTACGAGCTGGAGAAACGCCCGGAGGACCCGGGCGAGGCCCGCTGGAACTACGCCTGCTGGCTCCTCGACGGCTTCGAGATGCTGGGCAACATCCCTCAGGACCCGACGGGTGCCGAGCTGTACGTCGACGAGATCAAGCGGCTCGGGCTCTGGTACGAGGGTGAGGAGGAGGATCTACCGCTCATAGGAGACGACGACGAGATCGACGCCCAACGCGACCTGCTCAACCTCCACTTCGCCGACGCCTGCATCGACCTCGTCCGGCATCTCCACGCGGACGGTCGTATCGAGAAGCTCTTCGGCCGCCGCCTGCCCGTCGTGGTCTTCGACATGGACTGCCCCGGCTGGGAGATCGAGGCCACCGAGGCGGCGAACCCGCCGGAGTTGACCGCGGACTTCCTGACCTGGCAACGGGCGGCTGAGGAGACGTGACCTGCGCAAGGGGTCGGGAACTGCTGCCGGTTTACTGAGCGTGAGTGCCTTCTGATGAGCGTGAGTGAGTGCCCGTGTTGCATGCGGTTGTTCCGCTGTGTGTCAGGGGGCTCCCCCGGCCTGGGGTGTGCTGTGGATCTTCGATCTTGGGAGGCGAACGGGAGTTCTTGGGTCGAATGAGTGACCTTTGAGGCGACTGCTCGTTGACTGCCGTGACGGGATCTTCGGCCGAGCGGGGGTGAACGGGTGAGCGCACTACGGAAGTTGGCGGCATCGTTCGTGGTGCCCGGCCCGGCCGGGGTAGCGATCCGGGACCGGCTGCGGGTGTCGGATGCGGACGCGGCGGTGCTCGCCGAGGTGGGGATGTTCCTGGGGTCGCTGGCCGCTGGGGATCTCGCGGAGCGCTCCCGGCAGGGGTCGGCGCATGATGCGGCCTCGTGGGCGGTGCGCAAGCGGGAACTGACGGGGAGGTCGTCGGCGCGGTGGGCGGGCAGTATCACCAAGGCCACGCACGATCAGTGGGCGCTGGCGAGGCGTGGCCAGGCCGCCCACCTGGCGTGGTTGCGCGGGCAGATCGCGTTGATCGAGGCGCGGCTGGCTCGGCCGCTGGGCGCGAAGGCCGACAAGCGGGAGGGGCTGGCGCGGGGGTATGGCTCGCGAGGCGAGTGGTATGCCAAGTCCCGCCGCCTGCGTGCCTTGAAGGACCGGCTGGCGGTCGTGGAGGCGGACTGGGCGGCGGGCCGGGTGCGGGTGGTGCGCGGCGGCAAACGCCTCGCGAACACCCGCCACCACCTTGAGGCGGCCGGACTGAGCGAGCAGGCCTGGCGGGAGCGGTGGCGGGCGGAGCGGATGTTCCTGGCCGCCGACGGGGAATCCGGCAAACGGTTCGGCAACGAGACCATCCGCGTCACCAACACCGGCCGGCTCTCGGTCAAGCTCCCGGCGCCGCTAACCCGCCTGGCCAACGCATCGCACGGCCGGTACGTCCTCGACGCGACGGTGGCGTTCCAGCACCGCGGGCAGGAGTGGCGTGACCGGATCACCGCGAACCGGGCGGTGGCCTACCGCATCCACCACGACACCGCGCGGCAGCTGGTACATCACCGCCTCCTGGCAGCGCGCCGCTACTCCCGTGCTGCCGCTGCAGGCGGCCTTGGCCCGGGGGGTGGTGGGGGTGGACATGAACGACGACCACCTCGCCGCCTGGCAGTTGGATGTGCACGGCAACCCGGTCGGCGAGCCTCAGCGCTACTTCTACGACCTGAGCGGCACGACGGAGCACCGGGACGCGCAGCTCCGGCACGCGCTGACCCGGCTGCTGCACTTCGCCCGCCGCTGCGGGGCCGCCGCGATCGCCATCGAGAACCTCGACTTCGCGGCGGAGGAGGGCCGAGAGCAGCACGGCCGCAACAAGCGGTTCAGGCGCCTGCTGTCCCGTTTCCCCACCGAGAAGCTCAGGGCCCGGCTGGTGTCGATGGCTGCCGAACAGGACATCGCCGTCGTCGCGGTGGACCCGGCCTACACCAGCCGGTGGGGTGCCCAGCACTGGCAGAAACCACTGACCACCCCACGACGCAAGATTTCCCGGCACGATGCGGCAAGCATCGCGGTCGGGCGACGCGCCCTCGGACACCCGATCCGGCGACGGACGGCACCGCCCCACCCCGACCAGAGCGATCGTGGTGGGCATCGGACCGTCCAGGCCCGACCGGAGATCCGACGGCGTGAGGAAACCCGCCGCCACATTCCCGGACCGCGCACCGGATGCGCGCCGCCCGGTGGTGGAGCGAAAGCGGGCGACCAGGGTGCCCAACACCGTTCGGCGCACCCGGCTGAGCAAGAGTGCTGGCAGCAGGACTCACTCCCGCTCAGTCTGTAGGAACGGTGCGGCCTGCCCAGAACAGGCAACTCAGCCGTAACGTGTGGCCCGACAGCGTGTGGCGCGACCACATCGAACGCACGGTACGCACGAGAGTGAGGCAGCACCCATGCCCCCCTTCGATGTCCCCGAGGGCGACCCCTTCGGCCCACACAACCTCCCGTACGGCGTGTTCTCGCTCCCCGGATCCGACGATCGCCGGGTGGGTGTCCGCCTCGGCGACCACGTCCTGGACGCGGGCGCGGCGGCCGCGGCCCTCGGCTCCCCGTACGTCTCCCTTCTCGCGCGCCCCTCCCTGAACCCGCTGCTCGCCGCGGGCCGCACCGCCTGGTCGGACGTACGACGCGCGCTGACGGGATGGGTGACGGTGCCGTCGCACCGCGAGATCATCGAGCCGCTGTTCCACCCCCTGTCCGCCGTGACCCTGCACCTCCCCTTCGAGGTGGCGGACTACGTCGACTTCTACGCCTCCGAGAACCACGCCCGGAACGTCGGCCGGATGTTCCGCCCGGACGCCGCCGACTCCCTGACCCCCAACTGGAAGCACCTGCCGATCGGTTACCACGGCCGCTCCGGCACGGTGGTGGTGTCCGGCACGGACGTCGTACGCCCGTCGGGGCAGCGAAAGGCCGCTTCCGACCCGGCGCCCGTCTTCGGGCCCTCGGTCCGCCTGGACATCGAGGCCGAGGTCGGCTTCGTGGTCGGGGCGCCCTCCCGGATGGGCGAGCAGGTCGCACTCGCCGACTTCCGCGAGCACGTCTTCGGGCTGTGCCTGTTGAACGACTGGTCCGCCCGCGACATCCAGGCCTGGGAGTACGTCCCGCTCGGCCCGTTCCTCGGCAAGTCCTTCGCCACCTCCGTGTCGGCGTGGATCACCCCGCTGGACGCCCTGGAGTCGGCGCTGGTGACGCCCCCGGAGCGGACGCACCCGCTGCTGCCGTACCTGGACGACACCGACGACGAACCCGGCGGCTACGACCTGCGCATCTCGGTCGCCGTCAACGGCCACGTCGTCTCCGAGCCCCCTTTCTCCACCATGTACTGGACGGCCGCCCAGCAGCTGGCCCACATGACCGTCAACGGCGCCTCCCTGCGCACCGGCGACCTGTACGGCTCCGGGACGGTGAGCGGCCCTTCCGAGCGCGAACGGGGATCGCTGCTGGAACTGACCTGGAACGGCCGCGACGCCCTCGAACTCCCCGACGGCAAACGGACGTTCCTCGAGGACGGCGACGTGGTGACTCTGTCGGCCTGGGCCCCCGGTCCGGACGGCGTCAGGGTGGGCCTGGGGGAGGTCACCGGCCGGGTGGTGCCGTCCGCATCCCGTCCCGGATCCCACCCCGCACCCCACTGAACCACTCCCGACACCTGCCGTACGCCGCCCGCCGCCGTCATACTGGCGACGGGCGGCATGGCGTGTGAGGACGACACCCTCGCCGCCCGAACATCCCGTGCGGTGCTTGCCCTTCGCGCACTGTGCGCCCAAAGCAGCCGTTTCTTCCGACCAGGATCCGGAGCCCGTGGCAATGACTGTCTGCCTGCTCCTGCTGAGCGCCGTCGCCCTGGCGGCCGCCGTGCCGGTTCCCCGTGCGCTGACCCGGGCCGCGTGGCCCGAACGGGACCCCGTGGTCGCGCTGTGGGTGTGGCAGTGCCTGGTCGCCACTGTCCTGCTGTGCTGTCTGGCGGCCCTCGTGCTGAGCACGGCGGCGGTCTTCCACACCGTCCGCCACCATGTCTTCGCTCCCGCGCCGCCGGCCGTGACCGCGGCGTACGACCTCTCCGCCGCGCCGCCCTGGGCCGCCACCCTCACCCTGCTGCTGGCCTGCGGGGCCGCCTGGACGACCGCGATGCTCGCCCGCGAGCTCGTCGAGGCCCGCCGCCGCCGTGGCCAGGCCCGCGCCCACCTGCGCGAACGCGCCCCCGACCTGCCGGCCGGCCTGCCCGCAGCGCGCGGCCCCCTCCTCGTCCTGGAGGACGAGTATCCGGACGCCTGGTGGATGCCCGGCAACCCGCCCCAGCTGATCGTCACGACCGGCGCCCTGCACCGCCTCACCGACCACCAGCTGGACGCGGTCCTCACCCACGAACGCGGCCACGCCCGCGCCCGCCACGACTGGCTGCTCCACCTCTCGACCGCCCTTGCCACCGGCTTCCCCCGTATCCCGCTCTTCGCCCACTTCTGCGACCAGACCCACCGCCTGGTCGAACTCTCCGCCGACGACACGGCCTCCCGCCGCTGCGGCCACCTGACCACGGCCCTGGCCCTCATCGAGCTGAACCAACACCGAGGCGTCCTCTCCTGCGCCTCCACCCACCGCCTCCTCGGCGAACGAGTCGACCGCCTCCTGGAACCCCAGCCTCGCCTCGGCCCCCGCCACCGAGCCCTCACGACGACGGTGGCAGCCCTGACCCCCCTGCTCCCCCTACTCATCGCCTTCGCCCCGGGCCTGACGGCACTGTCGTAACGACGAACGCGCACTCTGCCCGTCCTGCAGGCAGCCAGCATGGCCAAGCTGCGGGCAGTCGCGCCGCTGGGGCGATGGGGGTCCCTCGCTCGAGTGAAGCCGAGAGTGGGGGAGCGTGGGCGCAGGCGGCACCCCGTCAGCGCCGGGCTGCGCGACCCACCCCCGCCCAGCCATAGCACCGGGCACCGGGCACCAGGCACCAGGCACCAGGCACCGAACCAGCCGACGCCCCCTACTGCATCCAGTCCTCGTCCGGCCCCGGCTCCGCATCCATCTCCGGCCAGTCGTCCGCACCCGGCCCCGCGTCCGCACTCGGCCCCGCGTCTCCCTCGAGACCCGGCGCCGCACCCCCGGGAGCCCCGCCCAACCCGGCGAGCACCCCGATCACGCCCTCCCCATAGGTGATCAGCTTCTTCTCGCCGACCCCGCCGACCCCGCCCAGCTGTGCGACAGACGTGGGCCACACCGTGACGATCTCCCGAAGCGTCGCGTCATGGAAGATGACGTACGCCGGAACGCCCTGCTCACGAGCCTGCTCGGCCCGCCACGCCCGCAACGCCTCGAACGCCGGCACCAACGCCTCGGGCAGCTCGGCCACCGCCGCCTTGGCCTTGCGCTCGCCTCGCCCGGAGCCCGAAGACCCCGAACCCGCCGCCGACCGCGAGGTCACCGCCTTCTTCGGCTCCTTGCGCAGCGGCACCTCCCGCTCCCGCCGCAGCACCGCCCCGCTCGCCTCGGTCAGCACCAACGTGCCGTAGTCCCCCTCGACCGCGAGCAGCCCCTGCGCCAGCAACTGCCGTACGACGCCCCGCCATTCCCCCTCGGAGAGCTCCTCGCCGATGCCGAACACGGACAGCTGGTCGTGGTCGAACTGGATGACCTTGGCCGTGCGCTTCCCCATCAGGATGTCGACGATCTGCACCGCGCCGAACTTCTGTCCGCGTTCCCGCTGCAGCCGCACCACCGTCGACAGCACCTTCTGGGCCGCGACCGTGCCGTCCCAGGTCTCCGGCGGCGTGAGACACGTGTCGCAGTTGCCGCAGCCCACCGGGTCGGGGTCCTGGCCGAAGTAGGCGAGGAGCTGCCCACGCCGGCACTGGGCCGTCTCGCACAGCGCCAGCATCGAGTCCAGGTGGGCGGCGGCCCGGCGCCGGAACGCCTCGTCGCCCTCGCTCGACTGGATCATCTTGCGCTGCTGTATGACGTCGTTGAGCCCGTACGCCATCCATGCCGTGGACGGCAGTCCGTCGCGGCCGGCGCGGCCCGTCTCCTGGTAGTAGCCCTCGACCGACTTGGGCAGGTCGAGGTGGGCGACGAAGCGGACGTCCGGCTTGTCGATGCCCATGCCGAAGGCGATGGTCGCGACCACGATCAGGCCGTCCTCCCGCAGGAAGCGGGACTGGTGGGCGGCGCGCGTGCCCGAGTCCAGGCCCGCGTGGTACGGCACCGCCTCGATGCCGTTGCGGGACAGGAACTCGGCCGTCGCCTCCACGGACTTGCGCGAGAGGCAGTACACGATGCCCGCGTCGCCCGCGTGCTCCTCGCGCAGGAAGCCCAGCAGCTGCTTCTTGGGGTCGGCCTTGGGCACGATCCGATACTGGATGTTGGGCCGGTCGAAGCTCGCCACGAAGTGGCGGGCCGTCGGCATGTTCAGCCGCTGGGTGATCTCCTTGTGCGTGGCGTCCGTGGCCGTCGCCGTGAGGGCGATCCGCGGGACGTCGGGCCAGCGCTCGCCGAGCAGCGACAGGGACAGATAGTCGGGGCGGAAGTCGTGGCCCCACTGGGACACGCAGTGCGCCTCGTCGATGGCGAAGACCGCGATCTTGCCCCGCGAGAGCAGGTCCAGCGTCGAGTCGAGGCGCAGCCGCTCCGGTGCCAGATACAGCAGGTCCAGCTCGCCGGCCAGGTACTCGGCCTCCACTACCCGCCGCTGGTCGAAGTCCTGCGTGGAGTTCATGAACCCGGCGTTCACCCCGAGCGCCCGCAGCGCGTCCACCTGGTCCTGCATCAGCGCGATGAGCGGCGAGACCACAATGCCCGTACCGGGTCTGACCAGGGACGGGATCTGGTAGCACAGCGACTTGCCGCCGCCGGTCGGCATGAGGACCACGGCGTCGCCGCCGACCACCACATGCTCGATGACCGCTTCCTGCTCGCCGCGGAAGGCCCCGTACCCGAAGACGCGGTGCAGCGTGGCCAGCGCCTCGCTCTCGATCGTGCCTGGCATCTCGCTGATCCCGCCCGTCCCACCCATTGCCGTGTCCCCCGTACGTCGTCCCTCGACCGCTGCCTCCACGATAGGGGTCAGGACTGACACCATCGGAGTTATCCACAGGCGGCCCCGGCTCCCACGAGGGAACCGGGGCCGCAGCAGGCACGAGCACCGCAGATCAGCGCACGAAGACTCCCGCCTGGTTGGCCAGGTCCAGGAAGTACTGCGGCGCCACACCGAGCACCAGCGTGACCGCCACGCCGACGCCGATCGCGGTCGTCGTCAGCAGCGACGGCACAGCCACGGTCGGTCCCTCCGGCCGCGGCTCGCTGAAGAACATCAGCACGATGACGCGGATGTAGAAGAACGCCGCGATCGCGGACGAGATCACACCGACCACGACCAGCGGGGCAGCGCCGCCCTCCGCCGCCGCCTTGAACACAGCGAACTTCCCGGCGAACCCGGAGGTCAGCGGGATGCCCGCGAAGGCCAGCAGGAACACCGCGAACACGGCCGCCACCAGTGGTGACCGCCGACCGAGCCCGGCCCACTTGGACAGGTGCGTCGCCTCCCCGCCCGCGTCCCGCACCAGGGTGACCACCGCGAACGCGCCGATCGTCACGAACGAGTACGCGGCCAGGTAGAAGAGGACGGACGAGATACCGTCGGGCGTGGTCGCGATGACACCCGCGAGGATGAAGCCCGCGTGCGCAATTGACGAGTACGCCAGCAGCCGCTTGATGTCGGTCTGCGTGATCGCGACGATCGCACCGCCGAGCATGGTGACGACCGCGACGCCCCACATGACCGGCCGCCAGTCCCAGCGCAGGCCGGGCAGGATGACGTACAGCACCCGGAGCAGCGCGCCGAAGGCGGCCACCTTGGTCGCCGCGGCCATGAACCCGGTCACCGGCGTGGGCGCGCCCTGGTAGACGTCCGGCGTCCACATGTGGAACGGCACGGCGCCGACCTTGAACAGCAGGCCCATCACCAGCATCGCGGCGCCGATGAGCAGCAGTGCGTCGTTGCCCATGGTGTCCGCGAGCGCCGGGTTGACGGTCTGGACCTGGCCGTCGACGACCTGGGCGATCGTCGCGTACGACATCGAGCCCGCGTAGCCGTACAGCAGGGCGATGCCGAACAGCGTGAACGCGGAGGCGAACGCGCCGAGCAGGAAGTACTTGACCGCGGCTTCCTGCGACATGAGCCGCTTGCGGCGGGCCAGCGCGCACAGCAGGTACAGCGGGAGGGAGAAGACTTCCAGGGCCACGAAGAGCGTCAGCAGATCGTTGGCCGACGGGAAGATCAGCATGCCGGCGACGGCGAACAGCAGCAGCGGGAACACCTCGGTGGTGGTGAACCCGGCCTTCACCGCGGCCTTTTCGCTGTCGCTGCCCGGCACGGAGGCGGCCTGCGCGGCGAAGGAGTCGACGCGGTTGCCATGCGCCTCCGGGTCGAGCCGCCGCTCGGCGAAGGTGAACAGGGCGACCAGGGCCACCAGCAGGATCGTGCCCTGCAGGAAGAGGGCCGGCCCGTCGACCGCGATGGCGCCCATCGCCGCGATGCGCGCCTTGGTCGTGCCGTATCCGTCGGCGGCGAGCGCGACGACCGCGGCGAAGGCGGCGACCAGCGCGACGACGGACACGAACATCTGGGCGTAGTAGCGGGACTTGCGCGGGACGAACGCCTCGACCAGCACCCCGACGATCGCCGCGCCGACGACGATCAGGGTGGGCGACAGTTGTCCGTATTCGAACGTCGGCGTATCGATCTTCGCGATCGGTTCCGCCGCGGTTGTCCACAGGCTGTGGACGGCTACTGCGCTCACTTGGCCGCCTCCACCTCGGGCTGGGGGTCCTTCTTGTCCACGTCGGACATGGTCTGCTTGACCGCCGGATTCACGATGTCGGTGACGGGCTTCGGATAGACGCCCAGGAAGATCAGCAGTACGACCAGCGGGGCGACCACCACGAGCTCCCGCACCCTGAGGTCGGGCATCGCCATGACCTCGGGTTTCACCGGGCCCGTCATCGTCCTCTGATAGAGGACGAGGGTGTAGAGCGCGGCCAGGACGATGCCGAAGGTGGCGATGATCCCGATCACCGGGTAGCGCTCGAACGTGCCGACCAGGACGAGGAATTCACTCACGAAGGGCGCGAGGCCGGGCAGCGACAGGGTCGCCAGACTACCGATCAGGAAGGTGCCGGCGAGGACCGGAGCGACTTTCTGCACTCCGCCGTAGTCGGCGATGAGCCGCGAGCCGCGCCGCGAGATCAGGAAGCCGGCCACCAGCATCAACGCGGCCGTCGAGATCCCGTGGTTGACCATGTAGAGCGTCGCGCCCGACTGCCCCTGGCTGGTCATCGCGAAGATGCCCATGATGATGAAGCCGAAGTGCGAGATCGACGCGTACGCCACCAGCCGCTTGATGTCCCGCTGGCCGACGGCGAGCAGCGCCCCGTAGATGATGCTGATCAACGCCAGGACGAGGATGACGGGCGTCGCCCACTTCGACGCCTCCGGGAACAGCTGGAGGCAGAAGCGGAGCATCGCGAAGGTGCCCACCTTGTCGACGACCGCGGTGATGAGGACGGCGACCGGGGCGGTGGCCTCCCCCATCGCGTTGGGCAGCCAGGTGTGCAGCGGCCACAGGGGCGCCTTCACCGCGAAGGCGAAGAAGAACCCGAGGAACAGCCAGCGTTCGGTGTTGGTCGCCATGTCCAGCGAGCCGTTGGCGCGGGCCTCGGCGATCTCCTGGAGCGAGAAGTTCCCGGCGACCACATAGAGGCCGATCACCGCGGCCAGCATGATCAGTCCGCCGACCAGGTTGTAGAGGAGGAACTTCACCGCGGCGTACGACCGTTGCGTCGACGCCGCCTCCTCGCCGTGCTGGTGGGCACGGTCCCCGAAGCCGCCGATGAGGAAGTACATCGGGATCAGCATGGCTTCGAAGAAGATGTAGAAGAGGAAGACGTCGGTGGCCTCGAAGGAGATGATCACCATCGCCTCGACGGCCAGGATCAGCGCGAAGAAGCCCTGGGTGGGCCGCCAGCGGGTGTTGCCCGTCTCCAGCGGGTCGGCGTCGTGCCAGCCCGCGAGGATGATGAACGGGATCAGCAGCGCGGTCAGCGCGACGAGCGCCACCCCGATGCCGTCCACACCCAGCTCGTACCTGACCCCGAAGTCCGCGATCCAGGCATGGGATTCGGTGAGCTGGTAGCGGTCGCCGCCCGGGTCGAAGCGGACCAGGACGACGATCGCGAGGACGAGCGTGGCGAGCGAGACGAGCAGCGCCAGCCACTTGGCGGCGGTGCGCCGTGCCGCCGGCACAGCGGCCGTGGCGATCGCCCCGAGGGCCGGGAGCGCCGCCGTCACTGTCAGCAGAGGAAAGGACATCGGTAATCAGACCGCCCTCATCAGCAGGGTCGCGGCGACGAGGACCGCCGCACCGCCGAACATCGAGACCGCGTACGACCGTGCGAAGCCGTTCTGCAGCTTGCGCATCCGCCCGGAGAGGCCACCCATCGAGGCCGCCGTGCCGTTGACGACGCCGTCGACCAGGGTGTGGTCGACGTACACCAGGGAGCGCGTGAGGTGCTCGCCGCCGCGGACCAGGACCACGTGGTTGAAGTCGTCCTGGAGCAGGTCGCGCCGGGCGGCCCGGGTGAGCAGCGACCCGCGCGGGGCGAGCACCGGGACCGGGCGGCGGCCGTACTGGGCCCAGGCGATCGCCACGCCGACGACCAGCACCACCATCGTGGCGAGGGTGACCGTCAGCGCACTGACCGGCGGGTGTCCGTGGTCGTGGCCGGTGACGGGTTCCAGCCAGTGCAGGAAGCGGTCGCCGATGCTGAAGAAGCCACCCGCGAACACCGATCCGAAGGCCAGCGCGATCATCGGGATCGTCATGGACCTGGGCGACTCGTGCGGGTGCGGTTCCGCGTGCTCGCCGCGGTGCTCGGCGGCGGGCTCCACACTCGGCTCGGCCGGAGAGGCCGTCTTGGTGTGACGCCAGCGTTCTTCTCCGAAGAACGTCAGCAGCATCACGCGCGTCATGTAGTACGCCGTGATGGCCGCGCCCAGCAGGGCGCAACCGCCGAGGATCCAGCCCTCGGTGCCGCCCTTGGCGAAGGCCGCCTCGATGATCTTGTCCTTGGAGAAGAAGCCGGACAGGCCGGGGAAGCCGATGATGGCGAGGTAGCCGAGTCCGAAGGTGACGAAGGTGACCGGCATGTACTTCCTGAGGCCGCCGTACTTGCGCATGTCAACCTCGTCGTTCATGCCGTGCATGACCGAACCGGCGCCGAGGAACAGCCCGGCCTTGAAGAAGCCGTGCGTCACCAGGTGCATGATCGCGAAGACGTAGCCGATGGGGCCGAGGCCCGCGGCCAGGACCATGTAGCCGATCTGCGACATGGTCGAGCCGGCCAGCGCCTTCTTGATGTCGTCCTTCGCGCAACCGACGATCGCACCGAACAGGAGCGTGACGGCGCCGACGATGGTGACGACGAGCTGCGCGTCGGGCGCCGCGTTGAAGATGGCCCCGGAGCGGACGATCAGGTACACGCCCGCGGTCACCATCGTCGCGGCGTGGATGAGGGCCGAGACAGGCGTCGGGCCCTCCATCGCGTCCCCGAGCCAGGACTGCAGCGGCACCTGGGCGGACTTGCCGCAGGCGGCGAGCAGCAGCATCAGGGCGATGCCGGTGAGCGTGGCCTCGGAGGTGTCTGCGACGAGTCCCGGCTCCTCGTGGGTGCCGAGCACCGGGCCGAAGGCGAAGGTCCCGAAGGTCGTGAACATCAGCATGATCGCGATCGACAGGCCCACGTCGCCGACGCGGTTGACCAGGAAGGCCTTCTTCGCGGCGGTGGCGGCGCTGGGCTTGTGCTGCCAGAAGCCGATCAGCAGGTAGGAGGCGAGACCGACACCCTCCCAGCCGACGTACAGCAGCAGGTAGTTGTCGGCGAGGACCAGCAGCAGCATCGCCGCGAGGAACAGGTTCAGATAGCCGAAGAAGCGGCGGCGCCGCTCGTCGTGCTCCATGTACCCGACGGAGTACAGGTGGATCAGCGAGCCGACGCCGGTGATCAGCAGGACGAACGTCATCGACAGCTGGTCGAGCTGGAAGGCGACGTCCGCCTGGAAGCCCTCGACCGGCACCCAGCTGAACAGGTGCTGGGTCAGTGTCCGGTGTTCGGCGTCCTTGCCGAGCAGGTCGACGAAGAGGATCGCACCGAACACGAAGGACGCGGCGGCCAGGGCCGTGCCGATCCAGTGGCCGACGGCGTCCAGTCTCCGGCCGCCGCACAGCAGGACCGCCGCTCCGAGCAGGGGCGCCGCGACGAGCAGCGCAATCAGGTTCTCAGCATTAGTCACGGTTCAGCGACCCCTTACAGCTTCATCAGGCTGGCGTCGTCGACCGAGGCCGAGTGGCGGGAACGGAACAGCGACACGATGATCGCGAGCCCGACCACGACCTCCGCGGCGGCGACGACCATCGTGAAGAAGGCGATGATCTGGCCGTCGAGGTTGCCGTGCATCCGGGAGAAGGCGACGAACGCGAGGTTGCAGGCGTTGAGCATCAGCTCGACGCACATGAACACGACGATCGCGTTGCGCCTGATCAGCACCCCGGTGGCGCCGATCGTGAACAACAGGGCGGCGAGATAGAGGTAGTTGACGGGGTTCACTTCGACGCCTCCTCCGACCGCTTGAGGTTGGCCTGCTCGATCCCGGTGCGCTCCAGGCGCTCCTCGGCGCGCTGCTCCAGGGCCCGCAGGTCGTTGAGCGCCTCCTGCGACACGTCACGGATCTGGCCGCGCTCCCGCAGCGTCTTGCTGACGGTGAGGTCGGACGGGGTGCCGTCGGGCAGCAGGCCCGCGATGTCCACGGCGTTGTGCCGGGCGTACACACCGGGCGCCGGCAGCGGCGGCAGGTGCTTGCCCTCGCGCACGCGCTCCTCGGACAGCTCGCGCTGGGTCTTGGCCCGCTCGGTGCGCTCACGGTGGGTGAGCACCATGGCGCCGACGGCGGCCGTGATCAGCAGGGCGCCGGTGAGCTCGAAGGCGAAGACGTACTTCGTGAAGATGAGGGCCGCCAGGCCCTCCACGTTGCCACTCGCGTTCGCCTGGGCGAGGCCGTTGAACTCCGTCAGGGAGGCGTTGCCGATGCCCGCGAACAGCAGGATGCCGAAGCCGAGCCCGCAGGTCAGGGCCAGCCAGCGCTGGCCCTTGATGGTCTCCTTCAGGGAGTCCGCCGCGGTGACGCCGACGAGCATCACCACGAACAGGAACAGCATCATGATCGCGCCGGTGTAGACGACGATCTGGACGACGCCGAGGAAGTAGGCGCCGTTGGCGAGGTAGAACACCGCCAGGATGATCATGGTTCCGGCGAGACAGAGCGCGCTGTGCACGGCCCGCCTCATGAAGACGGTGCACAGGGCTCCGATCACGGCGACGGTGCCGAGGACCCAGAACTGGAAGGCCTCTCCGGTGGAGGTGGAGTAGGCGGCGAGTTGCGCGCTCATCGGCCGATCACCTTCTCCGACGTCGGCTCGTCCTCGCCGAAGGTCGACGCGGCCTCCTGCGGAACCTCGCCCTTGGAGAGCGCGACCTGCTGCACCGTGCCGGGCGCGGCCTCGGTCACCAGGCCCCGGTAGTAGTCCTGCTCGTCCGTCCCCGGGAAGATGGAGTGCGGGCTGTCGACCATGCCCTCTTCCAGGCCGGCGAGCAGCTGCTCCTTGGTGTAGATGAGGTTGGCGCGGCTGGAGTCGGCCAGCTCGAACTCGTTGGTCATCGTGAGCGCGCGCGTGGGGCACGCCTCGATGCACAGGCCGCACAGGATGCAGCGGGCGTAGTTGATCTGGTAGACGCGGCCGTACCGCTCGCCCGGCGAGTAGCGCTCCTCGTCGGTGTTGTCGGCGCCCTCCACATAGATGGCGTCGGCGGGGCAGGCCCAGGCGCACAGTTCGCAGCCGACGCACTTCTCCAGGCCGTCGGGATGGCGGTTGAGCTGGTGCCGTCCGTGGAACCGGGGGGCAGTGGTCTTCTGCTGCTCCGGGTACTGCTCGGTCAACCGCTTCTTGAACATGGCCTTGAAGGTCACGCCGAAGCCGGCCACAGGGTTCTGGAAGCCAGGCTTCGTCTGCCCGGCCTCCTTGGGCTCCTCAGCCATCGGACGCCTCCTTTCCATCCGAAGATCCGTCACTCGCAGTATCCGGCCCACCACTGACAATCAACTCGCGCTCCCGGCGCGGACTGCGCCGCGGCACCGGCGGAAGCTCCTGCCCCGGCAGCGGAGGCACGGGGAACCCGCCCGCCATCGGGTCGAAGCCGACCGGTTCCTCGAGGGGCCGCTCGGCCGCCCTCGCCTTCTCGCGGAACATGTCGACGACGAAGGAGAGCAACAGCAGGGCGAGGACGCCGCCGCCGATGTAGAGGGCGATGTCGGCGAAGTCGTAGTTCTCGTTCCTGAGGGTCCGCACGGTGGCCACGAGCATCAGCCACACCAGGGAGACCGGAATGAGGACCTTCCAGCCGAGCTTCATCAGCTGGTCGTAGCGGACACGCGGGAGGGTGCCGCGCAGCCAGATGAAGAAGAACAGCAGCAGTTGCACCTTGACGACGAACCAGAGCATCGGCCACCAGCCGTGGTTCGCGCCCTCCCAGAAGGTGCTGACCGGCCATGGAGCCCGCCAGCCACCCAGGAAGAGCGTCACGGACACGGCCGAGACCGTCACCATGTTCACGTACTCGGCGAGCATGAACATCGCGAACTTGATCGACGAGTACTCGGTGTTGAAGCCGCCCACCAGGTCGCCCTCGGACTCCGGCATGTCGAAGGGGGCGCGGTTGGTCTCGCCCACCATCGTCACGATGTAGATCACGAAGGAGACCGGCAGCAGGACGATGTACCAGCGGTCGTGCTGCTGCTCGACGATCGTCGAGGTCGACATCGACCCCGAGTAGAGGAACACCGAGGCGAACGCGGCGCCCATGGCGATCTCGTACGAGATCATCTGCGCGCAGGAGCGCAGACCGCCGAGGAGCGGATAGGTGGATCCGGAGCTCCAGCCCGCGAGGACGATGCCGTAGATGCCGACCGAGGCGACCGCGAGGATGTAGAGCATCGCGATCGGCAGGTCGGTGAGCTGCATCGCGGTGCGGTGCCCGAAGATCGAGATCTCGTTGCCGGCCGGCCCGAAGGGGATCACCGCGATCGCCATGAAGGCCGGGATGGCCGCGACGATCGGCGCGAGGATGTACACCACCTTGTCCGCGCGCTTGACGACGAGGTCTTCCTTGAGCATCAGCTTGATGCCGTCGGCCAGCGACTGGAGCATGCCCCAGGGTCCGTGCCGGTTGGGGCCGATGCGCAGCTGCATCCAGGCGACGACCTTGCGCTCCCAGACGATGGAGAACAGCACGGTCACCATCAGGAAGGCGAAGCAGAACACCGCCTTGACGACGACCAGCCACCAGGGGTCGGTGCCGAACATCGAGAGGTCTTCAGCGGCGAGGTACGGGCTCATGCCTCCACCTCCTTGGGGGCTTCGGCGGCGAGCGTCGCCGGACCGATGCGGACGAGTGCGCCGGGCAGCGCCCCGGTGTCGGAGGCGACGCCACCACCCAGGGAGTTCAGCGGGAGCCAGACCACGCGATCGGGCATCTCGGTGATCCTGAGGGGCAGTTCGACCGTTCCGGTGTTCGCGGTCACAGCGAGCAGGTCGCCGTCCTTCACACCGGCTTCGGCGGCAGTTGCGGGCGACACGCGCGCGTGTGCCGCATGCCGTGTCCCGGCGAGCGCCTCGTCGCCCTCCTGGAGAACGCCCTGGTCGAGCAGCAGCCGGTGCCCGGCCAGTACGGCCTCACCGGCGGCCGGCCGCGGCAACGCGGCGGCGATCTCCAGGGGTTCGGTGGCGCGCGGCCCGTCCCAGGCCCCGAGCCGGTCCAGCTCCGCACGCGCGGTCCGCAGATCCGGCAGACCCAGGTGTACGTCCATGGCGTCGGCCAGCATCTGCAGCACGCGCGCGTCGGTGGGTGCGAGGCGCCGGGTCATGTGGTCGGGCTTGAGCGCGGCCTCGAAGAAGCGCACCCTGCCCTCCCAGTTGAGGAAGGTGCCGGCCTTCTCGGCGACCGCGGCCACCGGCAGGACGACGTCCGCGAGTTCGGTGACCTCGCTGGGCCGCAGTTCCAGCGACACCAGGAAGCCGACCTCTCGCAGCGCCTCACGCGCGCGTGCCGGGTCGGGCAGGTCGGCGACCTCGACGCCCGCGACCAGCAGCGCCTGGACCTCACCGCCGGCGGCGGCCTCGACGATCTGGCCGGTGTCGCGCCCGTAGCGGTGCGGGAGTTCGGAAAGGCCCCAGGCCGCGGCGACCTCGTCCCGCGCGCGCGGGTCGGTGGCCGGACGCCCGCCCGGCAGCAGCGTGGGCAGCGCGCCCGCCTCGACGGCACCGCGCTCCCCCGCCCGGCGCGGGATCCACACCAACTGGGCGCCGGTCGCGGAAGCGGCCCGTACCGCGGCGGTCAGCCCGCCCGCCACGGCGGCCAGCCGCTCGCCCACGAGGATCACCGCGCCCTCGGTACGCAGCGCCTCGGAGGCCTTCGCGCCGCCATCCTCCAGACCAACCCCGCTCGCGAGCGCGTCCAGCCACTCGGTCTCGGTGCCGGGAGCTGCGGGCAGCAGCGTGCCGCCGGCCTTCTCCAGGCCACGCGTGGCGTGCGTGGCGAGGGAGAACACCTTCTGCCCGTGCTTGCGCCAGGCCTTGCGCAGCCGCAGGAAGACGCCGGGCGCCTCCTCCTCGGCCTCGAACCCGACCAGCAGAACGGCGGGTGCCTTCTCCAGAGCGGTGTACGTGACGCCCGTGCCGTCGAGGTCCCGGCCGCGTCCGGCGACCCGGGCGGCCAGGAAGTCGGCCTCCTCGGGGCTGTGCACGCGCGCGCGGAAGTCGATGTCGTTGGTGTCGAGCGCCACGCGCGCGAACTTGCTGTAGGCGTAGGCGTCCTCGATGGTGAGCCGACCGCCGGTCAGGACACCGGTCCGGCCCCGGGAAGCGAGCAGACCCTGAGCGGCGATCTGCAACGCCTCCGGCCAGGACGCCGGCACGAGGTCGCCCTCGGCGTTGCGCACGAGCGGGTGCTGGAGCCGGTCCCGCTGCTGGGCGTACCGGAACGCGAAGCGCCCCTTGTCGCAGATCCACTCCTCGTTGACCTCGGGGTCCTCGGCCGCGAGCCGCCGCATGACCTTGCCGCGCCGGTGGTCGGTGCGCGTGGCGCAACCGCCGGAGCAGTGCTCGCACACGGACGGCGAGGAGACCAGGTCGAAGGGGCGGGAGCGGAATCGGTACGCCGCCGAGGTCAGCGCGCCGACCGGGCAGATCTGGATGGTGTTGCCGGAGAAGTAGGACTCGAAGGGGTCGCCCTCACCGGTGCCGACCTGCTGGAGCGCGCCCCGCTCGATCAGCTCGATCATCGGGTCGCCCGCGACCTGGTTGGAGAACCGGGTGCAGCGGGCGCACAGCACGCACCGCTCACGGTCGAGCAGCACCTGCGTGGAGATCGGCACGGGCTTCTCGTAGGTCCGCTTCTTTCCCTCGAAGCGGGACTCGGCCTGACCGTGCGACATGGCCTGGTTCTGCAGCGGGCACTCGCCGCCCTTGTCGCAGACCGGGCAGTCCAGCGGGTGGTTGATGAGGAGCAGCTCCATCACACCGTGCTGTGCCTTCTCGGCGACCGGCGAGGTGAGGTGGGTCTTCACCACCATCCCGTCCGTGCAGGTGATGGTGCAGGACGCCATGGGCTTGCGCTGGCCCTCGACCTCGACGATGCACTGGCGGCAGGCGCCGGCCGGGTCGAGGAGAGGGTGGTCGCAGAACCGGGGGATCTCGATGCCGAGTTGCTCGGCGGCCCGGATGACCAGGGTGCCCTTGGGCACGCTGATCTCCACGCCGTCGATCGTCAGCGACACGAGATCTTCCGGCGGGACCGCCGCCTCTCCCCCGCCCGAGGGAGCGTTGGTGGTCACGGTCATGCGTTCACCTCCGTGCGGTGGTCGGCCCAGGCCGTCGACTTGGCCGGGTCGAAGGGGCAGCCACGGCCCGTGATGTGCTGCTCGTACTCCTCGCGGAAGTACTTGAGCGAGGAGAAGATCGGCGAGGCGGCGCCGTCGCCGAGGGCGCAGAAGGACTTGCCGTTGATGTTGTCGGCGATGTCGTTCAGCTTGTCGAGGTCGGACATGACGCCCTTGCCGGCCTCGATGTCGCGCAGCAACTGCACGAGCCAGTACGTCCCTTCACGGCACGGTGTGCACTTGCCGCAGGACTCGTGGGCGTAGAACTCGGTCCAGCGGGTCACGGCACGCACGACGCAGGTCGTCTCGTCGAAGCACTGCAGAGCTTTCGTGCCGAGCATGGAACCCGCGGCGCCCACTCCTTCGTAGTCAAGAGGGACGTCGAGATGCTCTTCGGTGAACATCGGCGTCGAGGAGCCGCCGGGCGTCCAGAACTTCAGCCGGTGGCCGGGCCTCATCCCGCCGCTCATCTCGAGGAGTTGGCGAAGGGTGATGCCGAGCGGGGCCTCGTACTGGCCGGGGCTGGCGACGTGGCCGCTGAGCGAGTAGAGCGTGAAGCCCGGGGACTTCTCGCTGCCCATCGACCTGAACCATTCCTTTCCTTTTTGCAGGATGGCGGGAACCGACGCGATCGACTCGACGTTATTCACAACAGTCGGGCACGCATAGAGGCCCGCGACAGCAGGGAAAGGGGGACGGAGCCGCGGTTGACCCCGGCGGCCTTCGAGCGAGTCGAGCAGTGCGGTCTCCTCACCGCAGATGTACGCGCCCGCGCCCGCGTGCACGGTGAGCTGGAGGTCGAGTCCGCTGCCCAGGATGTTCTCGCCGAGGTAGCCCGCCGCGTAGGCCTCACGCACGGCCTCGTGCAACCGCCGCAGCACAGGGACGACTTCACCGCGCAGATAGATGAAGGCATGCGAAGACCTGATGGCATAACACGCGATGACAATGCCCTCGATGAGGCTATGCGGGTTCGCGAAGAGGAGCGGAATGTCCTTGCACGTTCCGGGCTCCGACTCGTCGGCGTTGACAACTAGATAGTGCGGCTTTCCATCCCCCTGGGGAATGAACTGCCATTTCATTCCAGTGGGGAATCCCGCACCGCCACGACCACGCAGACCGGAGTCCTTGACGTACGCGATCAGGTCGTCCGGCGACATGGCGAGCGCCTTGCGGAGTCCCTCGTACCCTTCGTGCCTTCGGTAGACGTCCAGCGTCCAGGACCTGTCCTCGTCCCAGAAGGCCGACAGCACGGGTGCGAGCAGCTTCTCGGGGCTGGTGTCTTTGATCTCGGGTGCCAAGGTCATCACTCCCCCTCCTCGGCGGTAGGCCCTGCCGGGTGGGCCGGGTCGGAGGCCGACGTGTCCTGCGGCGCGTCGTGCGAGCTCAAGTGCTCCGTCGGTGACGGGTGGTGCACCGCTGTGTCGTGCGGCTCGTCGTGCGGTCCGCCGTCTCGCGGATGGACCACGCGCGCGGGTGCGGCCTCTCCCCTTGCCAGGCGAAGGCCCACCAGCGAAGCGGGTCCCGCTCCGCCGCTCGCCTCGACGGCCCCGGGCCGCTCGTCGGGGAAGCCGGCCAGGATCCGGGCGGTCTCCTTGAAGGTGCACAGCGGCGCCCCGCGCGTGGGCTCGACCGGTCGTCCCGCGCGCAGGTCGTCGACGAGGCGGGTGGCGCTCGCCGGGGTCTGGTTGTCGAAGAACTCCCAGTTGACCATCACGACCGGCGCGAAGTCGCAGGCCGCGTTGCACTCGATGTGCTCCAGGGTGACCTTGCCGTCCTCGGTGGTCCCGCCGTTGCCGACGCCCAGGTGCTCCTGGAGGGACTCGAAGATCGCGTCGCCGCCCATCACCGCGCACAGCGTGTTGGTGCAGACGCCGACCTGGTAGTCACCGCTCGGCCGGCGCCGGTACATGGTGTAGAAGGTGGCGACCGCGGTGACCTCGGCCGTGGTCAGGTGGAGCACGTCCGCGCAGAACTGCATCCCGGTGCGCGTGACGTGGCCCTCCTCCGACTGCACGAGATGCAGCAACGGCAGCAGGGCCGAGCGGGAGTCCGGGTAGCGGGCGATGATCTCCCGCGCGTCCGTCTCCAGCCGGGTGCGGACGTCATCCGGGTATGCGGGGGCGGGCAGCTCGGGCATGCCCAGGCTGACGCCCCGCTCCGAAGAAGAGGTGGTCACCGGTCGACGCCTCCCATCACGGGGTCGATGGACGCGACAGCGACGATGACGTCGGCGACCTGGCCGCCCTCGCACATCGCCGCCATCGCCTGCAGGTTGGTGAAGGACGGGTCCCGGAAGTGGACCCGGTAGGGGCGGGTGCCTCCGTCGGAAACGGCGTGCACCCCGAGCTCGCCCTTGGGCGACTCGACGGCCGCGTACGCCTGTCCCGGCGGTACGCGGAAGCCCTCGGTGACCAGCTTGAAGTGGTGGATCAGGGCCTCCATGGAGGTGCCCATGATCTTCTTGATGTGGTCGAGGGAGTTGCCCAGACCGTCCGGGCCCAGGGCGAGCTGGGCGGGCCAGGCGATCTTCTTGTCGGCGACCATGACCGGGCCGGGCTGCAGCCGGTCCAGGCACTGCTCGACGATCCTGAGGGACTGGCGCATCTCCTCCAGCCGGATCAGGAAGCGGCCGTAGGAGTCGCAGGAGTCGGCGGTGGGGATGTCGAAGTCGAACGTCTCGTAGCCGCAGTACGGCTGCGCCTTGCGCAGGTCGTGCGGCAGGCCGGCGGAGCGAAGGATCGGGCCGGTGGCGCCGAGGGCCATGCAGCCGGTCAGGTCGAGATAGCCGACGTCCTGCATGCGGGCCTTGAAGATGGGGTTCCCGGTGGCGAGCTTGTCGTACTCCGGGAGGTTCTTCTTCATCTTCTTCACGAACTCGCGGATGTGGTCCACCGCGCCGGGCGGCAGGTCCTGCGCGAGTCCGCCGGGGCGGATGTACGCGTGGTTCATCCTCAGGCCCGTGATGAGCTCGTAGATGTCGAGAATCATTTCACGATCACGGAATCCGTAGATCATGATCGTGGTGGCGCCGAGTTCCATGCCGCCGGTGGCGATGCACACCAGATGCGAGGACAGCCGGTTCAGCTCCATCAGGAGCACCCGGATGAGGGTGGCGCGGTCGGGGATCTGGTCCTCGATGCCGAGGAGCTTCTCGACGGCGAGGCAGTAGGCGGTCTCGTTGAAGAAGGACGTCAGGTAGTCCATCCGCGTCACGAACGTGGTGCCCTGCGTCCACGTGCGGAACTCGGTGTTCTTCTCGATGCCGGTGTGGAGGTAGCCGATGCCGCAGCGGGCCTCGGTGACCGTCTCGCCGTCGATCTCCAGGATGAGGCGCAGCACGCCGTGGGTGGAGGGGTGCTGGGGGCCCATGTTGACGACGATGCGCTCGTCGTCTGCGCGGGCCGCGGACTGGACGACCTCGTCCCAGTCGCCGCCGGTGACCGTGTATACGGTGCCTTCGGTGGTCTCCCTGGGGGAGGCGTGGGAAGTGCTCACGAGTACGACCTCCGCTGGTCCGGAGCCGGGATCTGGGCGCCCTTGTACTCGACGGGGATGCCGCCGAGGGGGTAGTCCTTGCGCTGCGGGTGGCCCTGCCAGTCGTCCGGCATCATGATCCGCGTCAGGGCCGGGTGACCGTCGAAGACGATGCCGAAGAAGTCGTAGGTCTCGCGCTCGTGCCAGTCGTTGGTCGGATACACGGAGACCAGCGACGGGATGTGCCGGTCGCTGTCCGGAGCGCTGACTTCCAGGCGGATCAGCCGGTTGTGGGTGATCGAGCGCAGGTGGTAGACGGCGTGCAGCTCGCGGCCCTTGTCGTGCGGGTAGTGGACTCCGCTCACGCCCGTGCACAGCTCGAAGCGCAGGGCGGGGTCGTCGCGCAGGGTGCGGGCGACGCGCAGCAGGTGCTCGCGTTCGATGTGGAAGGTGAGCTCGTCGCGGTCGACGACCGTCTTCTCGATCGCGTTCTCGGGGAGGAGGCCCTGCTCCTCCAGCGCGCCTTCCAGCTCGTCGGCGACCTCGTCGAACCATCCCCCGTAGGGGCGGCTCGTCGGGCCCGGGAGCCGGACCGAGCGGACCAGGCCGCCGTAGCCGGAGGTGTCGCCGCCGTTGTTGGCGCCGAACATGCCGCGCTGGACGCGGATCTCCTCGCCGCCCTCGCCGCGCTGGCCGGGGAGGTTGGAGGCGCCGAGGTCCTTTTCGGGATTCACCCCGTTCGACGCCCCGTTGGTGCCGTTCGCGTCGCTCACCGCAGCAGCCCCTTCATCTCGATCGTCGGCAGGGCCTTGAGCGCCGCTTCCTCCGCCTCACGGGCCGCCTCCTCGGCGTTCACGCCGAGCTTGGAGGACTGGATCTTCTGGTGGAGCTTGAGGATGGCGTCCATCAGCATCTCGGGCCGTGGCGGGCAGCCGGGCAGGTAGATGTCGACCGGCACGATGTGGTCGACGCCCTGGACGATGGCGTAGTTGTTGAACATGCCGCCCGAGGAGGCGCAGACCCCCATGGAGATCACCCACTTCGGGTTCGGCATCTGGTCGTAGACCTGCCGGAGCACCGGCGCCATCTTCTGGCTGACCCGGCCGGCGACGATCATCAGGTCCGCCTGCCGCGGCGAACCGCGGAAGACCTCCATGCCGAAGCGCGCCAGGTCGTAGCGGCCGGCGCCGGTGGTCATCATCTCGATGGCACAGCAGGCGAGGCCGAAGGTGGCGGGGAAGACGGACGACTTGCGCACCCAGCCCGCGGCCTGCTCGACGGTGGTCAGCAGGAAACCGCTCGGCAGCTTTTCTTCGAGTCCCATGGCTAAAGGCCCCTCAGTCCCATTCCAGGCCGCCGCGCCGCCATACGTACGCGTACGCGACGAAGACGGTGAGCACGAAGAGCAGCATCTCCACGAGCCCGAAAACACCCAGGGCGTCGAAGGTGACGGCCCAGGGGTAGAGGAAGACGATCTCGATGTCGAAGACGATGAAGAGCATCGCCGTCAGGTAGTACTTGATGGGGAAGCGCCCGCCGCCGGCCGGCGTGGGGGTCGGCTCGATTCCGCACTCGTAGGCCTCGAGCTTGGCCCGGTTGTACCGCTTCGGACCGATCAGCGTGGCCATGACCACGGAGAAGATCGCAAAGCCTGCCCCGAGGGCTCCCAGTACGAGGATGGGCGCATACGCGTTCACCGCTCCTCGCTCCTCTCAGTCGGCACTGACTGCTGGCGATGGCACATCGGACTCACATCCGCCTCACATGTCCCGAGAGCCCCGCTAGTCCCGGCGAAGATCGCGAACATGTGAAGCAGGTCACAAGCCCAACTGCCTCGCATCTTATGCCTGCCGCTCTGTGATCTGCGACACGGGGTATTGCACAAGCTTTGTGATCTCCACCACCTGACGAAGGATCATGAAGTCGGACGAGTGTCGATCTTCGTACGAGAAGCGTCCGAGTGATCACCAGACGTGACAGTTTGACTCGTCGGCGCAGGTCGAAAGGTGAGTCTCCATATCAAGAGACTTCCCTTGCATGCAAATTGGTGCTGGACGCGGCGCCTTGATAGAGGACCGCGTTCACACATCAGAGGGAGCCACGGTGCACGGTGTGGACGCGTGCACACATTCACGAGCTCGGCTCGACGCGTTCCGCACACCGGACGCACCCGCACTCGTAACCGTTGCGTGACCTCCACCACATCCCCGAGAAGCACATGAGAAGCGGGGTTGGCCACCTGTCCCAACCAGTGCTAGGTGGCGGGCAATTCGGGCGTAACAATGAAAACCCATGACCACAGGCATGATCACTCGCGTCCGCAATGTCCGTTACGGCGTCAATAAAGAACGACACGCCCGGCGTTCGGGACACCGATTGAACAACTGTGGCGCACCACACGTTTCTTGAAGGTATGGAGGAGCCCCTGATACCGGTTGTTCTCATGTCCCACACCGCTCACATACGCAGCCACCGGAAACCCCGCCGCAGCGCGTCGACCATCGCGATGCGGGCCGGAGTTGCCGGTGGCGTCCTCAGCACCCTGGCAGTGGCCGGGGCGTCGGGTTCGGCGAACGCGGCCGAGCCCGTGACGCAGACCCTTGAACTGCCCACCCTGACGGCCGACCTGGCCACGCAGGTCGCCGAGTCCGCCGACGCCACGCAGCAGGCGGCGGCGAACTACCAGCTGCAGGCCGAGCGTGACGCGGCCGCCGCAAAGGCCGCGAAGCAGGCCAAGGCGGACCTCGCGGAGGCGAAGCAGAAGGCCGAGGAGAAGAAGAAGGCGGCCCAGGAGGCCGCTCGCAAGGCCGCTGCCGAGCGTGCGTCCCGCACCACCGAGCGGGCCACCCTGTCCGCCTCGGCGAGCGCCAGCACGTCCACGAGCACGTCCACGGCCACCGGTTCGGCCGCCGCGGTCATCGCCTTCGTCAAGGCGCAGGTCGGTGACGCCTACGTCTCCGGCGGCACCGGCCCGAACTCCTGGGACTGCTCCGGCCTCGTGCAGGCCGCCTTCAACCAGATCGGCGTCAGCCTTCCGCGCGTCTCGCAGGACCAGTCGACCGCCGGCACCCAGGTCTCGCTCGACAACCTGCTGCCGGGCGACATCCTGTACTGGGGCAGCGCGGGAAGCGCGTACCACGTGGCGGTCTACGTCGGCGACGGCATGTTCGTCGGCGCGCAGAACCCGTCCACGGGCGTCGCCGAGAAGTCGCTGTCCTACGACCCGCCGACCGGAGCGGTGCGGGTGCTCTGACGCAAGCAACAGCAGTATGGATGGGGCCGCAGCCGCTCGGGGGCTGCGGCCCCATCCGGCTCATCCGAGGCCGGAGCCGGTCGTTGAAGTGGCCGTGCACGACGGGGGTGGGCGTGCGCAGGTAGAACGTCACGCCGGTCATCCAGTCCGTCCCCAGTGCGTCGCACCGGGCGAGTTGCGGATCCGCCGCGCGCAGTGCGGGGCCCGTCACGCGCGCGTGCTCGACCGGCAGCGCGGCGGACGACCCCTGACGAAAGGCCGCTCCCCGGCGCCCGCCAGGAAGCGTCTGCGGGTGTGGCCGGTCCGGCCGGTCTGGTTCTGGGGCTGCTGTGTGTGTTCTGTTGTCATGAGCAACGGAGGGTGGGGAGGGGCTCCGGAAGGCGGAACCCGGGTTCCCCACCGCACACGACAGGAGAAACAGTCATGCCAAGCGTGTTCGTACAGGGCAGGCCCGTCGACTCGTATCCCCCGCTCGCACCCGACGCCCGGCGCGGGTCGGTACGGCGTATCACCGAGGTGGGCGAGGGAGTCCTGCACAAGCCGTGCCGGGACGTGACTGAGTTCGGTCCCGATCTCGCGGCGCTGATCGACGACATGTTCCTGACGATGTACGTCGCCGACGGCGCGGGACTCGCCGCGAACCAGGTCGGCGTCGATCTGCGGCTGTTCGTCTACGACTGCCCGGACGACGACGGTGTCCGACATGTCGGACACATCGTCAACCCGGTGCTGGATCCGCTCCCCCCGGCCGGGCGACGGCTGCTCGACGACAACGAGGGGTGCCTGTCGGTGCCCGGGGCCGTGATGGACGTACCGCGTCCGGACCGGGCCGTCGTGCGCGGGCTCGACAAGGACGGCGAGCCGCTCGTCATCGAGGGCACGGGGTACTTCGCCCGCTGCCTCGCCCACGAGACCGACCATGTGAACGGGCAGGTGTATCTCGACCGGCTCTCCAAGCGGGAGCGGAAAGACGCGCTGCGGCAGGTGGCGGACCGGCGCGAAGAGGTCTTCGCCCGCCGGGCCGCCAACACAGTCGCCCTCACCGGCTGATCACGCCTTCGGCGCCACCTTGCTCAGGCCGTTGATGATGCGGTCCATCGCGTCGCCGCCCGTCGGGTCGGTGAGGTTGGCGAGCATCTTCAGCGTGAACTTCATCAGCAAGGGGTGCGACAGGCCGCGCTGGGTCGCGATCTTCATGACCTTCGGGTTGCCGATGAGCTTCACGAAGGCGCGGCCCAGCGTGTAGTAGCCGCCGTAGGTGTCCTTGAGGACGCGCGGGTAGCGCTGGAGGGCCAGTTCGCGCCCCGAAGGGGTCGAGCGGGCGTGGGCCTGGACAATGACGTCGGCGGCGATCTGGCCGGACTCCATGGCGTAGGCGATGCCCTCGCCGTTGAAGGGGTTCACCAGGCCGCCGGCGTCGCCGACCAGCAGCAGGCCCTTGGTGTAGTGGGGCTGGCGGTTGAAGGCCATGGGGAGGGCGGCGCCGCGAATGGGACCGGTCATGTTGTCGGGGGTGTAGCCCCAGTCCTCCGGCATCGACGCGCACCAGGCCTTCAGGACCTCGCGCCAGTCGAGTTCCTTGAAGGAGTCCGAGGTGTTCAGGACGCCGAGGCCGACGTTCGAGGTGCCGTCACCCATGCCGAAGATCCAGCCGTAGCCGGGCAGGAGACGGTCCTCGGCGCCCCGCCGGTCCCACAGTTCCAGCCAGGACTCCAGGTAGTCGTCCTCGTGGCGCGGCGAGGTGAAGTACGTACGGACGGCCACACCCATCGGGCGGTCCTCGCGGCGGTGCAGGCCCATCGCCAGCGAGAGCCGGGTCGAGTTGCCGTCGGCGGCGACGACCAGCGGCGCGTGGAAGGTGACCTCGCGCTTCTCCCCGGTGTCACCGAGCTTGGCGTGGACGCCGGTGATGCGGCCGGTGCGGTCGTCGAGGATCGGCGCGCCCACGTTGCAGCGCTCGTACAGCCGCGCGCCCGCCTTCTGTGCCTGCCGGGCCAGTTGCTCGTCGAAGTCGTCGCGCTTGCGGACGAGGCCGTAGTCCGGGAAGGAGGCGAGATCCGGCCAGTCCAGCTGCAACCGCACACCCCCGCCGATGATCCTCAGGCCCTTGTTGCGCAGCCAGCCGGCCTCCTCGGAGATGTCGATGCCCATGGCCACGAGCTGCTTGGTGGCGCGCGGGGTGAGTCCGTCACCGCAGACCTTCTCGCGCGGGAACTCGGTCTTCTCCAGCAGGAGTACGTCGAGTCCGGCCTTGGCGAGGTGGTAGGCGGTGGTGGAGCCGGCTGGCCCCGCGCCGACGACGATCACATCGGCGGTGTTTTCGGAGAGGGGCTCGGTCACGGCGGGATCTCCCCAAGTTCGGAATCTGCGTGCCGACCGGCACTGGACATGGGCAGTCTATTCAGCAGAATTGATCACCCGGCTGAAGGGCTGCCCTGTGAACCGACCTCTCCCCGTAGTACGGCTGCGTGTCCCCACGGACGAGGACGCCGTCGCCTGGCACCGGACGTTCGCCCACCCGGAGGTCATGGAGTTCCACGGTGGCAAGGCCGCGGAGCTGTCCGTCTACGAGGAGCTCACCGCCCGCCGGCGCCGGCACGACGCCGAGCGCGGGTACTGCCTGTGGACCATGCTCGACGAGGCCGGGCAGGTCATCGGCTTCACCGGCGCCCAGCCGTGGGAGCGGGACTGGGGGCCGGCGGGCGAGATCGAGATCGGCTGGCGGCTCGGGCGCGAGCAGTGGGGCCGGGGATACGCCACCGCCGCCGCGCGGATGACGCTGGAACGGCTGCGTGCGGCGGGCGTGCCGGACGTGGTCGCCATGGTCGACGCAGGCAACACCCGGTCCGTCGCGGTCACCCGCCGACTGGGCATGCGCCTCGCCGAGGTGTTCCGGACGCCGGCGCCGGAGCGGGAGGGTCACTGCTACCGGCTCGATCTGTAAAAGTCGATGGTTACACACAGTAACTGACTGTCACAGAAAGACACTTGGCGCTTCCGGACGGCATGCACCCGGGGTTACTCTGCCAGTACCGCTGGGGGTGACATCTGTGCGAATAACACCCAAATCGCCCGAGGTGCGGGTGCCGAAGCTGGTCGGTCTGATGGCTGTGGACGCGCGCGAGGCGGCCGAGGCAGGCGGCGTGGCCCTCGCCGCTCCCGACCGGCCCGACTTCCGTCGCACGGTCGTGGAGTACGTCGTACGGCAGTACCCGCCACCCGGTGCCGAGATTCCGCGCGGGGCCGTGGTGACCGTGTGGTTCGAGTTCGGCGAGGGTGAGGGCGGCGGCGGCGCGGGCGTGCACGAGCCGCGCCTGCCGCGTCCGGGTGGCGGCGGCATGCAGCGCGAGCTCGACGAACCGGGCGCCCCGTACTACGCCGTGGCCGGGTTCAACTCGCCTTGAAGCCCCGGTGCAGCGCCACGATCCCACCGCTCAGGTTCCGCCAGGCCACCCTCGACCAGCCGGCCTTCTGGAGTCGCTCGGCCAGCGCGGGCTGGTCGGGCCAGGCGCGGATGGACTCGGCGAGGTAGACGTACGCGTCGGGGTTGGACGACACCGCGCGCGCGACCGGCGGCAGGGCGCGCATCAGGTACTCGGTGTAGACGGTCCGGAAGGGCGCCCAGGTCGGGTGCGAGAACTCGCAGATCACGACCCGGCCGCCAGGCTTGGTCACCCGGTACATCTCGCGCAGGGCCGTGTCGGTGTCCTGCACGTTGCGCAGCCCGAAGGAGATGGTGACGGCGTCGAAGGTGTCGTCCTTGAAGGGCAGCTTCGTCGCGTCGCCCGCAGTGAACGGCAGCCAGGTGTGCTTGCGCTTGCCGACCTGGAGCATGCCGAGGGAGAAGTCGCAGGGGACGACGTACGCGCCGGTGCGGGCGAACGGCAGCGAGGACGTGGCGGTACCGGCGGCCAGGTCCAGGACCTTCTGCGCGGGGCGGGCGTCGACCGCCTTGGCGACCTCCTTGCGCCACACCCGGTCCTGGCCGAGCGAGAGCACGTCGTTCGTCAGGTCGTACCGTTCCGCCACGTCGTCGAACATCGAGGCGACTTCGTGCGGCTGCTTGTTCAGGGAAGCGCGGGTCACGGGGCCATTGTTGCAGTACGTCCCCTCGCGCCGGCTCAGGGGAGCAGCCGCGGCTTCCTCTTCGCCGCCACGTCCTCCACCCATCCACATCCCAGGACGAACCCGGCGATCAGGATCCAGCCGACGCCGAACATGAACCACTGGCTCTCCAGCGGCAGATACGTCTCGAAGGCGGGCACCTGCCAGAACCGGTCGATCAGCGGGACCGCCAGGATCAGCGCGATCTCGTGCCAGAGGTAGATCGTGACCGCGCGCGCGTTGAAGACCGTCACGAGCCTGTCCAGCCGCCGGAAGCGGGTGAGCCCGGCGAAGTCGATCCGGAAGCGGGCCTTGGCCCACATCAGGAGCAGCACGAAACCGGCCGACCAGAAGGCCTGCGCGAGGGGGATCTCGTCGAGGTCGTAGGTGCCGAACTCGGCCTGGTGGCCGACGGCGTACCAGCCGCCGTATCCCATCGCGGCGAGCGACAGCACGACGACCACCGCGGGCCGCATCCGCTGGAGCACGCCGTCGCGGTGGGCGAAGCCGAGGATCCAACAGAAGAGGTACGTCGACAGGTCCCACAGTGCGCTGTGCTGTCGAAGCGGTTGTCCGGGCCCGACCAGAGGAAGGTCAGGACCAGGATCGGGCACAGGGACAGCAGGAGCACCGGGACGGGGGCGAGCCGGAAGACCTTCAGCAGGAGCGGGGAGAGCAGGACGAACCACAGATACGTCCGCAGGTACCAGAGGATCTCCCAGGCCTGTACGCCCCACTCGTTGCCCGGCGGGTCGCCGAGCGGGACGATCCAGTAGACGATCTGCCAGCCCGGCATCCAGCCGTGGACCAGCATCGCGACGACCACGAAGAAGCCCCAGAACCAGAACGGGGGCAGGAGTCGGCGCAGCCGGCTCTTCACCACCGTGAGCGGCGGGCGCTCCAGGGACTTGGCCATCAGCGTGCCGGCCAGGCCGAACATGATCCCCATGGAGGGGAAGACCAGGCCGGCCCAGGCCCACCCGAAGGTGTGGTACGTGACGACGCGGACGAGGGCGACGGCACGGAGGGTGTCGAAGTAGCGGTCGCGTCCGGCGGCCCTCGGCGAGGTCGTGGCGTCCACCTGCGGCAACGGGGCGGTGTCCGCGACGGGAACGGGCCGAACACCCACCCTGCCCAGGCCCCCCTTTCCCACACCGCCCTTGCTGTGTGCCCCCATCAGCCCGCCCCCGCCGGGGTGCCCACCTCGCCGGTCCGCTTCAGCTTCTGCCAGCGCAGGCGGCCGCCGGTGAGGGCGGTGATGCAGGAGTGGATGAGGACGAGGTACATCATCTGGCGGTAGGCCAGCTGTTGCAGGGGCATCATCAGCAGGTAGCGGTACTTCTCGCGGTCGAGCCGGAAGGCGTACGCCGCGCAGAACAGCTGCACGCCGAGGACCGCGAGCCAGGCCAGCAGCGCCGCCCGGAAGTCGACGAAGATCATCGAGTAGACGGTGAACACGTCGATGAGCGGGGCGAAGACCGGCGTGACGATCTGGAAGATGACCACGAGCGGCATGCCGACCCGGCCGAAGCGGCCCGAGGGACCCTTGTCCGTAAGGGACTTGCGGTGCTTCCAGAGCGCCTGCATCGTGCCGTACGACCACCGGTACCGCTGCGACCACAGCTGCTTCAGGGAACCCGGCGCCTCGGTCCAGGCGCGCGCGTGCTCCTGGTAGACGACCCGCCAGCCCTCTCGGTGCATGGCGATGGTGATGTCGGTGTCCTCCGCGAGGGTGTCCTCGCTCATGCCGCCGACCTGGAGGACCGCCTCGCGGCGGAACGCGCCGATCGCGCCGGGGATGGTCGGCATGCAGCGCAGCAGGTCGTACATGCGGCGGTCGAGGTTGAAGCCCATCACGTACTCGATGTGCTGCCAGGCGCCGATGATCGTGTCGCGGTTGCCGACCTTGGCGTTGCCGGCGACCGCGCCGACCTCGGGGTCGGCGAAGGGCTGCACGAGCTGTCGTACGGTGTCCGCCTCGAAGACCGTGTCGCCGTCCATCATCACGACGATGTCCTAACTCGCGCTGCGTACACCGTTGTTGAGGGCGGCCGACTTGCCCGCGTTCTCCTGGCGGATGACCCGGACGTTGAACATGCCGAGCGAGTCGGCCGCGCTGCGCGCGATCTCGGAGGTACCGTCCGTCGACCCGTCGTCCACGACGATGACCAGTCCCGGCGGCCCCCGCCGCTTGCGTCGCGCCCCCTTTCTGCTGCTCCATGACACCGCTGATGGTGGTGAAGGTGTACCGTTCCTGGGCAGTGAGCGGGAGTGAGTCCGCGCACTGGCACGCCCCGAACAGTCTTGGGTGCACTGGTCGTCCGCTTTCGCAACCGGGTGGCGACACGGATCCTGTCCGTGGTCCGGTCCCGGAAGGGCGGAGTCCC
>NZ_JBWLKM010000014.1:86159-173713 GCF_059026085.1 Streptomyces sp. a15 | reverse complement strand
TGAAGCGTGCACGAGGTCGAGTTAGCTCGATCGTGTGATGATCGGCGCCCTGGCTTGCGGCGCCCTGGGCCGTTCGGGCTACGGTGATCCTGCGATCTGGGACGCCGGGTGCGGTGCCGGCGTGCGGGGCCCCTGCTCCACCGGAGTGATGGTTCAGGGCCTCCCCGTCGCCTCTGGCCGTGCCCATCCGGCCAGATCGCGCAGGGAGCTGGCCTCCCGGGATCGGACCACGCACAGGATGCGTGTCGCCGCCCCGGGGTTGAGTACGCCGGGGACCAGTGCGCCCAAGACCGTTCGGGGCGTGCGGCTGAGCGGACTCACTCCCGCTCAGTCCAGAGGAACGGTGAGAAGCCCCCTCCGCCCGCGGCTCGTGCGCTCGCACGGGCGGAGGGGAGTCGGTTCAGCCGTCGAGTCGTACGACGCGGACGGCTCCCGCCGGGACCGCCAGGCCCCCCGCGGCGCGCTCACCGGTCAGCAGTTCGGTGCCGTTCGCGTCCAGCGGCACCTTGACGTCCGTGGCGGTGTGGTTGATCGCGAACAGGTAGGAGCCGGACTCGCCGGTGCGGCGCACCACCTCGACGTCGCGGGGCAGGTCGGCGCGGGTGCTGAGGTCCGCGTCCTCGACGGCCCAGCCCAGCAGCGCGTCCAGGCCCTCGGCGGTCAGCCGGGTGGAGACGTACCAGGCGGTTCCCTCGCCGAGGCGGTGCCGGGTGACGGCCGGGTGGCCGGCGGCCGGACCGTCGGCGTACGTCCACACGGTTTCGGCGCCGCGCGGCACCACGAACTCGGTCCACACGTCCGCGGCGAGCTCCGAGCCGTCGGGGCCGGCGACGCGCACGAGCTGGTCCTCGAGCAGCGGCGAGAACTCCTCCACGGTCAGGCCGAGCACGTCCCGCAGCGCACCGGGGTAGGCGCCCTCGTGCACGGCGTCGTGCTCGTCGACGATGCCGGAGAAGTACGACACGACGAGGGTGCCGCCGTTCTCGACGTACTCCGTGATGTTGTGGCCCGCCGCCTTGGTCGTGAGGTACAGCGCGGGCACGACGACAAGGGGATACCTCGACAAGTCGGCTTCCGGGTGGGCGAAGTCGACGGTGAGGTGGCGGTCGTAGAGGGCCTCGTAGAAGGCGTCGGCGCGCTCGCGCGGGTCGTGGGCCTCGCTCGGGCGCCACTGGAGGTTCTGTGCCCACCAGGACTGCCAGTCCCACAGGACGGCCACGTCGGCGGCGGTGCGGGTGCCTCGGACGGTGCTCAGCGAGTCGAGCGAGGCGCCCAGTTCGACCACTTCGCGCCACACGCGGGTGTCCGTGCCGCCGTGCGGGACCATCGCCGAGTGGAACTTCTCGGCGCCGCGCCTCGACTGGCGCCACTGGAAGAACATGGCGCCCTCGGAGCCGCGCGCCACGTGTGCGAGGGAGTTGCGGGCCATCTGGCCGGGGGCCTTGGCGGGGTTGCGGGGCTGCCAGTTGATGCCCGAGGTGGAGTGTTCGAGCAGCAGCCAGGGGGCGCCGCCCGCGACCGAGCGGGTGAGGTCGGCGGCCATCGCGAGGTTGACGTGGGTGCGGCGGCCGTCGGTGATCAGGTAGTGGTCGTTGGTGACGAGGTCGACCTCGCGGCCCCAGGCCCAGTAGTCGACGGAGTCGCACTGGCTGAGCGCGGTCATGAAGTTGGTGGTGACCGGGATGCCGGGCGAGAGGCGGTGCAGGATGTCCCGCTCCGTCACGAAGTTCTCGCGCATGGTGGCGTCGGCGAACCGCTTGTAGTCCAGCGCCTGGCCCGGGTTGCCGACGGTGGGCGCCGTGCGCGGCGGGTTGATCTGGCCGAGGTCGGCGTAGCGCTGCCCCCAGAAGGCGGTGCCCCAGGCTTCGTTGACGGCCTCGACGGTGCCGTAGGTCGTGGCCAGCCAGCAGCGGAAGTGGGCGGCGCAGGAGTCGCAGTAGCAGGCGGAGACCGGGACGCCGTACTCGTTGTGCACGTGCCACATGGCCAGGGCGGGATGCCCGGCGTAGCGCTCGGCGAGCCGGGTGGTGATGCCGGCGGCGGCCGCGCGGTAGTCGGCGTTGCTGTGACAGATGGCGCCGCGGGAGCCGAACTCGTGGCGGATGCCGTCGGCCGTGACGGGCAGCGCGTCGGGGTGATCGCGGTAGAACCAGGCCGGGGGCACGACCGTGGGTGTGCCGAGGTCGACGCGGATGCCGTTGTCGTGCAGCAGGTCGAGGAGCCGGTCGAGCCAGCCGAAGTCGTACGTGCCGGGTGCGGGCTCCAAGAGCGCCCAGGAGAAGATCCCGACGCTGACCATGGTGACACCGGCCTCCCGCATCAGCCGTACGTCCTCCTCCCAGACGCTCTCGGGCCACTGCTCCGGGTTGTAGTCCCCGCCGAAGGCAAGCCTGGTGAGGCCCCTGGGGGTGGTCTCCGGCATGGGTCTCTCCCGTTTCTGGTGGTTGGGAACGTGCACACACGGCGTCAGCAGCGCGCGGCCCAAGATAACCGTACGAGGGTGAGCCTTGCCAAGTACTCGGATGGCGGGCGTGCTGTGCACGATCACATACCGTCGCCGGACCTCGGGGACCTACCGTGGTCAGGGCGGCCGCCATCCGCCCGCCAGGGCCTTAAAGTCATGACCATGAACAACGCGGGGGGCCGACGCAGAGCGCCGACGATCCACGACGTGGCGCGGGAGGCAGGGGTCTCACGCGGCACGGTCTCACGTGTGCTCAACGGCGGGCACTACGTCAGTCCCGCCGCCCAGGAGGCCGTGAACGCCGCCATCCGCAAGACGGGCTACGTCGTCAACCGGCACGCCCGTTCGCTGATCACCGGACGTTCCGACTCCGTCGGCTTCCTGCTGACCGAGCCGCAGGAGCGGTTCTTCGAGGACCCCAACTTCAATGTCCTGCTGCGCGGCTGCACCCAGGCCCTCGCCGCGCACGACATCCCGCTGCTGCTGATGCTGGCCGGGACCGAGGACGAGCGGCGGCGCATCACGCGGTACATCACCGCCGGGCACGTGGACGGGGTGCTGCTCGTCTCCAGCCACTCCGGGGACCCGATCGCCGAGGAACTGCGCGAGGCGGGTGTGCCGCTGGTCGCGTGCGGCAAGCCGATCGGGCTCCGGTCCCGGGTGAGCTACGTGGCCGCGGACGACCGCGACGGCGCCCGGGACATGGTGCGCCACCTGCTGTCCCTGGGCCGCCGCCGCATCGGCGTGGTCACCGGCCCGCTGGACACACCGGGCGGTGTCGAGCGCCTCGCCGGGTACAAGGAGGTGCTCACCGAGGCGGGCGTCGCGATCGACGAGCGGCTCGTCGTCTCGGGCGACTACAGCCGGGCCAGCGGCGAGGCGGGCGCCGAGCGGCTGCTCGCCCGGACCCCGGACCTGGACGCCGTGTTCGTCGCCTCCGACCTGATGGCGCAGGGCGTACTGACGGCACTGGCGCGGGCGGGGCGACGGGTGCCGGACGACGTGGCGGTGGGCGGCTTCGACGACTCCCCCGCCGCGCTGGCCTCCCGGCCCGAACTGACGACGATCCGGCAGCCCTGGGACCGCATCAGCGCCGAGATGGTCCGGGTGCTGCTGGCGCAGATCGGCGGCGAGGACGCGGCGGCCGTGATTCTGCCCACGGAGTTGGTGAAGCGGGAGTCCACCTGAGGGGCACGTTCAGCTGTGCCGGATACGCGGCAACAGCGGTGCTCGCGCGGTGCGGGGCAACCGGTCAGGATCGAAGAAGCGGCTCCCGCTCCCCCGGCCTAGCGTGAGATCACCGACGAGATCCGTCGGTCCGCGCACCACCGAGGAGCACACGCCATGACCGCCGGCCTCAACACGATCGTCTACCCCGTCAAGGACGTCGCCCGGGCGAAGGCCCTGTTCAGCGCCCTGCTGGAGAGCGAGCCCTACGCGAACGAGCCTTACTACGTCGGCTTCAAGGACGCCGGCCAGGATGTCGGCCTGGACCCGAACGGACACGCCAAGGGCATGACCGGTCCCGTTCCCTACTGGCACGTCTCCGACATCAGGGGCCGGCTCGCCGCCCTCCTCGACGCGGGCGCCGAGCTGCTCCAGGACGTCCAGGAGGTCGGCGGCGGCAGGATGATCGCCTCGGTCAAGGACGCCGACGGAAACCTCGTCGGGCTCGTCCAGGACGCCTGAGCCGCTTCCCCCGTCCGCATGTCGATGCACACGCATTAACATTCGGTGTATGGCAGTGAACGCGGCCGGCACCCGGCTCGAAGAACAGTGGCGGGACATCCTGTCGGTGCACGCGCGCACGATGTGCGAGATCGACCGCGTGCTGCACCCCCACGGGCTGGGCGCGAGCGACTTCGAGGTGCTCGACGTCCTCGCCTCCGAGACGCCCGAGGAGGGCGACCTGTGCCGGGTGCAGAACCTCGTCGGACGGGTGCATCTCAGCCAGAGCGCGCTGTCCCGCCTCATCGGCCGCCTGGAGAAGGACGGTCTGGTGGAGCGCTCGGTCTGCATGGAGGACCGGCGGGGCGTGTGGGTCGCCCTCACCCGCAAGGGACGCGACCTGCACGCCGAGGTGCTGCCACTGCAGCGCGAGGTGCTGGCCCGGACGCTGGGCTGATCCCGCTCCGCACCCCGCGTCAGCGCAGCAGATCCCGCACGGCCGCGAAGGCCGCCTCCACCGTCGCCGGATCCGCCCCGGGACGGGCCAGCGCGCTCATCGGGATCGGCGTGACCGCCGGAAGCCCCTCGTACGGGGTCAGCCCGTCGGGGGCGGGGCCCACGGCGGCGAGCAGGGCCACGCCCTGGCCGGTGCGGGCGATGTCGAGCACACCCGCGAGGTAGCCGGCGTCGCCGACGACCGTGGCGGGCACGCCCCGCGCGGCGAGGGTGGCGATGGCCCGGCGGCGGATGGCGCAGGGGTCCTCGATGGCGACCAGGGGGACGGCGGCCGGTGCGGGCGGCGGCTCCCAGCCGGGGACGGCGTGCCAGGTGAGCGGGAGACCGCCGACGGGCGTGCCCTCGGTGGCGGCGGCCTCCGTGACGTACACCGCCACGTCGACGCTGCCGCGTTCCACGGCCTCCACGAGGCGTGCGGAACGGTCGATGCGGAACCGGACCCGGCAGCCGGGCCGCACCTCCTGGACGGCGGCGGTGAGCCGGGGCAGGAACTGGTCGGCGGCGTGCTCGGTGGAGCCGACGGTGACGGTGTCGCCGTCGGACTCGAGCAGTGTCCGTACGGCCTCGTCGTGGACGGCGAGGACACGGCGGGCCTGCTCCAGCAGCCGGCGGCCCTCGGGGGTGAACCGTGTGCCGCGTCCCTCGCGTTCGACGACGGGCCCGCCCAGGATCTTCTCCAGTTTGCGGACGTGCTGGCTGACCGCCGACTGGCTCAGGGACAGGGTCCGGGCGGCGCGGTGGAAGCCGCCGCAGTCGGCGATCGCGGTCAGACTGCGCAGGGCCACGATGTCGAGGACGGGTTGGGACATGCCGTGACAGTAGCGGCCCCGGAGGACCGATCGCGATGTCTGATCGGTTTCGATGCGGAATCGTCGTTGGACGCGGTCCGCCGCCGCCGGTCATGATGGGCCCATGTTGCACGCGACCGCTTCTGCTGCCCTTCTGACGCAGCGCCGAGTCATCGACTTCGGCGTGGCGTGCAGCGCGCGCTGTCGCTGACCTCCCGCCGCTCACCGGCGTCTGACCGCAAGCCGACTTGATCACGTCTCCTCCTCGCTGACACGTGACAGTCGCTGTCGGCTGCCCTTTTCCGCGCGCGTCCCCTGCCCGGAAACACCCATGCCCCTGCCCGAAAACGGGAGCTGCCCCCATGCCCTCATCCTTCTCCTCGGACTCCTCCTCGGACTCCTCCTCGGACTCCTCCTCGGATTCCTCCTCCGGGGACTCCTTCTCCTGGGACGAACCCGAAGGCCTCGCCGCGCGCGGCACGTTGATCGTGCTGGCCGGACGGGGTGAACACGGCGGTGTGTACGAGCGGTTCGGCCGCCGGCTCGCCTTCGACGCCTATCGGGTCCGTGCCCTCGGCGACCCGTCCGCCGATCCGTCCGTGCTGGACCAGGCGGCGAAACTGCTTGCCGACGAGTCGCTGCCCGGCCCGAAGGTGCTGGTCGGCTCGGACACGGGCGCCCGCTACGCCGCCCAGCTGGCCGCCCAGCAGACCCCGGGCCTCGACGCGCTGATCCTGGCGGGCCTGCCCACCACGCCCTGGTCCTCGGGAAGTTGGGAGTCCGAGATCGAGGCCCGCACCGCCTGCCCCACCCACCGGTCCCGCCTCACGAACGACACCGCCTTCCGGCGCGGGGCCCTGGACGAACACCCGGACCTGCCCGAACTGCGTCTCGACCTCGTGCACGTTCCCGTACTGGCCCTGCATGGCCGCGAAGACACGGTGAGTCCTCTCGCCGAGGCGGTGGGCGCGTACGCGGGACACCCGCACGTGCGGACCGTGACCTTCAACGGCGGCCGGCACGACGTCCTCAACGACGCGCTGCACCGCACGGCCGCCGCCACCGTCGTGCTCTTCCTGGAACGGCTGCGCCTCTCCTCCGAGCTGCCCGCGATCGCGGAAGGCCCGGCATGACCGTGACCACCACCGTCTCCGAACTCCGCGACCTGCTCGCCTCCGACGCTCCCCCGGTCGTTCTCGACGTCCGCTGGGCGCTGGGCGATCCGCACGGCCGCGACCACTACGCCGAGGGCCACCTCCCGGGCGCGGTCTACGTCGACCTCGACGCGGAACTGGCCGCGCCACCGAGCCCGGAGGGCGGCCGGCACCCGCTGCCCCGGATCGCGGACCTGCAGGACGCGGCCCGCCGGTGGGGCATCACGCAGGACCGACGGGTCGTCGTCCACGACGACCTGGGCAACACCGCCGCCGCTCGTGCCTGGTGGCTCCTGCGCTACGCCGGTCTCGCCCAGGTCACGCTCCTGGACGGTGCGCTCGGCGCCTGGCGGGCGGCCGGGCTGCCGCTGGAGTCCGGGATCCCGGCCGACCCGCCGCCCGGCGACGTCGTGCTGAAGCCGGGCGCCCTGCCGGTGACCGACGCCGACGGCGCCGCCGAACTCGCCGTGTCCGGGCTGCTGTTGGACGCGCGGGCCGCCGAGCGGTATCGCGGCGAAGTGGAGCCGGTGGACGCACGGGCGGGACACATCCCGGGCGCGGTCTCCGCCCCCACCGGCGAGAACCTCGCGGCGGACGGCACCTTCCTGCCTCCCGAGGAGCTGCGCGAACGGTTCGAGGAGAAGGGCGCCGCCGGGGCGTCGCGCATCGGGGTGTACTGCGGCTCCGGCGTCACCGCCGCCCACCAGATCGCCGCGCTGGAGCTCGCCGGGTTCGAGGCGGTGCTGTTCCCGGGCTCCTGGTCCGCCTGGTCCGCCGATCCGGCCCGCCCGACCGCGAAGGGAAACCACCCATGACGACGAAACCCCTGGACCCGGCCGTCCTGCCGCACCAGGCAGAACCCACGGACCGAGCCCCTGTGCCGAGCCGCGTCACCATCCGCGGCACCGCCAAGACCGGTCGCCGCCTCGCCGTCCCCCGTTCCGTACGCCGCTCCGCGGGCCCGGTCGGCCTCGTCCTCCTGTGGTTCCTCACCTCGGCCACCGGCGTCCTCCCCGAGACCGTGCTGGCCTCCCCCGTGGACGTGGTCCGCCAGGCCGTGGAGCTCACCAAGAGCGGCGAACTGCCCGACGCCATCGCCGCGTCGGGCCGCCGGGCGGCCGCCGGCTTCCTGATCGGCGCGACCGTCGCCCTGAGCCTGTCCCTGCTGGCCGGGCTGTTCCGGCTCGGCGAGGACGTCATCGACTCCTCGATGGGCATGTTCCGGGCGATCCCCTGGGTGGGTCTGATCCCCCTGTTCATCGTCTGGTTCGGCATCGAGGAGACCCCGAAGATCGCGCTGGTCGCGCTCGGCGTGACCTACCCGCTGTACTTCAACATCTACGGCGGCATCCGTTCCACCGACTCCCAACTCGTCGAGGCGGCACGGATGATGGGACTCGGCCGGCTCGGGCTGATCACGTACGTGATCCTGCCGAGCGCGCTGCCCGGGGCTCTCGTGGGACTCCGGTACGCGCTGTCGACCGCGTGGCTGGCCCTGGTCTTCGCCGAGCAGATCAACGCGGACGCGGGGCTCGGCTATCTGATGAGCAACGCCCAGCAGTACTTCCGTACGGACGTCATCGTGCTGTGCCTCGTCGTGTACGCGCTGCTCGGGCTGGCCTGCGACTTCGCCGTACGGATCCTTTCGCGCCGCCTGCTGACCTGGCGCGCCAACTTCGAGGGCGAGGCGTGAGCGTCATGGCCAACAGTGTGGAAATACGGGGGCTTTCGCGGGCCTTCGACGGCAACACCGTCCTGCACGACCTCGACCTCGACATCCGCGAGGGCGAGTTCGTGGCCCTGCTGGGGCACAGCGGTTGCGGCAAGTCGACGCTGCTGCGGATCCTCGCCGGCCTCGACGACGAGATCGGCGGCGAGGTCACCGTGCCCGCCCGCCGCAGTGCCGCCTTCCAGTCGCCGCGGCTGCTGCCCTGGCTGAAGGTGTGGCGCAATGTGGTCCTCGGGCTGCCCGGCCGCCCGGACCGGGAACTCGCCCGCAAGGCCCTGGACGAGGTGGGCATCGCGGAACGCGCGGCCGTCTGGCCCAAGACCCTCTCCGGCGGCCAGGCCCAGCGGGTCTCCCTGGCCCGCGCCCTGGTGCGCGAGCCCGAACTGCTGCTCCTGGACGAGCCGTTCGGCGCCCTCGACGCGCTCACCCGCGGCCGGGTGCAGCAGCTGGTCGCCGAGCTGTGGCAGCGGCACGGCTGCGCGATCCTCCTGGTCACCCATGACGTGGAGGAGGCGCTGCTGCTCGCCGACCGGGTCCTGGTGATGGACGAGGGCCGGATCGCCCACGAGCTGACCGTCGACCTGCCCCGCCCCCGCGACCTCACCACCCCCGAGTTCGTCACCCTGCGCGCCCGCCTCCTGGACTGGCTCGGCGTGACCCGCACCCTGGAAGGAACCCCCTCGTGACACGCCGATTCGCAGCAGCCACGCTGAGCTTCTCCGCCCTGCTGGCGCTGACCGCCTGCGGCGCGGACTCCTCGGCGGACGCCTCGTCGAAACAGGTCACCCTCACCGTCGGCGACCAGGCCAAGACCCTCCAGACCATCGTCGCGGCGTCGGACGCCCTGAAGGGCGCCACGTACAAGGTGAAGTGGGCCGAGTTCGAGGGTGCCGCACCCCTCTACCAGGCCGTGCAGGCGGGCGCCGCCGACACCGGGTACTCCGCCGACCTGCCGGCGCTCCAGGCACTCAGCGGTGGCGTGCAGGTCAAGAACGTCGCCGCGCTCAAGAACGACGGCAGGCACGTCGGCCTCGTCGTCCACAAGGACTCCGGCATCGACAGCGTCAAGGACCTCAAGGGCCAGAAGGTCGTGGTGTCCTCGGCGAAGGGCAGCATCTCCGAGTATCTGCTCGCCAACGTCCTGAAGCAGAACGGCCTCAGCTACAAGGACGTCAAGGTCCAGTACCTCCTGCCGACCGACGCGCAGGCCGCGTTCGCCTCCGGCAAGATCAAGGCCTGGGCGATCTTCGGCGTCTACCAGGCCGTCGCCCTGGAACAGGGCGGCAAGCTGCTCGTGGACGGCGGGGACGGCCGGGTCAGCGGCATCGGCTTCATCAACGCCTCCGACAAGGCCCTCGCGGACTCGCCGAAGAAGGCCGCGCTCACCGACTTCCTCAAGCGCCTCGGTACGGCCCTCCAGTGGACCAGCACGCACCAGGACGCGTACGCCAAGGCCATCGAGACCCGCAACGGCGCCGACGCCTCCGTCGCCAAGACACTGGCCTCCGCCGCGTACAGCAAGGTCCTGCCGATCACGGACGACGTGAACACGACCGTCCAGGGCGTGGCCGACCTCATGAACAGCATCGGCGTCCTCGACCCGAACGTCGACGTGGCGGAGTCGGCCGACACGTCCCTTCTCAACTAGCCGCAACCACCAGGGAGTTGCCCATGCCTGTCGAGTTCATCAGCGCCGTCCACACCGACGCCGCGGCCTCGGGTCCGGCCGCCGCGAGCCGCACCGGCTTCGACCCCGACCACCTGCGCAGGTACGCCCGCACCCTCGACGACGGCGGCTTCGACCACACCCTCGTCGCCTACCACTCGGCGTCCCCGGACGCCTTCCAGGTCGCCCAGTTCGTCGCCACCCACACCGAGCGGATCCGCCCGATCCTGGCGCACCGGCCGGGCGTCGTCTTCCCCACGCACGCGGCCCGCGCCCTGGCCACCCTCGATCGGATCAGCGACGGCCGGCTGACCGTGCACATCATTTCCGGCGGCAGTGACGAGGAGCAGCGCCGGGAGGGCGACTACCTGGGCAAGGCGGAGCGGTACGAGCGTTCGGACGAGTACATCCAGATCCTGCGGAAGGTGTGGCAGGCCGACGGGCCCGTCTCGCACGAGGGCAGGCACTTCAAGTTCGAGGGCTACTACTCCGACGTCAAGCCGGTGAACGGGCTGGTCCCCATCTCGGTGGGCGGCTCGTCCCAGGACGCGTACCGGGTCGGCGGCCGGCAGGGCGACATCTTCGGGCTGTGGGGTGAGCCGCTGAAGGAGACGGCCGACCAGATCGCCGCGGTGAACGCGATCGCGGATGCCGCCGGGCGCCCCCGCCCCCGTATCTGGGTGTCGTTCCGCCCGATCATCGCGCCCACCGACGAACTGGCCTGGGAGAAGGCGCACCGCACCCTGGGCGTGCTCAAGGACCAGGCCCGCAACACCGAACTGCTGCGCCACTACCGCACCACCGGCCGCCCGGCCAACGTCGGTTCGCAGCGGCTGCTGGACATCGCCGAGCGCGGCGAGGTCCACGACCGCTGCCTGTGGACCGCCCCGGCGGTCGCCACCAACGCGGCCGGCGCCTCGACCGCGCTGGTCGGCTCGCCCGAGACGGTGGCGAAGGCCCTGCTCGACTACGTCGACATCGGCTGCGACCTGCTGTCGATCCGGGGCTACGACCCGCTCAACGACGCCATCGACTACGCCCGTCACGTCCTGCCGCTGGTGCGTCAGGAGCTCGCCCACCGCGCCACCACCCAAGCCGCCTGATGGAGATCCCGTGTTGTTCCGTCGCACCCTCCGCACGTCCGCCGCCGCTCTCGCCCTGCTCCTGCCCTTCGTGGCGGCGTGCGGGACCCAGGCACAGGCCGGATCCTCGCCCTCCGTCACCCTCCGGGTCGGCGCCACCGGCTGGAAGCTCGAAGAGGCGGTACTGAAGTACGCCGGTCTCGACGACACCCCTTACGAGGTGAAGTGGAGCCAGTTCCAGGGCGGTGACCAGCAGCTCCAGGCGATCCGCGCCGGAGCCCTCGACCTCGCCTCCTCCAGCGAGATCCCGCCGATCTTCGCGGCCGCCGACGGCGACCCCAACTTCAAGGTCGTCGCCGTGCAGCGCGGGGCGACCCTCAACCAGGAGGTCGTCGTCCCCAAGGGCTCCAAGGTGACCGGCATCGCCGGCCTCAAGGGCAAGAAGGTCGGCTACGTCAAGAACACCACCGCCCACTACTTCCTGTACGAGCTGCTGAAGCGGGCGGGCCTGAAGTGGTCCGACGTCGACGCCAAACCCCTCCTTCCCAACGACGGCCTCGCCGCCCTCAACGGCGGCAGCATCGACGCCTTCGCCTCCTACGGCACCTCGATCATCACCGCCCACCAGCAGGGCGCGACGACGGTCGGCTCGGGCAAGGACATCCTTTCCGGCAACTTCCTGTGGTCGGCGCGGGACAGCGTTCTCAAGAGTCCGCAGCAGAAGGCGGCCGCGGCCGATCTGATCGCCCGGATCACCAAGGCGTACGCCTATGTCCGCGACGGCCGCGAGGACGGTTTCGCCCAGGTCACCGCCAACGCCACCCACCAGCCCCTCGCCCAAGCGAAGAAGGACCTCGTCGACGCCCAGGCCCAGCGTCCGACACAGGCCCGGACCGTCGGCTCCGACACCATCGCCTCGCAGCAGAAGGTCGCCGACGTCTTCACCGAACTCGGCGCTCTCAAGGAGCACTTGGACGTGAAGTCGTTCTGGTCCACCGCACTCAACGCCGACCTGAGGAAAGCCCTGTGACCGGCCCCGTGACCGACCGCCTCGCCGAACTCGCCGAACTCGCCGCCGAGTACGACCGTTCGGCCGCCTTTCCTGCCGCGTCCCTCCGGATCACCCACGAGGAGGGGCTGCTCACCGCCACGATCGCCGAGCGGTACGGCGGCCGGGGTGCGGGCGTCGAGGAGACGGCCCGCATCCTGCACACGCTGGGGCGGTCCGACCCGTCCGTCGCCCTGATCACCGCGATGACGCTGACCGCCCATGCCCGGCAGGCCGCCGCGCCGCACTGGCCCGAGGAGCTGTACGCGCGTGTGGTCAAGGAGTCGTTCGAGCGTCCCGTTCTGATCAACCACGCGCGCGTGGAGCCCGACCTGGGTTCCCCCGCCCGGGGCGGACTGCCCGCCACAATCGCGCGGCGCACGGCCGACGGCTGGTCCCTCAACGGCACCAAGCGGTTCGTGACCGGCGCCGAGGGGCTCGACTGGTTCCTGGTGTGGGCGAGCACCGACGAGCCGGAGCCGCGTGTGGGCACCTTTCTGGTGCCCGGCGGCTCGCCCGGCATCGAGATCACGGGCCGCTGGGACCAGTTGGGGCTGCGCGCCAGCGGCAGCCACGACGTGACGTTCCGGGACGTGCCGGTCCCGTACGAGCACGTCGTCGGCATCGGCCCGCACGGTCCGGCCGCCGAACAGGACAACCGGGCGGGCGCGGCCATTCATCTGCCGCTCGCCGCGCTCTACTTGGGCGTCGCGCGCGCCGCACAGGACTTCTTCCACGTCTTCGCCCGCAGCCGTGTGCCCGCCAACCTGGGCCGTCCGGTGGCCCGTACGGAGCGCTTCCGGCGCACCGCCGGGGAGATCGAGGTGCTGCTCGCCGCCGCCGAGCAGCTGGTGTTCGACGGGGCCGCGAAGGTCGGCGCCGGGGACAGCTCGTACAGCCCCGAACAGGCCCTGGGCGCACGGGTGCTGGCCGACCGGCACGGGGTGCGGGCGGTGGAGCTGGCCGTACGGCTGCTGGGGAACCCGGCGCTGGCCCGCGGCAACCCGCTGGAGCGGCACTTCCGGGACATCCAGTGCGCGCCCGTGCACGCGCCCCAGGAGGACATCTCACTGCTCGCGATCGGAACGAAGGTGCTGGACGAACCAGTGGCCGCCGCACCGGAGACGAAGGGGTTGGACCGATGACCATCAGCCCCGACATGAAGGCCTTGGAACGATGACCATCACACCCGGAACGAAGGTGCTGGACCGATGACGACCGCACCGGAACGAACCGCCTCCGCCAGGCTCCTAGGGCTCCTCGCCCGCGATCTGCCGCCCGACCGGCTGAGCACGGACCCGGCGGTGCTCGCCGCGCACGCCACCGACCGTTCCGGCAGCCGGCCCGACGGCGAGGCACTGGCCGTGGTGCACGCCCGGCGGACGGAGGACGTGACCGTCACCCTCCGGCACGCGCACGCGCTGCACGTGCCGGTGGTGCCACGCGGCGCGGGGACCGGTCTGTCGGGCGGGGCCACGGCGAGCGAGGGTTCCCTGGTCCTGGACCTCTCCGGGATGAACCGCATCCTCGAACTCGACCCCGACGACCAGCTCGCCGTCGTCGAACCCGGGGTCATCACAGCCGACTTGGACCGGGCGGCAGGCGCGCACGGACTGCGGTACGCGCCCGATCCGGCGAGTGCGGCGCTGTCCACCATCGGCGGGAACATCGCGACCAACGCGGGCGGCCTGCGGTGCGCGAAGTACGGGGTCACCCGAGACAGCGTCCTGGGCCTGGAGGCGGTTCTCGCCGACGGGACCGTGGTCAGGACCGGCCGCCGTACCGTCAAGGGGGTCACCGGCTACGACCTGACCGCCCTGCTCACCGGCTCGGAGGGCACCCTCGCGGTGATCACCTCGGCGACACTGCGCCTGAGGCCGGTCCCGGTGGCGACGGCCACGCTCGCCGCCTACTTCGCCTCCTTCGAGCAGGCCGCCGAGGCCTCGTACGCGATCACCCGGGCCGGGGTCGAGCCCGCGCTGGCGGAGCTGGTCGACGGGCCTGTGCTGCACGCCATCGACCCGGCGCTGCGGGAGCGGGGCGCCGCGCTGCTGGTGGTGCAGTGCGACGGCGCGGGCGCGGCGGCCGAGGCCGCGGCGGTGGCCCGGCTGATGGCTCCCCTGGCCACGACGGTTCAGACCACGGAGGACCCCGCCGAGGCCGAGGCTCTGCTGGCCGCCCGCCGCCTCGCCCTGCCCGCGCTGGAGCGGCTGGGCCGCCCGCTCATCGAGGACATCGCGGTCCCGCGCTCCCGGCTGGCCGAGGCGGTCCGCGAGATACGGGCGATCTCCGCCCGCCACGACGTGCCCGTGTTCACCCTCGCCCACGCGGCGGACGGCAACCTGCACCCGATCGTGGTCGTGGACCCGTCCCTGGACCGGCTGCCGGAGGCCGCGTGGGAGGCGGCCGGCGAGATCTTCGCCCTGGCACTGCGGCTGGGCGGGACACTGACCGGCGAGCACGGGGTGGGACTGCTGAAGCGGCAGTGGGTCGCCGAGGAGCTCGGACCCGCGGCCCACGCGTTGCAGCGCAGGCTCAAGGAGGTGTTCGATCCCCGGGGGATCCTGAACCCCGGAAAGTGTCTGTGAGCGGGCCCGGCCGCTCCCCTTGCCGCTCCACGGTGGCCGGGCCCGTTCGGGTACGTCCCTACGGCCTCGCCAGCAGGGTGCGGACGCCCTCCGAGGTGAGCGTCAGCGGATGCGCGGAGTTCGCGTCGATGGTCAGGGACAGGTCGTCGGCCGGCCACTGCGCGGCGAGGGCGCCCAGCGGGACCAGACGGTAGCGGGAGACGTGTGGAAGGAGCTCGGCCATCTCCGGCTCGGAGGTGAACACGGGCACCACCGGAGCGCCGTCCGGCTGCTCGAGGACCGGCAGCGCCACCACGCTGGAATCACCGGCCTCCTCCTGAGCGGCATCGTCGGGCACCGGCACCAGCACCTCGCTGCTCGCGAGGGTCGCCAGCGCCGCCGTGTCCTCGGTGTTCTCGGCCAGCGCGTCCAGCGCCCGCCGGGCCGGTGTGGCGGTGTTGTCGTACGCGGGTGTTTCCATGGCTGATGATTCCCCTGGTAGCGGCGGTCGTGCGGCCCGCCCGGGGCAAGATCGCCCCAGGTGCGGTCCTGCTCGCGTACCCGACCGCGGCCGGAGCATTCCTATGGTTCTCCGCAGATCACGGAAGGGCTCAGCCGCACCGGGTGTCTCCGTTCGTCAGTCTCCGGTCAGATCCTTCACGGTGACCACACGGATCAGCGGCGCGTACAGGTCCATCACCTGAAGAGCCCTGGTGTGCGAGGCGTCGTCCGCGCCCGCGCACGCGTCGGACACCACCAGGACCTCCACTCCCGCGTCGGCGGCGGCCAGGGCGGTGGACAGGACGCAGCAGTCGGTACTGACCCCGGCCAGGACCAGGCGGCCCTCGGGGCCGAGGCGGGCGGCGAGTGCGGGGGTCCACTTGCCGAAGGTGGGAGCGTCCAGCACGTGCCGTGCCCCGGCGGCGAACTCGTCCGTCAGCTGCCACAGCGGGGCGTCGGGCGGCTGGAGGGCGAAAGGCCACTGCTCGTAGTACGTCCGCCAGGCGCCGGTGGGCTTGTCGGGGGCCAGGAAGCGGGTGAACGTGACGCGGTCTCCGAACGCCGGCAGCAGTCGGCGTACGCCCTTTGCGGCCTCCGTGAAGCGCGGGGCCGCCCACGGGCTGCCAGGGTCGGCGAAGACGCGCTGCATGTCGATGACGGCGAGCAGGCCGGTGATCGTACGCCCGCTGTTCTCGCGGTCGGTGGTCACGCGACCGCCCCCTCGTCCACCGTCGGACTCGGCGCCTTCGCCTCCTGCTCACGCACCCGCCCGCGCCCCAGTGCCAGGGTGCCGAGGAAGCCGATCGCGAGGGCGGCGAGGACGCCGAGGTTGGCGTACGCCCATGAACCGGACTTGCCGCCGAGGCCCAGGGGGTCGAGCAGATAACCCTGCCATTCCAGCCAGCTCGCGGCCGAGTTGGTGACCAGGCCCCAGCCGAGGGCGGTGGCGGCGAGGGTGAGCAGCAGCGGAGTGGGCGGGACGTCGCCGTAGCGGCCCCGCGGGCGGTAGAGGTCGCCCTCGTCGTAGTCGCGGCGGCGCAGGAGCAGATCGGCGAGCATGATGCCGCACCAGGCGGCGATGGGGACGCCCAGCGTGGTGAGGAAGCCCATGAACTGGCCGAGGAAGTCGTCGGCGACGAACACGATGTAGACCGAGCCCGCGATCATCAGGACGCCGTCGACGAGGGCGGCCAGATAGCGGGGCACCCGCAGGCCCGCGGAGAGCAGGGCGAGGCCGGAGGAGTAGATGTCGAGGACCGCGCCGCCGACCAGGCCGAGCACCGCGACCACGGCGAACGGCACCAGGAACCAGGTCGGCAGGATGGTGGTCAGGGCGCCGATCGGGTCGGCGGCGACGGCCGCGTTGAGCGCGGTGGAGGAGCCGGCCAGCAGCAGCCCGAACACCAGCAGGAGCAGGGGCGCGACCGACGCGCCGAAGGTGGTCCAGCCGACCACGCCCCGGCTCGACGAGGTGCGGGGCAGATAGCGGGAGTAGTCGGCGGCGGCGTTGACCCAGCCGAGACCGAAGCCGGTCATCATGAACACCAGCGCGCCGATGAACTCCTGCGCGGAGCCCGCCGGGACGGCGCTGACGGTACTCCAGTGGATGTGGTCCGCGACGAGCCCGATGTAGACGAGGGTCAGGACGCCGGTGACCACGGTGATGACGGTCTGCAGCCGCATGATCAGGTCGAAGCCCATCACGCCGCCGACGACGGTGAGCGCGCCGACCACGATCAGCGCGACGACCTTGGTCTCCGTACCGCCGCCCCAGCCCAGCCGGCCGAAGACGGTCGCGGTCGCCATGGTGGCGAGGGAGCACAGCACGGTCTCCCAGCCGACGGTGAGCATCCAGGAGACCACCGACGGCAGACGGTTGCCGCGCACTCCGTACGCGGCGCGGCTCAGCACCATCGTCGGTGCGGAGCCGCGCTTGCCGGCGACACCGACGAAACCGCACAGCAGGAACGAGAAGACGATGCCGATCACTCCGGCGACGAGCGCCTGCCAGAAGGAGATCCCGAAGCCGAGCGCGAAGGCGCCGTAACTGAGCCCGAGGATGGAGATGTTGGCCCCGAACCAGGGCCAGAACAGCGTCCGCGGAGTGCCCTTGCGCTCGGCGTCGCCGATCACGTCGAGCCCGTGCGTCTCCACCTGGAGTTGTCGGCTCGGGGCTCTTCCTACGGTGGAACCCTCGACCTTCGGAGACTCTGCCATCGTCGACCTGCCTGTCTGTACCTGTCGGGCGGAGGCGGGGTGGAAGGTCAAGAGTGACGCGAACGGTCGTCGCTTGCATACCGTTCGAGATCGATGATCATCCCCGGCGGTGAGGGCGAGGCTGCATTGAGGAGGCAAGACAGTCGTCCGGCAGTCGTCATGGACGCGCTGTGCGCACGTCCATGACGACTGCCGGACGAGGAATCCGGTTCCGGCACGGGGTCAAGCGGTGGTGCAGGCCGAGCCGTTGAGCGTGAACGCGGTCGGAGCGGTGTTCGTGGCGCCCTTGGCGGCGATGAAGCCGAGGGTGACCGATCCGGCGGCGGGGATGGTGGAGGTGTAGGAGGCGGGGGCGACGCTCACCGTGGCGCCGGTCTGGGTGGGGGTCCCGCCCCACATGTTGGTGATCGTCTGCCCGTTGGTGAAGGCGAAGGCGAGGGTCCAGCCGCTGATGGCGGTGGTGCCGGTGTTGCGGATGACGATCTCGCCCTGGAAGCCGCCGGACCACTCGTTGGTGGCGCGGTAGGCGACGGAGCAGGTCCCGGCCGGGGCGCTGCTGGTGGTGACGTTCACCGTGGCCGAGCGGGCCGAGCGGTTCCCGGCCGCGTCCCGGGCGTAGACGGCGAAGGTGTACGCGGTGTCGGCGGTGAGGCCGGTCACCGTCACCGAGTTGGTGGCGGAGGCGGCGACCTTGGTCTCGGTGCTGCCGCTGACGCGGACGACGTCATAGCCGGCGATGCCAACGTTGTCGGTGGACGCGGTCCAGGAGAGGGCGGCGGACGTGGCCGTCACCGCGGAGGCGGTCGGGGTGCCGGGCGTGGTCGGGGCCTGGGTGTCCCCCGGGTTTCCGCCGCCGAAGACGGTGGCTTCCTCGGCGGTCTGGGCGATGCCGTTCGCGCCATGGAAGATGCGCTGACCCCACGAGCTGAGGTTGTCGGGGTCGAAGCCGATCGACAGGTCGAGGATCGGGTCGGTGTTTCCGCTCCAGGACCAGGCCAGATAGCCGAGGTCGAGCTGCTCGGCGGTGGCCATCATGGTGTCCTCGTCGGGGTCGCCCCACTGGTCGGCGGGCCCGCCGAACTCGCCGATGAGGATGGGCAGTCCGGCGTCGACGAAGGCGTTGAGGTAGTCGGTGATCTCCTGGGCGGTGTCGTAGACGCTGTACATGTGGATCGAGAAGATCAGGTTGCCGGTGGTGTCGGCGTCGTAGACGGACTGGGCGTTGGCGCGCATGACGCCCTGCCAGTCCTGGCCCCAGTTGGGGGCGTCCACCATGATCGTGTGCTCGAACCCGGCGGTGCGCAGTTTCTTGATCGCGGCGATCGTGGGGTCGGTCCAGCCCGCGGGGTTGGTGTTGCCCCAGGGCTCGTTGCCGATGTTGACGATGACGTAGTTCTCTTCGCCGGCGAGCACGTCCTTGAGGCCGATCCAGTAGTCGGCGGCGTGGTCGAGGGTGCCGGCCGCGGTGTCCTCGCCGTAGCCGGTGGTGTCGTGCACCTCCAGGACGCAGATCAGCCGGTTGGCCTTGCACTGGGCGACGACGTTCGCCACGTCGGCGGGGCTGTTCTCGGTCCAGCGATGGCCGTCGGAGAGGACGACCCGGACGCTGTTGGCGCCCAGCGCCTTGATGTCGGCCAGGGACTGGGTCTCGCCCGGGTACCAGGTGTGGGCGTGGTTGACGCCGCGCATGACGAAGTCGTTGCCGTTGCCTTCGAGCAGTCGGCCGTCGCTGATGTGGAGGCCGGTGGCCCGGGCGCCGGGCGCCCGGGGCTCGGCCTGAGCCAGGGCGACGGTCGGACAGAGGACGCCGAGGACGACGAGTCCGAGCAGTGCGGCGAGGCCGGTCAGCAGACGGGCCAGTGGGTCCTTTCGTGTCGTACTTCTTGCTGTTCTCACTGCGACTCCAGGGGTGAGCGCCGAGGAACTCTGGCATCAGTAGTGTCGTGGGAGCGCTCCCATGAAGCCACTATGCCAAGTACACGTCAAGACATCGCGCACGCATCGTCACGTGGCGTCGTAGACGTGCAGACGCACGAGGGGGTCGCGGCCCCGCCGACCGGGACCACGACCCCTCGCTCACAACCGCGTCGAATCAGGCCGCGTCACGCGGCTCACCGGCGCGTCCCCGTGCCCAGCAGATCGGGCAGCGGGTTGACGAGACCTCCGCTCGGCGACCGGCGCTCGGCCGAGGGCCCGGTCGGCCAGACCGCGGGGCAGTGGGTGCCCTTGCGCGGAGTCTTCAGGGTGACGAGGTAGGTGTCGATGGCGTCCCGCGCGCACGGGCTCAGCCAGTAGTCGCCGTGGCCGGCACCGTCGTACGTGAGGAACACGGCCTCGCGGCCGATCTGACGGGCCGCGTTGGAGCCCCAGGAGTGCGGGGTGGCCACGTCGTAACGGCTGTTGGTGACCAGGATCGGCGGGGTGCCGTCGACCCGGAGCCGGTGCGGCGGGTTGGTCACCTCGGTGGGCCAGTTCTGGCAGCCGGTCAGGTCCGTCCAGGCGAGGGAGTTGAGCCGGGTGAGGGGGGCGAGACGGGACAGCGCGCGCTCGAAGCGGGCCAGCGTGCCGTACGAGGGCAGGTCGAAGTCGTAGTCCTGGCACATCACCGGGAGGTACGCGAATTCCGTCGGCTCGCCGCGCTTGCCGAGGGACCGGTCCGCCGCGGGCTCGGGGGCGTCCAGATAGGCGAGGTCCTCCGCGAACTGGAACCAGGTGGCCGGGTCGTACATGTAGCCGAAGGCGAGGCCCTGGAGGTCCTGGGTGGTGAAGGTGTAGGGCGGGTCGCCCGGCAGGACCAGCTCACCCGCGTCGGCCCGCTTGTAGAGCGAGTCGAACAGGGCGCGGGTGTCCTGGTCATGGAGCGCGCAGGACGCCGTACGGGCGCACCAGTCGGCGAACTGGCCGTAGGACTCCTCCATCGCGACGGTCTCGGTCTTCTGGTAGGTCCACGGGTCGAGGCTGTGGTCCATGTTGGAGTCGAGTGTCATCGCGCGGACGCGGTGCGGGTAGCGCTCGGCGTACTGCTGGCCGATACCGGTGCCGTAGGAGACGCCGTAGTAGCTGATCCGCTTCTCGCCGAGGCCGGCGCGGATCGCGTCCATGTCGCGGATGACGCTCGCGGTGTCCATGTGGTCGACGAGCGAACCGGTGAGCTCACGGCAGTTCTCGCCGAGCGCCTGGTTGGCCTCGCGGAGTGCGGCGAAGGAAGCGGCGCTGTCCGGGTAGAGCAGCGCGCCCTGCGCGGCCACCCGGTCCCCGTCGCACTTCACCGGGTTGCTGAGGCCGACGCCGCGCGGATCGAAGCCCACGATGTCGAAACGCTCCAGCAGCGCGGGCGAGAAGGAGTCGGGCGCGCTGAACGCGAAGCCCACACCGGAGCCGCCCGGGCCACCGGGGTTGATCAGCAGCGAGCCGATCCGGCGCTCGGGGTCGGTGGCCAGGTGGCGATTGAGGGCCAGGTCGATGGTGGCGCCCCGCGGTCGCTTCCAGTCCACGGGGACCTTGATGGTGGCGCACTCGAAGGTGCCCTCGCCGGAGGGCGATTCACAGGGTTCCCAGGCTATTCGCCCGGGTGCCGGCGTCTTGGCCGCGGGGGCCGCGACGGCGGTCCCGGCGAGCAACTGGCCGAACAACGCGGTGACCAGGGCTCCGACGGCCAGTCTTCGGCGGCCTCTTCGACGCGGGGGCAGTGGGGGGATGGACAGCACGGATGTTCCTTATGGGTCAGGAGTACACAGACGGATCACAGCATGACCCGAACCTCCTTGCAGGACAAGGAAACTGATGATCGGTCAGAGAGCGGGTCGACGGCACCTCGCCAACCTGGTGATCCAGGTCTGTGCACGTACCCAACCTCCTGACGTGGCGGTCAAGCCCGCCACCTGTACGAAATCCCCGTGACACACATATTTACAGCCCCTGTTACCTCCCTTACTGTGAACGTTCACGGAACCCGCTACATGCGCATGTCAAGCTCATAGCTTGGCTTCGCCACGTCTCGATCAAAGGAGTTCGGGATGACCGTGATCGGTCCAGGTCGCACAGTGAAGGCCGCCCTGCTCATGGCAGCCGTCGCCCTGCCCGCGTCCCTGCTCAGCGCCCCCACGACCGCCTCCGCCGCGGGCACGCTCACCATGCGCGGCGCCGATGTGTCGACCGCGCAGCGTGCGATCGACCTCGGTGCCAAGTACTACGACGCGAGCGGCACCGCCAGGGATCCGCTCGACATCCTCAAGGGCGCCGGCGTCAACTACGTCCGCCTGCGCGTGTGGAACAACCCGGCCAGCGGCTACAACAACAAGGCCAAGGTGCTGTCGTACGCGAAGCAGGTGAAGGCCAAGGGCCTCAAGCTGCTGGTCGACTTCCACTACTCCGACACCTGGGCCGACCCGGGCAAGCAGTACAAGCCGGCGGCCTGGTCCAGCCACAACATCAGCCAGCTGCAGACGGACGTCTACAACTACACGTCCGACGTCTGCAACAGCCTCAAGTCCCAGGGCACCACCCCGGACAGCGTGCAGATCGGCAACGAGATCAACGTCGGCATGCTGTGGAACGAGGGCAAGGTGGTGAACAACGACTTCACCAACCTCAGCCTGCTGCTCAAGTCGGGTTACAACGCGACCAAAGCGTGCAACAGCGGTACCCAGGTGATCATCCACACGGCCAACGCGGACAGCGACGAGCACGCGCGCTGGTTCTACGACGGCATCAAGGCCAAGGGCGTCAACTGGGACATCACCGGGCTGTCGTACTACTGCCCGTGGCACGGCACACTGGCCAACATGGGCAGTGTCGTGTCCGACATGAAGTCCCGTTACGGCAAGGACGTGGTCATCGCCGAGACGGCGTACCCGTTCACCTCGGCGAACGCGGACAGCACCGGCAACTCGATCACCACCGGCTGCTCGGGCTACCCGCTCACCTGGCAGGGCCAGGCCGACAACTTCACCGCCGTGCAGAACACGGCCCGCAACGCGGGTGCGATCGGTGTCTTCTACTGGGAGCCGACCTGGTACGCGGTCAACGGCAACGGCTGGGACCCGGCCGACATCAACAACAGCGGCAACGGCTGGGACAACATGGCCATCTTCAACTGGACCGGTCAGGTGAACCCGAACGTCAAGTGGACCCCGTAGTACTTGGTAGTTCTTGGTGCCCGGGTGCTTGTCGCCCGGTGACGAACGGCACCGTCTTCGGACGGTGCCGTTCGTGTATGCGCCGCGCGGGAAGGTGCCACTGTCCGCTGACCCCGGCCTCTGTTACAGAATGGAGGACATGAGCATCGTCAAGATCAACGTACTCACGGTTCCCGAGGACCAGCGCGAAACGCTGGAGAAGCGGTTCGCGGCTCGCGCGGGTGCCGTGGAGGGCTCGGACGGCTTCGAGTGGTTCGAGCTGCTGCGCCCGGTGGAGGGCACCGACACCTACCTCGTCTACACGCGCTGGCGCACCGAGGAGGACTTCCAGAACTGGATGTCCGGACGGGGCCAGGCGGCGCACAGCGGTGGCGGCGAGGCGGGCGGCGAGCGGCCCAAGCCCGCGGCGAGCGGGGCGACGCTGTGGTCCTTCGAGGTGGTGCAGCAGGCGGCGCCCAAGCAGGGCTGAGGCAGACCCGGGGCACGCCCTGGGGCCGGCGAGCGGAGAGGCAGTGCCCTCCGTCGGCCCCAGGGCGTGCTTTTTCGTTTCCTGCCGCGCCGCCTGCGCAATGTCTTGACGTGTTCATTTCTGTCGTCAAGCATGCGGTGAGCTCGATTGCTTCTGGTCGATTCTGTGCCTCTGTGTCTCTGTGTCTCTGTGTCTCTGTGTCTCTGTGCATCTCCGCTGTCATGGAAGGAAGTTCCGTGTCCAGTCGACATCGCATCGCCCGGGCGTTGGCGCCGGCAGTCCCCCTGATACTCGGCGCGAGCCTCGTCACCGCCCCCACCGCCGTCGCGGACACCCCGTCGCTGGGCGCGGTCACGGTGCGGGTGGATCCGTCGTACCAGCAGCAGGAGTTCGAGGGCTGGGGGACGAGCCTCGTCTGGTTCGCCAACGCCACGGGCGGCTACCCGGAGCCGATCCGAAGACGGCTCGTCGACATGCTGTTCGGCGCGGACGGGCTCGCCCTCAACATCGCGCGCTACAACATCGGCGGTGGCAACGCCCCCGACGTCCGCAAGGACTACATGAAGCCGGGCGCCACCATGGACGGCTTCTGGAAGGCTCCCGAGGGGACCACCCAGAAGGACATGGACTGGTGGGACCCGAACAACCCGGACCACTGGGACTGGGACGCCGACGCGGGCCAGCGCTGGTGGCTGGACCAGATCAAGGAGAAGGTCACCCGCTGGGAGGCGTTCAGCAACTCGCCGCCCTGGTTCCAGACGGTCAGCGGATACGTCTCCGGCGGCTTCGACGCGAGCGCGGACCAGATCCGTACCGACCGCGTGGACGACTTCGCCACCTATCTCGTGCGCGTGACCGAGCAGTTGGAGAAGGCGCACGGCATCACCTTCGACACCATCGACCCGCTCAACGAGCCCAACACCCCTTATTGGGGCACCCAGTTGGGGGCCGACGGTCAGCCCACGGGCGGGCGTCAGGAGGGTGCGCACGCCGGTCCGGCCCTCCAGCAGAAGGTGCTCCTCGCCCTCGACAAGGCGCTCGACGGCGCGCGGACCGGTGCCGGGATCTCGGCGATGGACGAGACCAACCCCGGCATCTTCACCCAGAACTGGAACGCCTACGAGACCGCGGCCCGCGCCGCCGTCGACCAGCTCAACGTGCACACCTACGGCACGGGCATGCGCACCAGCGCCCGGGACATCGCCAAGGGCGCGGACAAGAAGCTGTGGATGAGCGAGGTCGAGGGCACCTGGGGGACGGGCACCGACTTCACCAGCATGGAACCGGGGCTCGGCATCGCCACCCGGATGGTCGACGACATGCGCGAACTGGAGCCGTCCGCCTGGGTGTTCTGGCAGCCGGTCGAGGACTCGATCCCGCAGGCCGCGGCGGGCAAGAACTGGGGCAGCATCCACGTCCCGTTCGATTGCACGGCCGAGGACACCCTGGAGACCTGTCCGGTCCGCGCCAACTCGAAGTTCCACACCATCCGGAACTTCACCCACTACATCCGCCCCGGCGACCACTTCGTGAAGACCGACGACCCGTCCAGCGTGGCCGCGGTGAAGCAGTCCGGGCGCGCCGCGACCGTGGTGCACGTGAACGGCGGTACGTCCGCGCGCTCCGTGACCCTCGACCTCTCCCGCTTCGGCAAGGTCATGCCCGGTGCCTCGGTCACTCCCGTGGTGACCAGCGCGGACGGTGCGCTGGTGAAGGGCACCCCGGTCCGGGTCACCGACCGGTCGGCCACCCTCGTCGTCCCCGCGAAGTCGGTCACCACCTTCCTGGTCGAGGGCGTCGGCGGTGTGGCGAAGGACGCCGCGCTCGTGCAGCCCGGCCATGTCTACCGGCTGCAGGGCGCACAGAGCGGGAAGTCACTCGCCCCGTCGGCCGACGGCACCGGCGCCGTCATCCACACGACCGACGCGAGCAGCGCGGAACAGCTGTGGTCGGTACGGCAGTTGACGCCCGGCACCGACCACCGCGAGCGCTATGCCCTCACCAGCCCCACCACCGGCAAGCGCCTCGCGGTGCACGACAACCAGGCCGTCCTGGAAGACCCGGCAGACAGCGAGCCCGGCGAGGCCGCCCAATGGATCATGTCGACGACCGGCGACGGCACCTGGACGTTCGTCAACGTCGCCACGGGCCGCCTGCTCGACGTCACCGGGCAGTCCTCCGCCGAGGGCGCCAAGGTGTCGACGTACACCCCGACCTCGGCGGCGAACCAGCGCTGGACCGTGACCGACGAGACCGTGCTGCGCACCGAGCGGCCCGAGGTGTTCACCGTGCCCGGTCTGCCGCCGGTGCTCCCGGAGACGGTGACGCCGGTGTACCGGGACGGGGCCCGCGGCTCCCTCCCCGTGGTGTGGAACCTTCCGCCTGACCGGGCGTGGCGCGATCCCGGAACGGTACGCGTCACGGGCCGGGCGACCGACCCGCTCGGGCGGGAGATCCCAACGAAGGCGGTCGTCACCGTCGACACCATCGCCTCGACGCTCCCCGGCCGCGCCAAGACATACGTGGGCGGACGTCCGGAGCTGCCGAAGACCGTGGTCGGCGTCGGCAGGAACGACGGCAGAGCCGATCTTCCGGTGACCTGGGACCCGGCGCCCGACGGGGCGTTCGACAGGACCGCGGTCGTGACGCTCCGAGGCTCCGCCCGGGTGGTCGACGGCAGCACGGTCGACGCGACGGTGCGTGTGCAGGTCACCGAACCCACGGAGACCAACATCGCTCCTGACGCCGGCGTCTCGCTCGCGGCCACCTTCACTGAGAGCGGCTACTCGGCCGACCGTCTGCGCAACGGCGACACCGCCGAGAAGGCCTGGTCCAACTGGAAACCGGGCACCAAGAACCCGTCCGACACCCTCACCTTCACCCTGCCGACCGCCCGCGACCTCGATCGGGTCGTCGCGCACTTCCACCGCGACGGGAACAACGCCTCCTTCCCCGCGAGCCTGAAGGCGCAGGTGCGCAGCGCCGCCGACGGAGCGTGGATCGACGCGAGCGAGGACATCGCGGTCGGGACCGAGGGCACTCCGGTGGTCGACGTGCCGCTCGATGCGGGACCTGCGACCGGGGTACGCGTGGTCATGACCGCACGGCCCGGCGGCTACATCACCATGAGCGAGATCGAGCTGTACGCCAGGACCCCCGGGGTCTCCTCGGACGCCGCCGCCGCGTTGATCGAGGTCGCCGGGGTCCCCGTCGCCCCGTTCGATCCCGACACCGCCGACCACCGTGTCGTCACCGCGGATCCCCACCGGGCCGTGGTCACCGCGACGGCCCGCGACCCCTATGCGACCGTCACGGTCGAGAGGACCCGCGAGCCCCGCCGCACCCTGGCCGTCGTCTCCGTGACCAGCGAGGACGGGTCACGGACAAGGCAGTACCGGATCGAACTCGTACGGCGCTGATGCTGGGCGGGGGAGGGAACACGACCGCGGCTCTCCTTCCCTCGCCGAGCGGTCGACAAGCGCTCAGTGGTCTCGGCAGTCGATGGCGAGCGACATGTCGTCAGTACTGGGCCGGAGGGAAGAGGAGCACGACCGCCGCTCCCCTCCCTCCCCGCCCGAACGGCCGACAAGCGCACAGTGGTCTCCGTAATCGATGGCGAGCGGCATGTTCGTCAGGAGGAAGCCGGGGCTCCCTGAACCTGCTCGACGCGTACGCCCTCATGCACGCCGAGCGCCCCGAGGTGCGCCCGGTGGTGGTCGCGGGCGGCGAGATCCTCTTCGACCACCGCGAGTACGGGCCGGCTGGGAGGAGCGCGCCGCGGAACCGGGCGTCGAGCCGGTCGTGCTCGGACCGGTGCCCGACGACGAACTGCCGACCCTCCTCGTGACCGCTGACACCTTCACCTGCCCCTCCCTCCAGGACGGCTTCGGCCTCGCCGCGTCGGAAGCCCTGGCCGCAGGCTCCCGTCGGCCGCAGTGGGCCTGCCGGTCCTGCGCGAGGCCTTCGGCCCCGCCGCCCGCTTCGCCTCCACGCCCCGGGCCCTTGCCCGGGCCCGGGGCCCTGGCCACGGAACTCGAGCACGCCCTCGCGGCCGACGATCCGGCCCGGCGGACTGCAGGGCACGGCCTCGCCGCCCGCCGCGCCCGATAGGCCACGGCCCGCCGTCACCTCGGCTTCTACCGCCTTCTCACCGTGGGACAAGCGCGTGTGCGGGCGGCCGGGCCCGCACACGACAGGCCGTTGTCAGTGCCCCGCGTTAATGTGCGCACATCCGGCCTTCCAGCCTCAATGAGGAGGTTTTCATGGCTTCGCGACTCAACCCCTACATCAGCTTCAACGGTGACGCCCGGCAGGCGATGGAGTTCTACAAGGACATCTTCGGCGGCACGCTGAGGCTCAACACCTACGGGGAAATCGGCCAGCCGGACGCCCCCGAGGCCGACAAGATCATGCACGGCATGCTGGAGACCCCGAGCGGCTTCACCCTGATGGGCGCCGACAACCCACCGGGCATGGAGCAGACAGCGGGCACCAACTTCTCGGTGAGCCTCAGCGGCGACGACGACAAGGAACTGCGCGGCTACTGGGAGAAGCTGTCCGCCGACGGCTCCGTGTCCGTCCCGCTGGAGAAGCAGATGTGGGGCGACGTGTTCGGCATGTGCACCGACCGCTTCGGCATCCCCTGGATGGTCAACATCACCGAGCAGCAGAGCTGATCGCACCCACACTCCGATCACCCCGGCATCCACCGCACGCCCTCGTTCCCGACAGGCGCCGCGCGGTGGGTGCCGGGGTGCCGTCGGTTCGGGGTTCCTGCCGTGAGCGGTTGACGTCCGTGGAGCGCTCGCCGCAGTCGTGGCGGTGGCACGCACACTCAGCCCCGAAACTATGTAGTCCCACCACATGTGCGCCTGACCTGCGTCTTCCTACGGTGTCCCGACACGTACCGTCCCCACCGCACACGAGGAAGTGGCGAACATGGCCTCCGCAGCAACCGCTCCCCCATCCCCGGAAACCCCCGCCAGCCTCAAGCGCATCGTCGCCGCCAGCCTCATCGGCACCACCATCGAGTGGTACGACTTCTTCCTCTACGGTTCCGCCGCCGCCCTTGTCTTCAACAAGCTGTTCTTCCCCGGCTCCGATCCCCTCGTCGGCACGCTCCTCTCCTTCCTGACCTACGCCGTCGGATTCGCCGCACGTCCGCTGGGCGCGCTCGTCTTCGGGCACTACGGCGACCGGCTCGGGCGCAAGAAGCTGCTGGTGCTGAGCCTGTTGCTGATGGGCGGGGCGACCTTCGCGATCGGTCTGCTGCCCACGCACGCGACGATCGGAACGGCCGCTCCGGTGCTGCTGACCGTGCTGCGTCTGGTGCAGGGCTTCGCGCTGGGCGGCGAGTGGGGCGGGGCGGTGCTGCTGGTGTCCGAGCACGGGGACGCGCGCCGACGCGGCTTCTGGGCGTCGTGGCCACAGACCGGGGCGCCCGCGGGGCAGCTCCTCGCGACCGGGGTGCTGTCCCTGCTGACCGCCGTTCTGTCGGACGCCGCGTTCGGCAGCTGGGGGTGGCGGATTCCGTTCCTGCTCTCCGGTGTGCTGGTGATCGTCGGTTTGTGGATTCGTCTGTCTGTCGATGAATCGCCGGTCTTCAAGCAGGCGTTGGCACAGGCCGAGGCCCGCAAGGCGGCACGCCCGGGTGACGTCGAGAAGCTGCCGCTCGTCGCCGTGCTGCGCCACCACTGGCGGGACGTCCTGGTGGCGATGGGCGCACGCATGGCGGAGAACATCAGCTACTACGTGATCACCGCGTTCATCCTCGTCTACGCCACCACCTCGGCCGGCGTCTCCAAGCAGACCGCGCTCAACTCGGTACTCATCGCCTCGGCCGTGCACTTCGCCGTCATCCCGGGCTGGGGCGCGCTGTCGGACCGGATCGGCCGCCGTCCCGTGTATCTGCTGGGCGCGGTCGGCGTCGGGCTGTGGATGTTCCCGTTCTTCGCGCTCATCGACACCGGCGGCTTCGGCAACATGATCCTCGCGGTGACCGTGGGCCTGGTGCTGCACGGCGCGATGTACGCGCCCCAGGCCGCCTTCTTCTCCGAGATGTTCGCGACCCGGATGCGCTACTCGGGTGCCTCCATCGGCGCTCAGTTCGCCTCGGTCGCGGCGGGTGCCCCCGCACCGCTGATCGCCACGGCGCTGCTGTCCGACTACGGGAGTTCCACGCCCATCGCGCTGTACGTCATCGGCGCGGCCGTCCTGACGGTCATCGCCGTGGGAGTGGCCAAGGAGACCCGCCACCGGGACCTGGCCGAGGTCGATCCCCCGGCCGACGCGGAGCCCGCATCGGCCCGGACCGCGGACGCCCGTACGGTCTGACCCCCTTCGGAACCGGCCCCTGTACGTCCGTGCGTACGGGGGCCATGCGTACGGGGTCAGTGGTGTGCGGGTCCCGACAACAGGTGCAGCCGCAGGGCGAGTTGGATCTCCAGGGCACGCGCGGGGCTCTGCCAGTCGTCGCCGAGGAGACGGCCGACGCGTTCCAGTCGCTGGGCGACCGTGTTCACGTGGACGTGCAGCTCGTCCTTCGTACGAGCCGGGCTCATCCCGCAGGCGAAGTACGCGTCGAGAGTGCGCACCAGGTCGGTGCCGCGGCGTTCGTCGTAGGCGACGACCTGGCCGATGGTGCGGTCGACGAAGCCGGCGATGTCCCGGTCGCCGGCCAGCAGCAGCCCCAGGAAGCCGAAGTCCTCGGCGGCGGCCCCGTCGCCGGAGCGGCCGAGCAGCCGCAGGGCGTCGAGGCAGCGCCGTCCTTCCGCGTAGGCGGCGGCCACGGCGTCCGGGTGGGCGGCGAGGTCCTCGACCGGGGCGGAGGCGCCGACCGTGACCGCCTCGTGCACGGCGGTGCCGAGGTGGCGGGCGGTGCGGCGGGCCAGCTCCGTCGCGGTGTCCCCGGGTTCCAGGGGCAGCAGCAGGACGGTGCCGCCGTCGCGGGCGGCAGCCAGTCCGTGCCGGGTGGCGGCGAGGTGGGACGCCGCTGACCACAGGCGTCTGCGGGCGGCCGCTTCCTGGTCGGCGTCGGCCGCGGCGCCGTCCAGGCGGGCGGCGAGTACGACATGGCCGGCGTCGAGGTCGGCGTGCAGCCGGGACGCGCGCTCGCGCAGCAGGCGCGGGTCGCGGTCGCGGGCGTCGAGCAGGTCGTCCAACAGCTCGCCGCGCACGCGTTGTTCCGCTTCCGCGGCGGAGCGCCGGGCGAGCAGCAGGAGCGAGGTGACCATGGCGGCGCGCTCCAGGGTGCGCTGGTCGACGGGGTCGAGCCCCGGGTGTCCGCGCAGCACGAGCGCGCCTAGGAGTTCGCCACCGGCGGCGACTGCGGCGATCCAGTCGTCCGTGTGCCGCACCGCGTGTCCCTCGGCCCGGGACACCTCCAGGGCCTCGGCGGGTGCGGTGGCGGCCTCGGTGAACTCGACCGTGCCGTCGAGGACTTCGGAGACCGCGGCGGCCACGTCGTGGACCCCGCCGCCGCGCAGCACGAGTTCGGCGAGCCGGTCGTGGACGTCGGAGGCACGCTCGATGACGCCGCTGCGGTCCTGGATGATCTCGTTGGCCCGCTCCAGGTCGGCGAGGGCCGAGCGGGTCTCGGTGAGGAGGTTCGCGGTGTCGATGGCGGCCGCGGCCAGCGCGGCGAAGGAGCCGAGCAGCGCGATCTGCTCCCGTTCGAAGACCCGGGCTCGCCGGTCCGCCGCGAAGAGGACCCCGATGACGTGGTGCCCCAGCATCAGGGGCACGCCGAGAATGGCGACCAGGCCCTCGTCCCGCACGCCCGCGTCGATGGCGTGGGTGTGCTGGAAACGGTCGTCCTCGAAGTAGTCGTCGGTGACGTACGGCCGGGCCGTCTGCGCGACCAGGCCGCCGAGGCCCTCCCCCATCCCGAGCCGCAGCTGCTGGAAGCGGGCCGCGACCGAGCCCTCGGTGACCCGCATGTAGGTGTCACCCCGCACCGGGTCGTTCAGGCTGAGGTAGGCGACGTCGGTGCCGAGCAGCGACCGGGCGCGTTGCACGATCGCCTGCAGCACCGCGTCCAGGTCGCGCAGCCCGGCCAGGTCGTGGGCGGTCTCGAAGAGCGCGGACAGCTCGGCCTCCCGCCGACGCCGCCCCTCCAGCTCCGAGCGCACGCGCAGCGCCAGCAGCTTGGCCTGCTCCAGCGCGTGGATCGACTCGGCCGGGCGTCCCTCGGCACGGGCGAGCAGCACCGGCTGCTCATAGGTGTCGGCGGACGCGCCGCGGGCGAGCAGCTCGAGGAACGGCGCCTCGGCACCGGCTGCGGACGCTGCCGCGGCGGCGTCGGAACGCTCGGCGGACTGCACGTGATCGCGGGACATGTTCACAGGATTCACCATCACCCGACCGGCCAGTCAGCCCTGTGGAAAACTTCGCGGGCGGCCGACGCCGCCCCCGCTCAGTGCGCGGTCCAGCCGCCGTCGAGGACGAGCGAGGTGCCGGTCACGAAGGACGCCCGCGGGCCACACAGGTATGCCACGGCCTCCGCGACCTCCTCGGGCTCGATCAGCCGCTTGACGGCACTGTCCTGCAGCAGCACTTCGGCGAGCACGCGTTCTTCGGGGATGCCGTGCGCCCGGGACTGGTCGGCGAGCTGCTGCTCGACCAGTGGGGTGCGCACATAGGCGGGGTTCACACAGTTGGAGGTGACGCCATGGGGTGCGCCTTCGAGGGCGGCCGTCTTGGACAGCCCCTCCAGGCCGTGTTTGGCGGCCACATAGGCCGACTTGTAGGCCGAGGCGCGCAGACCGTGGACGGAGGACACGTTGACGATACGGCCCCACCCCTGCCCGTACATGTGCGGCAGGGCGCCTCGGATCAGCCGGAACGGCGCCTCGAGCATCACGGTGAGCACGGTGTGGAAGACGTCGGGCGGGAACTCCTCGATGGGCCGCACGAGTTGCAGCCCGGCGTTGTTGACGAGGACGTCGGTCCCCGCGGCCGCGAGTTCGGCGGCGTCTAGGTCGGTGAGGTCGAGGACATGCGGTTCGAGGGTGCCCGCGAGGCCCAGGGCCTGCTCGGCGAGCGTCTCGAGACCCGCCGCGTCCCGGTCGACCGCCCTCACCTTGGCGCCGGCGGCCGCGAGCCGCAGCGCACAGGCGCGGCCGATACCGCCGGCGGCACCGGTGACGAGGGCGGTGCGGCCGCCGAGGTCGAGCAGGGGGGCGGGAGCGCCGTGGGGGCCCGGGTGGGCACTGCTAGCGGTCATGTCCCGACCCTAGGCAGCAACCGAGCCCCGCCCCATGTGGTCACCACCCACACTTCACTCGGAACTCGTGGGGTCGAACCATGTGGGTGCGTCCGACAGTGCCTGCTTGATCCGCTGGTGCGCGAAGTCGCTCAGTTCGGGCAGGGCGTCCACCGCCAACCACCCCACCTCCAGCGACTCGTCGTCGTTCACCCGAGCCTCACCGCCGAGGGCCCGGCAGCGGAACGAGATGTCCATGTACTGGCAGATGTCGCCGTTCTCGTACGTGACGGGCTTCAGCGACTGGACGACGATCACCCGCTCCACCTCGCAGTGCACCCCCGTCTCCTCCTCGACCTCGCGCACCGCGCAGGCGGCGGGCTGCTCCCCCGGCTCCGGGATGCCGCCGATCAGTGCCCATTTGCGGGTGTCGGTACGGCGGTTGAGCAGCACTCTGCCCTCGTCGTCGAAGACGACGGCGCTGACGCCGGGCAGCCACAGCAACTCGTGGCCGATGGAAGCCCGGAGCGTACGGATGAAGTCAGGAGTAGCCATGGCCCCGACCCTAACGGGCGGGTTCCGTTACTCCGGCGTTCTTGACCGGCGTCCAACGGGCGTACGGCTACACGCCACCGGCGCGTCGCCCGCGCACTCCGGCGCCGATCGCCCAGCCGAGTCCGCCGGCCGCGATCAGGACCAGGGCGATCTCGGGCAGGATCCCCAGCTGCGTGGCGGGGGTCTGCGAGGACCGCAGCGGCACCTTCTGGACCAGCGAGTCGGCGACGAACATGCCGGTCTTCTGCGTGATCCTCCCGTCCGGCATGATGATCGCGCTGACGCCGCTGGTCACCGGAACGGTGACGGTCCGGCTGTGTTCGACGGCACGAACCCGGGACATGGCGAGCTGCTGGTAGGTCATCTCGCTGCGGTCGAAGGTCGCGTTGTTGCTGGGCACGGAGATCATCTGCGCGCCGTCGGTGACCTCGGAGCGCACGGCCCAGTCGAAGGCGGCCTCGTAGCAGGTGACCAGGCCGACCTTGGCGCCGTCCATGTCGAAGACGCCCGGCTTGCTGCCCCGGCTGAAGTCCTGGCTGACCATGGAGGTCCACTTGTCGTTGATCGCGCCGATGAGCGAGCGCAGCGGGAGGTACTCGCCGAAGGGCTGGATCTGCCGCTTGTCGTAGGTGTCGACGGGTCCCTTGACCGGGTCCCAGAGGATCTGCTCGTTGTAGAGCTTGCCGTCCCGCTCGACGACACCGCCGACGGAGATCGGCACACCGATCGCCTTGACCGCCTCGTCGATGACGGCGCGCGCGTCGGCGTTGGCGAACGGATCGATGTCGGAGGAGTTCTCCGGCCACAGGACGAAGTCGGGCTTGGCGACCTTGCCCGCCTTGACCTCGGCGGCCAGCCGCTCGGTCTCGCGCGCGTGGTAGTCGAGCACGGCCCGCCGCTGGGCGTTGAACTCCAGTCCGGCGCGGGGCACATTGCCCTGGATGACCGCGACGGTCACAGTGCCGTCCTCGGCCTTGTCACTCACCAGCGGCCGGGCGGCCACCGCGCCCAGCACGGGTACGGCCACGCTCAGCAGGGCGACGGCCGCCGCCGACCGCCGGACCACGCGCGTGCGCCGCCCTTCGACGGCCAGGCGTACGACCTCGTAGAGACCGAAGCCGCACAGAACGACCGCGAAGCCGAGCACCGGGGTGCCGCCCACCGCGGCGAGCGGCAGGAACACGCCGTCCGCCTGGCCGAACGCGACCTTGCCCCAGGGGAAGCCGTTGAAGGGCACGCGCGCGCGTGCCGCCTCGCCGGCGATCCAGATCGCGGCCGCCCAGACCGGCGCGCCCGGGAGTTTGGACACCGCGGCGACGCCCGCGCCGACCAGCGCGACGAAGATCGCCTCGATCACGACCAGCGCGATCCAGGGCCCGGGGCCGACCTCCACGCCGGTCCACACCAGCAGCGGCAGCAGGAAGCCCAGGCCGAAGAGGTAGCCGAGACCGAGACCCGCCTTCCAGCCACGGCCGCGCAGCACCCAGCCGAAGACGGCGAAGGCGGGCAGGGCCAGCCACCACAGGGTGCGCGGCGGGAAACTGACGTAGAGCAGCACTCCGGAGAGCGCGGCTGCGGCGGCCGGGGCGAGACGACGCAGGAGCCGCGCCCCGCGTGCTGCGGGCGCGGTCGGGGGCTGTACCTGGTCCGACTCGTCCACGGAAGTTGCGGTGACGGTCACCTGGGGAGTGTACGGCGGGTGACCTCGGCACCGACAGCACGGTCCGTCCGGTCACAGAGGATGCATTCCCGCACAACGGACGCATCGTTCCTGTGCAACTCGGTCCAACTCGTCCACAAACCGCTCATCAGCCGTTACGGTGTGCCGGAGTCTTTGTCGTACGGGCCGGTAACGCCCGCGGCGGCCAGGACCGTCACAGGTCGGGGGCGACCGGGTTCGGGGGGCGGGGTGGGTTCCACGGGGATGACGTCTGTGGCCGGACCGGATGAGGACGGCGACAGACGAAACGTTTCTGACGCGATGGGGGTCGTGGTGCTCGGGGCCTGCGCCGCCTGGTCCCTGATCACGGCGGCCGCGCACGACGGCCGTCCCGAGGGCGTCCTGCTCGCGGTCCTGGCCGTGGCGGCCGGTTACGCCGCGGGGCGGATCTGTGGATCGCTCCTGCCGGTCGCGGCGCCCTGCGCCGGGGCCCTGGCCGGGCTCGGCCTCACGGTGGGTCGGCCGCACCTCTCCGCCGGTCCGGAGATCGTGGCGCCGCTGGGGCAGGAGGGCGCCACCGCCGCCCTGCTGACCCTGGCCGCCGGCGCCGCGTGCTGCGCCGCCTGGTCCGCCACAGCGCCCGCCCTGCGGCTCGCCCTGCGAGCCCTGGCCGCCGGGACCGCGGTGACCGCGGCCGTTCTCGGTTCGGTCGCCGGGTTCCTCGCCTGCACCGCGGTGCTGCTGTGCTCGCTCGCCGCGGGCCGGATGCGCCGCCGCGGCCTCGGCCTCGCGGGACTGGCCCTGTCCGCGGCCCTTATGACGGGGCTGACCTGGGCGGTCGCCGGGAACACGATGCCGGACGGGCTCGAGGTGTCCCTGGAGGGACAGCTGACCCAGCACCGGCTCGGGCTGTGGCACGACGCGCTGCACATGGCACACCAGGAGGCAGGGCTGGGCGTCGGCCCTGGACGGTTCGGGGAGCTCAGCACGACGGCGACCCAGACACTGCTGTCCGACGGCAAGCCCCACTCGGCGCCGCTCCAGCAGGCGGCCGAACAGGGAATCGTCGGCGTGGCCCTGCTGGCGACGGTCTTCTGCTGGGTGCTCTACGCGCTGTGGCGGACCCGGCGGCCGACACCGGTCGCGCTGACCGCGGGCGCGGCCCTGACGGCGTTGGCGGCGATCGCTTGTGTCGGCAACGCGCTGAGCTTCACCACGGTGTCGGCGGGGGCGGGGCTGCTGGCCGGACTGGCCACGGCACGCCCCTTCGCGCACGAGCCGCCGGGGCACGAGAAGGACGTACGTCCACGTGGTGACCGGCTGACCTCGTGAGCCTCGGCGGCGTCAGCGGTCTGCTCGACCGGACGGCCTCAGGGCCTGGCGCCGGCGGTGCCCGACCTCAGCCGGTCACGGATGACTCGTACGGCCGCCTCCGCGTCGTCCACGGTGATGGTGAACGTGTGGCCGTCCCACAGTTGCAGGACCACGCCCTCGCCGCGCCGTACGACGACCGCGGTGCCCTTCTCGGGGCGCCAGCGGTAACCCCAGCCGCCCCAGTGCCGCGGGGTGACGAGCGGTTCGAACTCGGCGCCCGCGACGTGCGCCAGGGGGATGCGGCGGCGCGGCACGCCCATGTGGCCGCAGCGCACCTCCAGGGACTCCTTGTCGACCTTGAGGGCGACGTGCACGAACGCGAGGGTGCCGAAGAGGACCAGCAGTCCGGCCGCGATGCAGCCGACGACGGACATGACGAGCGGGGCGATGCCGGACGTCCACGCCGAGTCGACGGCCAGCTCGATGCCGAGCGCCAGGCAGGCGGCGCCGGCAAGCGCCAGCAGCCACTGGATCCGGTTGGAGGCCCGTCCGGTCCAGACGTCGGGGTGCGGAGTGTTCTCGCCGCGGGGGTGGTCCCTCATGCGTACGAGACTACTCAGAATTCGCTGCGCGGGTAGCGCGTCGCGGAGAGTGACTGCTCCGGGTGGGGCAACGGACGCCAGACGTCCGCTTTTGTCCGCCCCGGCGTACGCGCCGCATACGGAGGACGTCTGCGTGGTTACCGCGCGGGGCTGACCGTCGCGAGGAGCCGGCCCTCCTCGTAGGCCAGCGCGGGCTCGGGCAGGCTCCCCTCGCGTCCGCTCAGCAGCACCGTCAGGGTTCCGTCGGCCACCGCCCGGGGGGCGGGCTGCTCGCCGAGCCGGCGCAGCGCCTGGGCGGCGACCGCTCCCGCGGAGCCGTGCAGGACGAGCGGCGGGAAGCCGGGGCGCTGCACCGCGGCGCGGATCCGCTCCGAGACCAGCTCGTAATGGGTGCAGCCCAGGACGACGGTCGTTACCTCGTCCGGGGTCAGGGCCGCGGCCGCGGCGACGGCGGCCTCGATGGCCGCCTCGTCGGCGTGCTCCACGGCCTCGGCGAGACCGTGGCAGGGCACCTCGGTGACCGCCACGCCGTCGGCGAAGTCCTCGATGAGGCCGCGCTGGTAGGGACTGCCCGTCGTGGCGGGCGTCGCCCAGATCGCGAAGGGGCCGCCGCCGGCCGCGGCCGGCTTGATCGCGGGGACCGTGCCGATGACCGGGATGCCGGGTTCGAGGCGGGCGCGCAGGGTCGGCAGCGCGTGCACGGTGGCGGTGTTGCAGCCGATGATCAGGGCGTCGGGCCGGTGCGCGGCGGCGGCCTCGGCGACGGCCACGGCGCGCCGGGTGAGGTCCTGAGGAGTCCTGGGGCCCCAGGGCATGCCGTCGGGGTCCAAAGAGAGGACGAGATCTGCGTCGGGTCGCAGACGCCGTACCGCGGCGGTGGCCGCCAGCAGCCCGATCCCGGAGTCCATGAGCGCGATCTTCACCCCGCCACGATAGACGATGGGCCCTTACGGGCCGGGCCCGTGGGGCAGACTGCGCCCGTGAGCGCCATCGTGTGGACTGCCGCCGGATCACTCGCCGCCTGGCTGTGGCTGCTGCTCTGCCAGGGCTTCTTCTGGCGCACGGACGTCAGACTGCCGCCCAGGACCGACCCCGAGGACTGGCCGCCGGTCTGTGTCGTCGTACCGGCGCGCGACGAGGCCGAGGTGCTGCCGGCGAGTCTTCCGTCGCTGCTCCTCCAGGACTATCCGGGGCGGGCGGAGGTCTTCCTCGTGGACGACGGCAGTTCGGACGGCACCGGGGAGCTGGCGCACGAACTGGCACGGCGCCACGGAGGACTGCCGCTGACCGTGACCTCGCCCGGTGAGCCGCCCGCGGGCTGGACCGGCAAGCTCTGGGCGGTGCGTCACGGCATCGGCCTGGCACGCGCGCGTGCCCCCGAGTACCTGCTACTGACGGACGCCGACATCGCCCACGCCCCGGACAGCCTTCGGCAGTTGGTCGCGGCGGCGCGCACCGGGGGCTTCGACCTCGTCTCCCAGATGGCCCGGCTGCGGGTGGCGAGCCTGTGGGAACGCCTTGTGGTGCCGGCCTTCGTCTACTTCTTCGCGCAGTTGTACCCGTTCCGCCGGATCGGCGTCCGGGGAGCACGGACGGCGGCCGCGGCGGGCGGCTGTGTGCTGCTGCGCACCGAGGCGGCCGAACGGGCGCGGATCCCGGACGCCATCCGGCAGGCCGTCATCGACGACGTGGCGCTCGCGCGGGCCGTCAAGGGTGGCGGCGGACACATCTGGCTGGGGCTGGCGGAACGGGTGGACAGTGTGCGCCCCTATCCGCGGCTGCACGACCTGTGGCGCATGGTGTCGCGCAGCGCGTACGCGCAGTTGCGGCACAACCCTCTGCTGCTGACCGGAACGGTGGCCGGGCTGGTGCTGGTGTATCTCGTGCCGCCCATGGCCCTGGTCGCGGGTCTGGCGACGGGACGTACGGCGGCCGTGGTCCTCGGTGGTCTCGCGTGGCTGGTGATGACGGGGACGTACGTCCCGATGCTCCGCTACTACGGTCAGCCGCTGTGGCTCGCTCCCCTGCTGCCGTTCACCGCGTTCCTCTACCTCCTCATGACGGTCGACTCGGCGGTGCAGCACTACAGGGGACGCGGTGCGGCATGGAAGGGCCGTACCTACACGCGGCCGGACGCCGTGGTGGGCGACGAGACCTGAGCGGTCACTTCCTGCCCGGCGTCCAGTTCATGCCCCACCCATACGCGTAGTCGACGGTCCTTTGAGGGCTCACCCCGCGTTCGGGCACCAGGTAGCGGGCCTCGCGCTGGACGACCAGGTCGCTGCCGGTATTGGTGATCAGGGCGAGCGCGCACACCGTCGACGGGACGGTGCACTCGTCGAGGGAGAAGTCGATCGCGGCGCCGTGCTGCGGCTGGAGGGTGACGGTGGCCTTCAGCTCGGCGAAGGAGCGCGCTCCCTCGTAGATGGTGACGAAGACGAGGATGCGGCGGAAGGCCTGCTGGTGGTCGAGGTTGACGGTGAGGTTCTCGCCGCTCGCGACGGCGCCGGTGCGGTCGTCGCCGTCGAGATGGATGTACGGGGGCCGGTCCAGGGCGCCGAAGGCGTTGCCGAGCGACTGCACGACTCCCTTGCTGCCGTCGGCGAGTTCGTACAGGGCGCACAGGTCGAGGTCGAGGTCGGCGTGCATGGCGACCGCCCGGCCCAGTTTGCTGCCCCAGCCCGAGAACTGCTTGCGCATCTCCCAGTTGAGGTTCACCCGCAGGGCGCCCGAAGTGCCGCCCTGTTTGGTGAGCGACACGGAGGGGGCGGCCTTGGTCAGAGTCACCTTGGTGAGACGGACCGGGGACGCCGCGGGAGGGGGCGGCGGCGCGGCGGCGGGGGCCGTGACGGGTGCGGCCTGCTGCGGTTCGTCGACGGTGATCCCGAAGTCCCTGGCGAGGCCTTCCAGGCCGCTGCCGTAGCCCTGTCCCACGGCCCGGAATTTCCAAGCGCCCTGACGACGGTAGAACTCACCGAGAACGAAAGCGGTTTCTACCGTGGCGCCCTCGCTGTCGAAACGCGCGACCACGGTGGATTGAGCTTGCTCACGGACCTCGATATAGAGGTCCGGCACCGCTGCGAACGTGCCGCCGTCCGCGGAGGCGGCGAGGACGACGGTCTCGATCGCGGGCTCCACGCGCGCGAGGTCGACGAGGAGAGTGTCGGTCACCCGGCCGCCCTCGTCACGTTTGCCCTCGTGGCGGACGGCGCCGGAGGCGTGCACCGGCTGGTTGTAGAAGACGAAGTCGGCGTCGGAACGGACCTTCCCTCCGACCAGCAGCAGCGCCGAGGCATCCACGTCGGGGACACCAGCACCCGAACGCCACCCCAATTCGACGCGCAGTGCCGTCGACGGCACCGGAACATTCGACCCTTTCGGCATTGGCATGTCCGCCCCCATCGCGTGTCACCGCGCCGGGTACGCCCCGGCACTCGCCTCGTGCTGTCTACCCGGCCAACCTATTCCCCGAGCCGGCGAACTCCCATGAACAGCACAGGAAGACCGGTGATCAACCGCCGGTAACCCCCCGGGAACTCGGCCTTTACTTGAGAATCACCCTGTCCGCCGTCCCTTTTTGCCAAGTTCGCTCGCATTGGGGATGCCGCGTCACTGCCGACACGGAAAACAACCCTCTTATCGGTCTCCCCAACCAGCACATCGTGGGCTTAACTTATGTGCCATGACCTCCCCCCGCTCCACTTATGGCGGCGGCTACTACTCCGCCTCCTTCCCGGACACTCCGATCTACGACAGGCTCGTGGCCGAGCGGGGGACCCCGCAGATCGCTCCGATCCGGGTCCCCGCCGAGTACGACACGCCGCGCAGCTATCTGCCCGCGCTGCCGTCGGCACTCCCCGCCCTTCCGGCGGGTCCGTCCCAGCCCTCCTACGGCTATCCGCAGGCACAGCAGCCCGCACCGCTCCAGCAGGCGCCCGCGGCGTACATCCCGCAGCAGGCCGCCGCGCCACGCGGCTATCCCGGTCCGCAGCGCCAGCCGGGCCCCGGGATGGGCACCGGCTACGAGGCGATGCGCCCCGCGGCTCCCCGGCCCGCACCGGCTCCCTACCAGGACCCGTACAACAACCAGCACAACCAGCAGTACCGCGGCTACTAAATCCTTCTCGGGCTGTCGGTGCCGACTGGCACGATGGCCCCATGGGGAGCGCACAACTGCAGTCGATTCATGTTCATCCGGTCAAGGCGTTCCGGGGCCAGGCGCCCCGGGAGGCCGTCGTGGAGCCCTGGGGTCTGGCCGGTGACCGACGCTGGGTACTGGTCGACGACGGGGGAAAGGTCGTCACGCAACGCGAGCAACCGCGCCTCGCGTTGGCCGCCGCCGAGCTGCTGCCCGGCGGCGGCGTTCGTCTGTCCGCGCCCGGCATGGACACGTTGACGGTGCCCGTGCCGCGGCCGGACGTCAGCGTGCCGGTGACCGTCTTCCGCGACAAGGTCGAAGCGGTGCCGGCCGAGAGCGACGCAGCGCATGCCTGGTGCAGCGAGTACCTCGGCGCCGAGCTGCGCCTGATCCACATGGCCGACCCCGCCACCTGCCGACCCGTCGACCCGGAGTTCGCCCTGCCGGGCGAGACCGTGTCGTTCGCCGACGGCTATCCGCTGCTGCTCACCTCGGCGGCCTCTCTCGACGCCCTCAACTCCCTGATCGCCCAGGGTGACCACGCGGCCGAGGGCCCGCTGCCCATGAACCGCTTCCGGCCCAACGTCGTCGTGTCGGGCACCGCCGCCTGGGCCGAGGACGACTGGTCGCGCCTCCGCATCGGCGACGTCGTCTTCCGGGTCGCCAAGATGTCCGGGCGGTGCGTCGTGACCACGACCGACCAGAGCACCGCCGACCGCGGCCGGGAACCCCTGCGCACCCTCGGCCGGCACCGGCGCTTCGGCGGCAAGCTCGTCTTCGGGCAGAACCTGGTGCCCCTCTCCCCCGGCACGATCCGGGTCGGCGATCCGGTGACCGTTCTCGAGTAGAGCGCACCGAGCGGAGCGGATCGGGCGGGAAGCCGGATCACGGGAACCCGGCCCGGGGGGCCGGGCGTTGGGTTCGTGAGAAGTTCATGAGAGGACCCGGCCACAGGTGATTTCGCTCTCTCTTTGACCGGGCCCGCGCGTGAACGGCTCCGCCGGGGGTTATCACGGAGCGGGAAGGGGGTGCGGGACGGTGCGGGCGATCAGTGGAATCTGGCGCTGGCGGCGCAACCCGTTGCGCCGTGCGACCGATCTGGCCGAGGCCTGGGTGGCCCTCGTGGCCGTGCTGCTGATCCTGGTCGTCGGACCCGTCATCGGCGCACTCGTCGGCGGCGTCGCCGAGGACGCGCTGCAGCGGTCCGTGCGCGAGCAGCGCGAGTCGCGCCACCTGGTGACAGCCACCGTGGTCCGCAAGCTGGACCGCTCTCCTCTGGACGCCGACCCGGAGACCTCCTCGGGCCGGGATCTGCGCAGCCGGGTGGAGGCCGACTGGACCGCCCCGGAAGGCACCGCGCACCACGGCACGGTCGTGGCCGCCCTCAAGACTCCGCACCGCGGCGACCACTTCACCCTGTGGACGGACGAGCACGGCCGCCTGGTCGCCCGGCCGCTCGACTCCGCCACCGCGACCACCCATGCCGTCCTCGCCGGTTTCGGCGCGGCCCTGCTCACCGCGGTCCTCGTCGAGGTGGGCAGAAGGCTCGCTCTCTGGCGCATGGTCCGTCGCCGGTACGCCCGTTGGGACCAGGCCTGGGAGCGTGCGGGCCCGGACTGGGGCAGGACCGGCACCGGCAGCTGACAGCCTTCCGGCTCTGGTCAACCCACCGCCTGCGCGCACGCTACGGTGGACCGGCCGAACGCATTCGGCATCAACCCGCGTACCACGAGGTGGGGGCACAGCAACGCCATGGCACAGGGCACGGTCCAGGTGACGCACACCGGCACATCGCGCTGGCGGCGCCGCACAGGTGAGTACGCGTCGCTCGCCGCCGCCCTGGAGGCCGCGGCCGAGGGCGACGTCCTCACCGTCGCCCCCGGGACCTACCGGGAGAACCTCGTCGTCCAGCGGGCGGTGACCCTGCGCGGCCCCGAGGGTTCCCCGGGCTCGGTGCGCATCGCGCCCCTGGACGGGGTGCCGTTGACCGTGCGCGCCTCGGCCGTGGTGCAGGACCTGCACGTGGAGGGCCAGGACGCGGCCGCGCCCGCCCTGCTCGTCGAGGAGGGCACCCCGGAGCTCACGGACATCCGGATCGTGACGCGGTCCGCGGCCGCTATCGAGGTCCGCGGCGGTGCGCGGCCGACCGTGCGGCGCTGCACCGTGGACAACCCGGCCGGCATCGGTATCGCCGTGCTCGACGGCGGGGGCGGGGTGTTCGAGGAGTGCGAGGTCGTCGCGGCCGGCCAGGCGGGCGTCGCGGTGCGCGGCGGTGGGCACCCGCGGCTGGACCGTTGCCGTGTGCACCACGCCTCGGGCGTCGGCCTGTCGGTGACGGGCGAGAACTCCGCGCTGGAAGCGGTGGGTTGTGAGGTCTACGAGGTCCGGGGCAGCGGCGTCCAGGTCACCGGCCGGGCCACCGCGCACCTCACGAACTGCGATGTGCACCGCACCACGGCGGACGGCGTCACCCTCGACACGGACGCGGTGCTGACCCTGGCCGACTGCCGTATCCACGACATCCCGGAGAACGCGGTCGACCTGCGCTCCCGTTCGGTGCTGACCCTGACCCGCACGACGGTGCGTCAGTTCGGGCGCAACGGCCTGTCGGTGTGGGACCCGGGCACCCGCGTGGACGCCAACCAGTGCGAGATCTTCGACAGCACGGGCGACTACCCGGCCGTCTGGGTCAGCGACGGCGCCACCGTCGTCCTCGACTCCTGCCGGGTGCACGACGTGCCGGACGCCCTGTTCGTCCTCGACCGCGGTTCACGTGCGGACGTCGTCGACAGCGACCTGTCCCAGGTGCGCAACACCGCCGTGTCGGTGAGCGACGGCGCCACCGCTCAGCTCGACGACTGCCGCATCCGGGACGCGGCGACGGGCGCCTGGTTCCGCGACCACGGCAGCGGTGGCACCCTCAACAACTGCACGGTGTCCGGCACCCAGACCGGCGTGATCGTCACCAAGGGCGCCGACCCGACGATAGAGCGCTGCACGGTCGACTCCCCCGCCGAAGCCGGCTTCTACGTCTCGGCGGGCGGCCGGGGCAGCTTCCTGAACTGCCGGGTCACGGGCAGCGGAGGCTACGGCTTCCATGTGATCGACGACTGTCGTACGACGCTGAAGAAGTGCCGTACCGAGCGGTGCGCGCGCGGCGGATACGAGTTCGCGGACGTCGGCCCGGACACCGGGTCCGGCGCGGGCCCCGTGGTCGAGGACTGCACGAGCGACGAGAGCGGCGGTCCGAGCCGACCGTCCGCGGCTCAGACCGCCGTACAGACGGCGTCCGAGTCCCCCGGCCTGCTGGGCACGATCCCCGGGCAGCGCACCACCGAGCAGGAACCCCTGGTCACCGGCGCGCAGTCGGAGAAGCCGGCGCGGACCTCGAAGGCCGTGCTCGGTGAACTGGACGCGCTGGTGGGCCTGGACAGTGTCAAGCGCGAGGTCCGAGCGCTCACGGACATGATCGAGGTGGGCCGGCGCCGGCAGCAGGCGGGCCTGAAGGCGGCGTCGGTGAAACGCCACCTCGTCTTCACGGGCTCCCCGGGCACCGGCAAGACGACGGTCGCCCGTCTCTACGGCGAGATCCTCGCCTCCCTCGGCGTGCTGGAGAAGGGCCACCTGGTCGAGGTGTCCCGCGTCGACCTGGTCGGCGAGCACATCGGTTCCACGGCGATCCGCACGCAGGAGTCCTTCGACAAGGCGCGCGGCGGCGTGCTGTTCATCGACGAGGCGTACGCGCTGTCACCGGAGGACTCGGGCCGGGACTTCGGCAAGGAGGCCATCGACACGCTGGTCAAGCTGATGGAGGACCACCGGGACGCTGTCGTGGTGATCGTCGCGGGCTACACGGCCGAGATGGAGCGGTTCCTTTCCGTCAACCCAGGTGTGGCCTCCCGCTTCTCACGGACCATCACCTTCAGCGACTACAACCCCGAGGAACTGCTGCGCATCGTGGAGCAGCAGGCCGAGGAGCACGAGTACCGGCTGGCGCCGGGCGCCTCGGAGGCCCTGCTGAAGTACTTCACGACGCTCCCCAAAGGACCGGCCTTCGGCAACGGCCGTACCGCCCGCCAGACCTTCGAGGCGATGGTCGAGCGGCACGCGAGCCGGGTCGCCCAGGTCGCCGACCCGAGCACGGACGACCTGACGCTGCTCTACGCGGAGGACCTGCCCGAGTCGTCCTGAGGCCGCTGAGCCGGTACGCCGGGGTGCAGCCGGGCCAGCAGCCGCGCCCGTTCCTCCGCGAACGCCGGGTCGGCCTGGTAGTCGGAGTGGCCGAGGATCGGCGCGGGCAATGGGTGTTCGTCGGTCCGGCCGTAGGCGAGCGGGTCCTTGAGCGGCTCGCGGTCCACCTCGGGGCCGCAGTCGCCGGTGAGGCCGACCGGGCCGCCGATCGGGTCGGTGGGCCGGTGCAGATTGCGCCAGCAGTCGACGTCGTGGTGCAGGGCGCTGAGCGCGGCCGGGCCGAAGTGAGCGGGGAACCAGCGGCCGTAGAGGCGCTCCAGCGGAGAGCCGTACGTCAGCAGGCCGACGCGTTTGCGGACGGACGGCGTCAGCTGCCAGGCGGCCGCGGCGGCGAGCACGCTGCCCTGTGAGTGTCCGGAGATGACGAGTCGTCCTGCGGTGGCCCGGGTCCAGGTCTCCATGCGCCACGTCAGGTCGGGCACCGCGCGTTCGGCGTAGCAGGGCGGTGCGAAGGGGTGGGCGGCGCGCGGCCAGAAGGTTCCGACGTCCCAGAGGATGCCGATGGTGCGCCGTGCGGAGGGGTCCTTGTAGGCGCGGCGGCCCCAGGTGACGAACAGTATGAAGCCGAGTCCGATCAGCCAGGAGCCCAGCGCCTGCGCGGTCTCGGCGGCGCCCTCGACGAAGGAGTGCGTCCGCTGTGCGGCCTCGGCGGGTGCCTTGTCGGTGGTCATGGCGCCGACGAGGGCGGCGGCACCGAGGAGGAGGGTCGTGGTGGAGGTGACCGCGACGAGCAGGGGCGCGCGGTCGGTGAGCGTGGCCGCCGCGCGGGCACGGGCGATGCGGTGGGTGCGGGTGGTGTCGTTGTGCCGGCCCGGATAGTCCTGTTCCACCGTGGCCATTTCGGCGCGGCGCAGCAGCCAGGTCCGCCGGGCCAGCCAGCCGCCCAGCACCAGCAGGACGACGAGCAGCGGCGGGATCACGGACGCCTGCCAGGTCAGCAGGACCGGCGGGCCGGGGATGTTCGTGCCGGTGCCGTCCAGCCAGTCGGCGACGCGCTGGGAGACTCCGCCGGACATGACCCCGCCCAGTGCGCAGGCCAGCATCGCGACGGCGGGCCCGGCCAGGCCGCGCATCGCGGCGCGCGGGTCGGGATGGGTGCGGTACAGGACATGGGCGACCGCGCCGAGGGCGATGACGAGCAGTCCCTGGACCAGCGCGATGCCGCCGAAGGTCGCGTCGCCCGGCAGGCGGCCGGCCGCTTCCCATCCGGGGCGCTCCCACCCGGCGTAGACGGCGGCGAGGACGAGCAGGACGAGGGCGGCGAGCGGCAGCCGTCGTACGAGACGGGCGTCGAGCTCCCGGTCGAGGCGGCGTTCGCTGCGGCCCCGGCGGCAGACCACCCACGCCACGCCCACCGCGGCGGCGACCAGCGCCGCTTCCAGGAGCCGGCCCAGGGCGTCGAGGAGCGCGGGACCGCCGGGCCGGTGGTCGAACCGGGCGGCCGAGGTGCCGACCGCCGCGGCGACGGTGAGCAGTCCGGCGGCGGTGTGGGCGGCGCGCAGCCGGGCCACCAGGCGGCGTCCGTACCAGAAGCCGGGCCGGCCCAGCGCGGTGCGGCCGGTCTCCTCGTCGGGCTCGGGCGAGCGGGACAACGGCTCCTGGGACTCGTACGCGCTCCAGGTGCGGTGGGACAGGAACCACAGCAGCCAGGTGAGCGCGGCCGGGACCAGGGCGGCGAGGGCGAGGCGGCGGCCGGGCCTGCTCCACCAGCCGCCGTCCGAGACGGTGGGCGACAGGAAGCCGAGCCAGGAGTGCCGCTCCGCACACGCGGGCGTGCCCGCGCACTGCCAGGCCGCGAGGTCGAGGGCGACCTCACAGACGGCGGCGACGAGCAGGACGGTCAGGGTCAGTCCCGTGAGCCGCACCAGCAGCCCGTACAGGCGCACGGTCCGGGTGCGGCCGCGCGCGGTCGGACGCATCCAGTGGGCGAGGTTGACGACCATGAACGGCAGCAGCAACAGCCACAGGGCCCGGGTGCCGTTGCCGGAGGTGAGATTGCACCAGACGTACGCCTCGGGCACCGGCCGGCCCCGGTGTTCGTCCGGTGCCGATTCGGCGTCGACGTCGTCGGCGCGCCGGAAGACGGCCGCCGTGTCGTCGCCGGTGATCCGGACCGTGCGCGGATCGTCGAGCATCTCCTCGGGTGTGGTACCGCCGACTCCGTGGACCAGGAGTTCCAGGGCGGTTCCGGATTCCTCGGGCCGCGTGGTGGAGCCGTCGGCTCCGGCGGTCGAGACATGTCTCTGCGCACGTTCCACTGTTTCGCACTTCCCCCGTGACGCGCCGTCGGCATCTGTCCGTGCGGGCACAAGGATCGCCGTTCGGCGCGTGGCGTACACCTCTCGTCACGGAATCTCCCCGATCCGTGTGACAGCCGGGGGCCCGGATGTCACCCCGGTGGCATGCGCGCGTCGGGACGGCCGGTGGCGCCACCGGCCCCGGCCCATGCAAGGATGGGACGTCCGCGCACCAGGGGAGGGCAAAATGTCCTTGTCACAAGGGGTGCGCAGGGCGTGTCGGACGGGTTGAGGCGAAAGGACCGGAGCGTACGTGAGCGAGAATCAGAACCTCCTCGCGGAGCAGCGACGTGCCCTGATCCTGGACGAGGTCCGGCGCCGCGGTGGCGTCCGCGTCAACGAGCTGACGCGCAAGCTCGGCGTGTCGGACATGACCGTACGGCGTGACCTCGACGCGCTGGCCCGGCAGGGCGTGCTGGAGAAGGTGCACGGCGGCGCGGTCCCGGTGGTCGAGGCGAGCACGCACGAGCCGGGCTTCGAGGCGAAGTCGGGTCTGGAGCTCACCGCCAAGGAGGACATCGCGCGGGCCGCGGCGGAGCTGGTCGTGCCGGGCAGCGCGATCGCGCTGTCGGGCGGCACGACGACCTTCGCGCTGGCGCACCGGCTGGTCGACGTGCCGGACCTGACCGTCGTCACCAACTCGGTGCGGGTGGCCGACGTGTTCCACGTGGCGCAGCGCACCTCGGGTCCCCGGCAGGGTGCGGCCACGGTCGTGCTGACCGGCGGGGTGCGCACCCCGTCCGACTCTCTGGTGGGGCCGGTGGCGGACCAGGCGATCGCGGCGCTCCACTTCGATCTGCTGTTCCTCGGTGTGCACGGCATATCGCTCGAGGCCGGCCTGTCCACGCCGAACCTCGCGGAGGCCGAGACCAACCGTCGCCTGGTGCAGTCGGCGCGGCGGGTCGTGGTGGTCGCCGACCACACCAAGTGGGGGACGGTGGGCCTGAGTTCGTTCGCCGCGCTGGAGCAGGTCGACACGCTGGTGACGGACGCCGGGCTGCCGGGCGAGGCGCGCGCGGAGATCTCGGAGCATCTGCGGCGACTGGTGGTGGCGGGCGAGCCCGACGAGGGTGCAGACGACTGACTGGCCGTCAGCTAAGGTGACGCTGCCCGGTCAACGCCCGCTTCCCGCGAGGGGGTTCGCCCATGGCCCGTCAACTGCGCCCGGTGGGGATCGAGTTCGTCGAGACCGCCCCCGTACGCCTGGTCTTCGCACGGGAGATCTCCGCATCCCCAGATGCCGTCTTCCGCGCACTCGCCGAGGACGTGCCCGGCTGGGCCGACTGGTTCGGGGCGGTCACGCTCGCGCGGGCCGTACAGGAGGGCGCCCGGCGCGAGGTCCGGCTCAAGGGCGGGACGCGTTTCCTGGAGACGGTCCTCGTCGCCAAGGAGGCCGAGGTGTACGCCTACCGCGTCGACGAGACCAACGCTCCCGGCCCCCGCGCACTGGTCGAGGAGTGGCGGCTGACCCCGGCGGGCACCGGCACCCGGGTGCAGTGGACCTTCGCCGCGGACGGGCCGGCGGCGTTCCGGCTGGCCCTGACGTTCCCGCGCTCGGGCCTGGGGCGGGCCTTCCGGGACGCCGTCACCTCGCTCGACCGGCGACTGGCGGCGCGCTAGGTGTGCTGTCTCGGCACGTCACTGTCGTCCACGTGGCCGTGTGCATGGTCGTGGGACGAGGTGATCTGACGAACGCAGAGTGGGCTCGCCTGAAGCGGTGAGCGTGGACTCCACCTCCTGCCGCGCTCACCAGCGCGCCGCCGGTGCCCGCGGGAAGCCCCCCGCATCCCGAAAAATGATCAACGCCTTGGCAGCACCGCTCCGAACAGCTTCGACAAGGCGCTCTGCAAGCGCCGCAACGAGGGACCTGGGTGTGCAGCCGCGTTGCGGCATTACGACGACGTCGGGCTGCTGAAAGCCGCCTACGTCGACCCCGACACCGGATACCGGATACCGGATACCGACGGTACCGGCCTGACCAGGTTGACGAAGCGCGTCTGTACGCGACGTTGCGCCGTCTCCAGGTTCCCGTCGATGCCATGCGCGCGGTTGGCGAACACGGCGTAGGCGCTGTGCTTGCCGAGCACCGTGAACGTCTGCAGGCCAGAGCCGACTCGCTTTCCAGTTCGGCACATACCCTGACGACGACTTCTTCCTCTTGACTGTGGCCAATCCCGAATCACACCCGTGGCCCGGCGGGCCTGCCAAGTTCGGTCTGGGCGTCGAGGACATCGACGCCGCGCGGGCGCTCGCCGCCGGCGCCGTGGAGATCGAAGCACCGGTCGACAGGCTGTGGAAGCCACGGTCGTCCACCGTGCAGGATCCCGGCGGTAACCACATCGACCTGTACCAGGGTGAGTCCAAGCCCGGCGCCGGTGTGCCGGGCGAAAGAGCCTAGCGCCAGATGCCCGACTCCAGCAGCGAGGCGATCGCCGCCGTGTACGGCGCGATGTCCAGGCCCTGTTCGGCGAGCCAGGCGTCCGAGTAGTACTTGTCGAGGTAGCGGTCCCCGTGATCGCACAGCAGGGTCACCACGCTCCCCTGCCGACCCTCGGCGACCATCTCGGCGACGATCTTCAGCGCGCTCCACAGTCCGGTGCCCGTCGAGCCGCCCGCCTTGCGGCCGATGGCCTGCTCCAGGGCGCGTACGGCGGCGACGCTGGCGGCGTCCGGTACCTTCATCATCCGGTCGATCGCGCCGGGCACGAAGCTGGGTTCCATGCGGGGCCGGCCGATGCCCTCGATGCGGGAGCCGCAGTCGCACGTGACGTCTGGATCGCCGGTGGTCCAGCCCTCGAAGAAACACGAGTTCTCCGGATCGGCGACACAGATGCGGGTGTCGTGCTGCATGTAGTGCACGTAGCGCGCGATGGTCGCGGAGGTGCCTCCGGTGCCGGCTGTGGCGACGATCCACGCGGGCTCCGGGAACCGCTCCAACTCCAGCTGGCGGAAGATGGACTCGGCGATGTTGTTGTTGCCGCGCCAGTCCGTGGCCCGCTCGGCGTAGGTGAACTGGTCCATGTAGTGGCCGCCGGTCTCCACCGCGAGGCGGGCGGCTTCCTCGTACATCTTCCGGGAGTCGTCCACGAAGTGGCACTGCCCGCCGTGGAACTGGATCAGGCGGATCTTCTCGGCGCTCGTCGTGCGCGGCATGACGGCGATGAAGGGCACGCCGATCAGTTTCGCGAAGTACGCCTCGGAGACGGCCGTCGAACCGCTGGACGCCTCGATCACCGGGCGGCCGGGCCGGATCCAGCCATTGCAGAGGCCGTAGAGGAAGAGCGAACGGGCGAGCCGGTGCTTGAGGCTGCCGGTCGGGTGGGTCGACTCGTCCTTCAGGTACAGGTCGATGCCCCACTTCTCCGGCAGCGGGAAGCGCAGCAGATGCGTGTCGGCCGAACGGTTGGCGTCGGCCTGGACCTTGCGGACCGCTTCTTTCAGCCAGCCGCGGTAGGCCGCGTCCGTGCTGTCCACGTCGAGGGTTTCGCCGGTCCGGGTCTTCTGCGGGGTACTCACGGCGGGGCTCCTTAGGCTGCGCGCCGACGGCGCGTCGCGCGGCCGCCACACCGATCATAGACATCTTCCGCACGCTTCTCACCTGCATAAACACACCTTTGAGCGCCTCAAAGGCCCCCCTGGGGCAGGGCGGCGCACAGGCGTGGGGGCGCATTCGCGCGAGTGCTCCGGGCGCTCTCGGCGAGCAGGCCGTGCGTACTGGTGCTCGACGTCGGTGGCGGGCAGACTGCCGGACGGGACGAAGGTCCGCACGGGGGCGCACACTGGATCACGACACGAGCAGGACGACGGCCCGCATGGGAGCGCGGGCCGGCACCCACACGCACAAGGGGGCGGGACGGTATGGCGGAGCCGGAGTTCACGGCCACGGGCGTGCGGATCGGGAAGCGGCTGCGCTCGCTCACCCGGGCCGGACAGGTCCGGATCAGCGGCGGCCGGCTGGAGCTGCTCACCAGCTACGGCAGCGAGATCGACAGCGCGCCGGTACAGGCCGTGCGCGCGTCCAAACCGTGGTTCGCCCCCGAGGACCGGGCGCTGGCCGACCTCAACGGCAACCGCTACCTGCTGACCCTGGGCGAGCACGACCCCGCCCCGGGCGAGCCCGGCCCGCCCGCGGCACGCCGGTTCATCGAAGCCGTACGGCGGGCTGCAGGGCGTAGCGACTGAAGCACCGCGAGTTGCGGGACCGCGCCCCCTGGGTCACGCTGGTCTCACATCACTCTCGGTTTACCGGCGATAACGCTGCGAACCAGCCGCCGGCCACGACAGCAGGCGGCCGTGTCACGCAGGCACTCTGCTGGATCGATCCGAACCCAGTGTTCTTCCGGACCTCTATGTCGGGGAGTCGCAGCCGTGATCAGTCACCCAAGCAGGCACTGCGCGGTAGAGCTCCAAGCCCTGCCGTCGCGGATCGGCCAGGTCCGCAGAATCGTATCGGCGCAGTTGCGCTACTGGCATCTGGATCCCCTGATAGACCGGGCCGCGCTCGGTGTGACGGAGCTGTTGACCAACGTCCACCTGCATGCCCGGCCCGACAAGACGTGCACCGTGGAGATCGAGCTGCTGCTCGACCGTCTGATGGTCTCGGTGCGCGACCACGACCCGCGTCTGCCGGTCGTGGAGGACGCCGAGGCGTTCGCGACGACCGGGCGAGGGCTCGCGATGGTCGCAGCGGTCAGCGAGAGCTGGGGCGCGCGGCCGGACGGAGAGTCCGGCAAGGTCGTGTGGTTCACGCTGCCGACGCCCTCGTCCGCACGGCCGGCTGCCGCGCGCCCGCAGCGGCGCAAGGTGGCGGACAAGCCCGCACACCGGTTCGTGGAGGTCGCGCACACCGTCGACCTGCGCAGGCCCGAACACGCTCCCGCCCGGTCCGCCGTCGCAGGCTGACCGGGCGGTGACCGGCTGGATGGGTCGTTCGCCTTCGGGGGCGCCTCAGCCGGTGTCGACTGCGGGCGTCGGCGGGCCCTTGACCATCACTCCGTGGCGATCGCCCGCAGCACATCCAGGCGTGCCGCGCGCCGGGCCGGGCGCAGGCCCGCGAGGGCGCCCGCCGCGAGGCCCACGAGCGCCACCACCGCGAGTTGCAGAGGCGGCATCGCGAAGGCGAAGGCGCTGTCGCTCGCCCCGTCCGAGGCCTTGACCAGTACCCAGCCGAGGAAGCCGCCGAGGGCCAGCCCGCCGACCGTGCCGAAGGCGGCGACCAGGACCGACTCCCAGCGGACCATGGCCCGCAGCTGGGACCGGGTCTGGCCGACGGCCCGCAGCAGGCCCAGTTCACGGGTGCGCTCGTGGATCGCCAGCGTCAGGGTGTTGGCGATGCCGAGGAGCGCGATGAGCACCGCGAGGGCGAGCAGGGCGTAGACGAGGGTGAGCATCATGTCGATGCCGCCGGCCGAAGACTGTGCGTACTCGTCCCGGGTCTGCACCTCCGGGTTGCCGTACCGCGCGGCGGCCTTCTCCACCGCTGCCTTGCCGGTCTCCGTGCTCACGCCGTCCTTGAAGGAGACGGCGACGAGCGTGTCGGAGTCCTGGGTGCGGTGCGGGGCCCAGGAGGCGCGGGTGATGACGTACTCGCCGGCGAGTTCCGACTGGCCGTAGACGGCGCGGACGGTGAAGGTCTGTGTCGTGCCGTCGGTGAAGATGAGGCGTGTTGTGTCGCCGGTGGTGAGGCCCTGCTTGTCGGCCTCGTTCTCGGTGATGGCGATGCCGGCGGTGCCGAGGTCGTGCAGGGAGCCGTCGACCGTGCCGAGGTCGAAGGTGCGCTCCAGGGCGAGCGGGTCGGTGACGGTCAGTGCCCGTCCCTTGCCGTCGACTTCGGCGACGCCGCGGCCGAGTCCGACGGCCGTGTCCACCTCGGGCAGTTCCTGGACCGCTCCGGCGAGCTGGGGGCTGAGGCCGCTGCCGCCCGCGCCGAACGACGGGGTGCTGACGGCGACGTCGCCCGCGAAGGACCGGGACACGGTCTGGTCCATGGTCGCCTTCAGCGAGGCGCCGAACACGGTGAAGAGCGAGACCACGGCCACCCCGATCATCAGGGCGCTGGCGGTGGCGGCCGTCCGCCGGGGGCTGCGCAGGGCGTTGCGCCGGGCGAGGCCGCCGGTGACGCCGCGCAGCCGGTCGAGCGGGCCGCCGAGGACGCGTACGGCCGTCGTCGAGGCGACCGGGCCGAGCACCACGAAGGAGGCCAGGGCCAGGACGGCGCCGGTTCCCGCCAGCCAGAGGGACGGCGACACCAGGACACCGGTGAGGGTCACGGCGACCGCGAGGGCGGCGAGGCCCATGCCGGTGACGGCGCGGACGCGGGAGGCGCCGGTGCTGTCGACGGCCGTCTCGCGCAGGGCGGCCAGGGGTGCGGTGCGGCCGGCGCGTACGGCGGGCAGCAGCGCGGAGCCCAGGCAGACCACGATGCCGACCGCGAGCGGCAGGGCCATCGACCCGGCGCTGATCACCAAGTCGCCCTCGGGGAACGGGAATCCGATCGCCGGGAACAGGGCCTGCAGTCCGGCGGCGACACCGATGCCGCCCGCCAGGCCCGCCGCCGACGCGAACACGGCCACGGCACTCGCCTCGACCAGGGTCGACGCGGTGACCTGTCGGCGTGACGCGCCCAGGGCGCGCAACAGGGCGTTCTCGCGGGCGCGTTGGGCGACGACGATCGCGAAGGTGTTGTGGATGGAGAAGGTCGCGACCAGCAGGGCGACGCCGGAGAACACGAGTAGGAAGGTGGTGAAGAGGGTCAGGAACTGGCTGGAGATCATGTCGGTGTTCTCCTCGGCCGACTCCTGGCCGGTGATGGCCTCGACTCCCGCGGGCAGGACGGGAGTCAGCCGGTCGACGAGTTCCTGCTGGCTCACCCCGGGTCCGGCCCGCACCTGGATGCTCGACGCCTCGCCCGGCCGGGCCGTGAGGTACTTCTCGGCGTCGGCCCGGGTCATGCCGGTGAAGGTCACCTGGGCCATGCCGTCCTCGCCGCCGAAGGTCGCGAGGCCGACGATCGTCACCTTGACGGGGTCGGGGGTGCGCAGGGTGGTCGTGTCGCCGATCCTCAGGTCGCCCTTGTCGGCGGTGCCGCGGTTGACGACGACCTCGCCGGACCGCTCCGGGGCGCGGCCCTCGGCGAGTCGGTAGGAGTTGAGCTTCTCGTCGGCGATCCAGTTGCCGGCGAGGGTGGGCGGGCCCTGGCCGCCGACGGGCTTGCCGTTCGCGCCCACGAGCTGGCCGGCGCCCTGGATGTTCGGGGCGGCGGCCGCGACGCCCGGGACCCGCTCGACCGCGTTCACCAGGTCCGTGTCGACCGGTTGCCGCACCCCCTCGCTCTCCCCCGGCGTGGTGATGGCGTCGGCGCCGCGCACGACGGCGTCGGTGCCGCTGGTCGCGTTGCCGAACATGGTGTCGAAGCCGGCGCGCAGCGTGTCGCCCATGACGAGGGTCCCGGCGAGGAAGGCGACGCCGAGGAACACCGCGAGGAACGTTCCCGCGAAGCGCCGCCTGTGGGCGCGCAGGGAGGACACGCTCAGACGTACGGAGGCGTTCATGAGGGCACCTCGAGGGCTTTCATCCGGTCCAGGACCTTGTCGGCGGTCGGCGATTCCATCCGGTCGACCAGGCGTCCGTCCGCGAGGAAGACGACCTCGTCGGCGTGGGCGGCGGCCACCGGGTCGTGGGTGACCATGACGACCGTGCGGGCCGTCCGGCGCACGGCGCGGCCGAGCAGCCCCAGGACCTCCCCGCCGGAGCGGGAGTCGAGGTTGCCGGTCGGCTCGTCGGCGAAGACGACGTCCGGCCGGCCGGCGAAGGCCCGCGCCACGGCGACGCGTTGCTGCTGGCCGCCGGACAGCTCGGAGGGCCGGTGGTGGAGGCGGTCGCGCAGGCCGACGACGTCGATCAGCGCGTCGATCCACTCCTGGTCGCCCTTGGTGCCCGCGAGGTCGAGCGGCAGCCTGATGTTCTCCGCGACGGTCAGCGTCGGCACCAGGTTGAAGGCCTGGAACACGAAGCCCACACGGTCGCGGCGCAGGAGGGTGAGGCGGCGGTCGTCGAGCGAGCCCAGTTCGGTGTCGCCGATGTGGGCGGCGCCCGAGGTGAGGGTGTCGAGGCCGGCCGCGCAGTGCATCAGGGTGGACTTGCCGGAGCCCGAGGGCCCCATGATCGCGGTGAAGCGGCCGACCGGGAAGTCGACGCTCACCCCGTCCAGGGCCCTCACGGCGGTGTCGCCACTGCCGTACACCTTTACGGCGTCGACGACCCGGGCGGCCGGCAGTGTGCCGGTGGCGGTGGTCGTGGTGGTCATGCCGCACCGCCCTTGCCGGTACGGCCGAACTGCTCGTCCAGGACGGACAGCCGGCGCCAGTACTCGTCCTCGTCGATCTCGCCGGAGGCGAAGCGGTGGCCGAGCACGGTGATGGGCGAGTTGTCGTCGACGGTCGAGGTGTCCTTGACGGTGGGGCGCCGCCAGGGCCCGCCGCGTCCGCGCCCCACGGTGCGGCGCAGCAGGGTGATGCCGCCGACCACGACGGCCGCCCAGATGAGGGGGAAGAGCAGGATCCAGGGACCGGGGCCGCCGTCGCCGAAGTGCGCCAGGGTCTGCATGTCGATTCATCTCCTCGATGGGATTTCCGTGATGCCTCGACAGTGGCTCCGGGGAGGGGTCCGGGTCGTCGTACGGCCAGCGGCAGTGCGTGTACCTCGCGGGGAGTACACGGGCGCGTCGACACTGCTCCCCAGGAGCTCGACTTCTGTAACTACTAGTATGTACAGTGCCGGTATGAGCACCTCGGAGCGACTGATCGACGCGACCCGTGAGCTGCTGTGGGAGCGCGGCTATGTGGGCACCAGCCCCAAGGCCATCCTGGAGCGCGCGGATGCCGGGCAGGGCAGCATGTACCACCACTTCAGGGGGAAGCCGGACCTCGCCCTGGCCGCGATCCGGCGGACGGCCGAGGAGTTGCTGGCTACCGCCGAGGGAGTACTCGACGGTCCCGGGACGCCGTACGAGCGGATCGAGGCGTATCTGCGGCGCGAGCGTGACGTGCTGCGCGGCTGCCCGATCGGGCGGCTGACGATGGATCCGGACATCATCGCCAGCGACGAACTGCGCGCACCGGTCGACGAGACGCTCGACCGGATCCGTGAGCGGATCGCCGCAATCGTCGAAGAGGGCAAGGAACAGGGCCAGTTCGCGCCGTCGCTGGACGGCGAGGAGATCGCGGCGGCCGTCCTCGCGACCGTGCAGGGCGGCTATGTCCTGGCCCGCGCCTCCGGTTCGCCCGGCGCGTTCGACGCGGGCGTCCGTGGGTTGTTGTCGCTGCTCGCGCCCGACCGGCCGGCCTGAGGAGGCACCGATGCACGCCATGCAGTACGAACTGACGCTGCCCGCCGGCTACGACATGGACATCATCCGCGACCGGGTCGCCCGCAGGGGGCATCTGCTCGACGACTGGGACGGCCTCGGCCTCAAGGCGTATCTGATGCGCGAGCGGGGCATCGACGGATCGCCGGTCAACCAGTACGCGCCGTTCTACCTGTGGGACACCCTGGAGGGCATGAACACGTTCCTCTGGGGCGGCGCCTTCCAGGGGATCGCCGACGACTTCGGGCGGCCCTCGGTCCGGCAGTGGGCGGGGCTGGCGTACGAGGAGGGCGACGCGGTCGGCCACCCCGCGCGGGTGGCGGTGCGGCGGCGGCAACGGGTGCCGGACGGGGTGCGGTTGGGGGAGGCAATGGAAGACGCGGTGCGGGAAACGCAAAGGTCAGCGGTGCGGGACGGCGCGGTGCTGGCGGCGGCCGCCGTGGACACGAGTCGCTGGGAGCTGGTCCACTTCTCGCTCTGGGGGCACGAGGCGCCGAAGGCCGAGGGTGACGTGTTCCAGGTGCTGCATCTGTCGTCGCCGGGGCGGGACCGGCTGCCGCGGGGGCGGCGATGGTGAGCGCGGTGCGTACGGTGCTCGGGGACGTACGCCCCGCCGACCTGGGCGTCTGCGACGCGCACGACCATCTGTTCTTCCGCAGTCCCCGGCTGCCGGGGCAGGAGCTCCAGCACGTGTCCGCCACCCGGGCGGAGTTGGCGGCGTTCCTCGCGCAGGGCGGCGGCAGCGTGGTGCAGTGGACGCCGTACGGGCTGGGGCGGCGGGCCGCCGATCTGCCGCCGCTGTCCCGGGAGACGGGAGTGCTCGTCGTGGCCGCGACCGGGCTGCACCAGGCCGTCCACTACGACGAGGAGATGCTCGGCCGGTTACGCGGCCGGCTCGCCGAGGTCTTCGTCGCCGAACTGACCGAGGGCATCGGCACGTCGGGCGTACGGGCGGGGCTCATCAAGGTGGCGGGTGGTTTCCACGGCCTCGACGGGCACGCCCGCTGGACGATGAGAGCGGCGGCCGAGGCCCACCATGCGACGGGAGCGCCCATCGCCGTCCATCTGGAGCTCGGCACCGGCTCCCTCGACGTACTGGACCTGCTGTGCGGCGAGTTGGAGGTGCCGCCGCACCGGGTGATCCTGGGGCACCTCAACCGCTCCCCCGACGGCGTGGTACACCTCCAGGCCGCGGAGACGGGGTGCTATCTCGCCTTCGACGGGCCCTCTCGCGCCCACCACGCCACGGACTGGCGGATGCCCGGCGCCGTCCGGGCACTCGCCGACGCCGGGCACGGCGACCGGCTGCTGCTCGGCGGCGACACCACGACCGCCGAGGCGCGCTCGGTCGACGGCGGCCCGGGGATGCCGTATCTGCTGCGGCGGGTGCGCCCTCGGCTCGAAGCCGAGCTGGGCGAGGAGACGGTGGAGCGGATCCTCGTACAGAACCCGGGGCGGGCCTTCGCGGTGGAGTGGCGCTGACCTTGGGGCGGTCGGTGGCCCGATCGTGTTGGCCTTTGGCCCACCGGCGGGCTTTCGGGCAGGCCCGGCGCCCCGAGGATGGGAGCAACGGGTCACCGGGCCCGGACGCGACAAGGAGGGCGACGACATGGCACTGGAGATGCGCGAGCGCTGTGAACGCTGCGAGACGGCGACGCTGCCGCCGGACGGCCCGGCCCGGATCTGCTCGTACGAGTGCACCTTCTGTGTGCCGTGCAGCGAGGCCATGCGGGACGTGTGTCCCAACTGCGGCGGGGAGCTGGTTCTCAGACCGCGCAGGAGCCTGGGGAGCTGAGGGTGTGCCACCGCCACCACCCCGCGCGGCCTCTAGACCACCGCGATGTCCACCGACGGCCGGAGCTTCGCCGCAGCCGCCAGCACCTCGTGGACGGGGTGGGTGTCGAAGGCCGCCACCAGAGACGCGTCTGCCGGGCCTTCGGCCGCGGGGTAGGCGATCTGCTCGTACGCGGCCTGGAAGCGCGGGCCCCAGCGGCGGGCGCCGAGACGGGCGGTGCGGGAGCAGTTGTCGACCATGTGGGCCACGTCCCGGGCGTGCATGTACGGCAGCAGCGAGTCGACGGCCTCGATGACGGACTCGTTGACGATCTCCGACCACGGGTGCCCGCGCTCGGCGAACTCGTCGACCTGGGCCAGCATCGTGGCGACGAAGACACCGGCGGTGAACGGGTCGACCGGCAGCTCCCGTCGGGCGCGCCGAGCCCGCACCCGGTCGCCGGCCGACCACATCGGCGAGCCGCCGATCTCGGTCATCGGGCGGGCCCCGAGCCGCCGTTCGGCCAGGATGACGCTGCGCAGCTCGGTGCCGTCAGCGACCTCGTCGTAGATCTCGGCGACGATCTCGCGGGCGGGTGCGTACGTCGCCGTGTACGCGCGGTCGAAGACGTCCCGGCCGGCCGCGTCGAGGCTCTCGCGCACCGCGCGCAGTCCGGCGCGCGAGATGATGCGGGCGATCGGTCCGGTGACGTTCTCGCAGGACCTCTCGTACGCGGTCACCTCGTCGTCTCCGGCCAGGCGGTGGCGGCCGTACAGGCTCTCGACGATGCCGTGGACGGCGCCGAGCAGGATGGCCCGCTCCCCCACGATGTCGGAGAGGTACTCGCTGTCGAGCGTGGTGCGGAAGGTGTACGGCGAGCCCAGCGCCACCGACCAGCCGAGCGCGAGGTCGACGGCCCGGCCGTCGGGGTCGGCGTGCACGGCGAAACTGCTGTTGATCCCGGCGCCGTTGACCTCGGCGCCCTGCTGGTACAGGCGGCGCACGGAGTCGCCCATGCCCTTGGGGCAGACGGCGATCACCGGATGTCCGGGCGGGAAGTCGCCGCCGGTCTCCCGCAGGTGGCCGAGCAGGAATCCGTGCGAGAGACCGATCGCGGCGCCCGGTTCGAGGACCGCGAAGATCTCCTCGTGGTGCGCGGCGAGGGCGGCGTCCGCGATCAGCAGGATCACCAGGTCGCTGTCGGCGGCGACGGCTAGCCAGTCGCCGAGCGTGCCGTCCTCCTCCGTGAAGCCGTGGGTACGGGCGTCGGCGGCCGAGCGGGAGCCGGGGCGAAGGCCCACGGTCACCCGGATGTCCGTGCCCGCGAGCGAGTCGCGCAGGTTGAGGGCCTGGGCGCGGCCCTGCGGGCCCCAGCCAAGGACGCCGATGCGGCGGACGCCTTCGAAGGCCTGCGGCAGGAGGGAAAACAGGTGTCGGCCGCCGCGCAGGATCGTCTCGGTGCTGCCGGGCACGTCCATCGTTTCGAGGGCGAAGACACGGGAGGTGTACGTGGTCGAGGTCATGGTCGAGTTGTAGGCTCCACCCGAGCGTTGCGGCAAGCGCAACCTTTGCAGCGCGGTGTTGCGTGAAGTGAAAGAGCGAGGTCAGGACAGTGCGGGAGGACCACCGGGAGCTGCGACTCTTCCTGCATCTGGCGCAGACGCTGAACTTCGGCCGGACGAGCCTGGACTGCCATGTCAGCCCGGCGACGCTGACCCGGACCGTGCAGCGGCTGGAGGCGGATCTCGGGCACCGGCTGTTCGACCGAGGTCCCCGCGGGGTGTCACTTACCGCGGAGGGGCACCGTTTCCGCGCATACGCGGTCGAGGCGCTGGAGTTGTGGCGTGCCTACCGCGAGGAGCACCCCGACCCGGCCGAACTGACCGGCCGGCTGGCCGTGTTCGCGACGGTCACCGCCTGTCAGGCGCTGCTGCCCGACCTGTTGGCCCCGTTCCGCGCCGCCCATCCGCAGGTGCGGCTGGACCTGCGCACCGGTGACGCGGCGGCGGCGCTGGCCCGGCTGGACGAGGGCGAGGTCGACGTGGCCGTCGCGGGGATCCCGGCCAGGCTGCCGGAACCCCTGGTCAGCCGTACCGTCGCGGTCACCGAGCTGGTCCTGGTCACCGCACGTGATCGCCCCGACCCCGGTCTCGACGGTCCGTTCGTCCTGCCCCACCGGGGGCTGGTACGTGAGGCCGCCGACCGCTGGTTCCGAATGCGCGGCACGGCACCCGAGGTGGCCTGTGAACCGGACGGTCACGAAGGGCTGTTGACGCTCGTCGCGCTGGGCTGCGGCACGGGCGTGGTTCCCCGTCTCGTACTGGAGCACAGCGCGGTGCGCGAGCGGCTCGCCGTGCTTCCCGTGGAGCCGTTGCCGGAGCCGTTCCCGATCGGGTTGTGCGTACGGCGGGCCGATCTGCGCCGACCGCTGGTGGCAGCGTTGTGGAGCCTCACGGCGCCGAAAAGCTAGTAGCTATCGCGGCACTAGGCCCTGCCGAGGTCGAGGCGTCCGATGCGGGCCACGTTCTGCCGGTCCTCGGTGTCCGCGCTGGCCTCCGCGGCGAACCAGGCGTCGAGGATCTCCTTGAGCAGCGGCTCGGACGTCAGCCGCAGGCTGAGGGCGAGCACATTGGCGTCGTTCCAGCGGCGTGCGCCGTCCGCCGTGTAGGCGTCCGTGCACAGGGCGGCCCGTACGCCCGGCACCTTGTTCGCGGCGATCGAGGCGCCCGTGCCGGTCCAGCAGCACACGACCGCCTGGTCGGCGGTTCCGGCGGCGACCTCGCGCGCGGCGGCCTCCGAGCAGACGGCCCACTGGGGGTCGTCGCCGGGGCTCAGCGCGCCGTACGGCACGACCTCGTGGCCGCGGTCGCGCAGCTCGGCGACGAGGCCGCGCGCCACGGGTTCGTCCATGTCCGAGGAAACGGAGATCCGCATGTCACGAGCCTACCCGGGGCGTGTCCGAGGACGCCTTGCGCGGGTGCGTGAGCTCACTGGGCCAGCGCGCTCAGCGGATCGTCCAGCACCGGCTGCCAGGCCAGCTCGGCCGCGCCGACCAGGCTGTTGTGGTCGAGGGTGCACGCCAGGATGGGGACGCCGCCACTCTGCCCCCACAGGCTGCGGTCGGCGACGACCGCGCGCAGTCGGCCCGGGTCGGCGTCGAGCAGGGTGCGGTGCAGACCGCCGAGGATGATCCGGTCCGGGTTGAGGATGTTCACCAGGCCGGCCAGGCCGAGGCCGAGGCGGTCGATCAGGGCCTCGGTGGCGGTGCGGACGGACGGGTCGTCGTAGTGGTGGCGGACCAGGTCGTTGGCCTGCTGGAGCAGGGACACCTCCGGGCCCAGGTCGCGGCCCGCCGCGGTGAGGAAGGCGAGCGGGTCGGCCTCGACGTCGAGGCAGCCGCGGCTGCCGCAGTGGCAGGGGCGGCCCTCCGGGTTGACCGTGAGGTGGCCGACTTCGAGCGCCAGCCCGGAACTCCCGGTGTGCAGACGCCCGTCGAGGACCAGCGCGCCGCCCACGCCCCGGTGGCCGGTGGCCACGCACAGCAGGTCCCGGGCGCCGCGGCCCGCGCCGTGCCGGTGCTCGGCGAGCGCGGCGAGGTTGACGTCGTTGCCCGCGAAGGCCGGTCCGGTGATCCCGGCCGCGCGTACGCACTCCGCGAAGATACGGCGGACCGGGGCGCCCACCGGCCACGCCAGGTGCAGCGGGTTCAGGGCGAGTCCGTCCGGCTCGGCGACCGCCGACGGCACGGCCAGCCCGGCGCCCACGCACCGCCGTCCGGTCGTGCGCAGCAGTTCGGCGCCGGCCTCCACGACGGACACAAGGACCTTCGCGGGATCTTCTTCGACGGTCTCGCAGCCGGGCGCGGTGGCGACGATACGGCCGCCCAGACCGACCAGCGCCGCCCGGAACCCGTCGGCGTGCACCTGTGCGGCCAGCACGACGGGCCCGTCCTCGGCGACCGCGAGCCGGTGCGAGGGCCGCCCCTGCGAACCGGCCGCCGCGCCGGGCCGGGCGTCGACCCGGATCAGCCCGAGCGCCTCCAGTTCGGCGGCGACCGCGCCGGCGGTGGCTCGCGTCACGCCGAGCTCGGCGGTCAGCACGGCGCGGGTCGGCGCGCGTCCGGTGTGCACGAGCTCCAACGCGGGCCCGAGCGCACCGCGCCCCCGGTCCAGCCGCGCCCTCGAGGGGGTCCCTTCCCCCGCCGTCCGGGGGTCCGCCTTGCCGCTCATGAGGGCGAGTCTCCCATGATCCGCAGACTCGGCGGCCTACAGACCACTGGCCCGAAGCGTGATGTTCAACCGCCCGACCAGACCCAACTCCGGCGGTGCCGTACCCGCCTGGACCCGGGGCACCCCGTGGTACGCGAGCCGGGACGGCCCGCCGAACACGAACAGGTCGCCGCTGCGCAGCTCGACGTCCGTGTACGGCCGGGTCCGGGTCTCGGGATTGCCGAAGCGGAAGACGCAGGTGTCGCCGAGGCTCAGGGACACCACCGGGGCGTCCGACTTCTCGTCGCTGTCGCGGTGCATGCCCATGCGGGCGTCGCCGTCGTAGAAGTTGATCAGTGCGATGTCGTACGGAGCCACCGGTTCACCCAGTGTTTCCAGCACCGCACCGTCCACAGCCCGGTCGGCGGGCGCGCCCAGTAACGGCACGCCTCGAACACCGACCTGAGCTGCGGCTCGGCTAGCGTCTCTGATTAACTGACTGACCCTGAGTGTTGCGCAGGGTGTGAGCCAATCGCCTTCGCGCCCTGGTGCTGCACGGCAGGAACCGGCAGCCCGCGTGACACGTCCCTCCGGACGCTGGTCAGCCAGGACGTGCGCCCCGACTGAGGAGGGTGCCCGACGTCGCCTGGGCGCCGGGCGTTCATGTGACAGTGTGCCACTGAACGCTACGGAGAGCTAATCCGACTGGTGGGCCTGGACGCACGATGAACGACCGTATGACGACTCCCTGGGGCGAGCTCGCGCTGTCCCGCTTCCCCGAGGACCCGCGTGAGAGGCTGCGCGCCTGGGACGCCTGCGACGAGTACCTCCTCCGGTATCTCGCGGACCAGGACGTCCCGCTGTCCGGCACGGTCGTGGTGGTCGGGGACCGCTGGGGCGCGCTGGTCACGGCGCTCGCGGCGCACCGGCCGGCGCAGATCACCGACTCGTATCTGACCCAGGAGGCGACCCGGGCGAACCTGGCGCGGGCCGGCGTCGCGAACGGTGCCGTGCGGCTGCTCACCACGCAGGATCCGCCGCCCGGTCGCGTCGACGTGCTGCTGGTGCGGGTGCCGAAGAGCCTGGCGCTGCTGGAGGACCAGTTGCTGAGGCTGGCGCCCTCGGTGCACGAGGGCACGGTTGTCGTCGGCACCGGCATGGTGAAGGAGATCCACACCTCGACGTTGCAGTTGTTCGAGCGGATCCTCGGTCCGACCCGCACCTCGCTCGCGGAGAAGAAGGCCCGGCTGATCTTCTGCACGCCCGAGCCGTCGCAGGAACGGGCCGCCAATCCGTGGCCGTACAGCTATGAGCTCCCCGACGGCATCGGCCTTGTCTCGGGCCGTACGGTCGTCAACCACGCCGGCGTCTTCTGCGCGGACCGTCTCGACATCGGCACCCGGTTCCTCCTGGAGCATCTGCCGGACAGCCGCGGCGGGCAGCGAGTGGTGGACCTGGGGTGCGGGAACGGGGTCGTCGGTACGGCGATGGCGCTGGCCGATCCCGAGGCGGAGGTGCTGTTCGTGGACGAGTCGTTCCAGGCGGTGGCCTCGGCGGAGGCGACGTTCAAGGCGAACGGCGTGCCGGGGCATGCCGAGTTCCGCGTCGGGGACGGGCTGGCCGGAGTGCCCGCCGACAGCGTGGACCTGGTGCTGAACAATCCGCCGTTCCACTCGCACCAGGCGACCACGGACACCACGGCCTGGCGGATGTTCACCGGAGCGCGGCGCGCGCTCCGGCCGGGCGGCGAGCTGTGGGTGATCGGCAACCGTCATCTCGGATACCACCTGAAGCTGCGGCGGTTGTTCGGCAACAGTGAACTGGTCGCCAGTGGCCCGAAGTTCGTGGTGCTCAAGGCGGTCAAGAGGTAGCGGTCAGTCCTCCGAGACCCCGGATGATCCCCGCCACCGTCCGCACCATCGCCTCCCGTCCCACGCTCAGGTACGTCCGTGAGTCGACCGCCTCGGGGTGGGCGGCCAGGAACTCGCGGATCGCGTCGGTCATCGCGAGGTTGAGCGCGGTGCCGACGTTGATCTTGGTGATGCCGCCCGCGACGGCCTTGGCCAGCTCGTCGTCCGGTACTCCGGACGAGCCGTGCAGCACGAGCGGGACGCCCAGGGTGTCGGCGAGGTGTTTGAGGAGGGTGTGGTCGAGGGCGGCGGTGCGGGTGGTCATGGCGTGGGAGCTGCCGATGGCCACCGCGAGGGCGTCGACGCCGGAGTCCGCGACGAACGCCCGGGCCTCCCCGGGGTCGGTGCGGGCCCCGGGTGCGTGGGCGTCCAGCGGCGACTCGCCGTTCTTGCCGCCGATCCGTCCCAACTCGGCCTCGACCCAGAGCCCTTGGGCATGTGCCCAGTCGGCGGCGGCTCTGGTCGCGGCGAGGTTCTCGTCGTACGGAAGTCGGGCCGCGTCGTACATGACGGAGCTGAATCCGGCGTCGGGTGCCTGGCGGAGGAGGTCGTCGCTCTGTACGTGGTCCAGGTGCAACCCCACGGGTACGGTGGCTCGTTCGGCGGCGGCGACGGCGGCGCGGGCCAGTGGAAGCAGTCGTCCGTAACGGAACTTGACGGCGTTCTCGCTGACTTGGAGGACGACGGGTGCACCCACCGACTCCGCCCCGGCGAGGACTGCCTCGACATGTTCCAGCGTGATGATGTTGAAGGCGGCGACGGCGGAGTGCGTGGCGGCGGCGCGGCTGACGAGCTCGCCGGTGGTGACGAGGGGCACGGACTGTCTCCTGTCTCGGCGCGTCAGGGGGCGAGGATCACTGAGCGGGTGAGGTGGCGGGGCCGGTCGGGGTCCAGGCCGCGGGCCGCCGCGACGGCTACGGCGAGCCGCTGGACGCGGACCAGCTCGGCGAGGGGGTCGAGGCCGCCCGCGACCCACAACCCGCCGGTGTCGCGGACCTGTTCGGGCAGGCCGTCCGGTGCCTCGCCGAGCATCCAGGTGGCGGTGCCGTGGGTGGTGATGCTGATGGGGCCGTGCCGGTACTCCATCGCCGGGTAGGCCTCGGTCCAGGCGAGACAGGCCTCGCGCATCTTCAGCCCTGCCTCGTTGGCCAGCCCGACCGTCCAGCCGCGGCCGAGGAAGGTGAACTGGGCGCAGTCCACGAGCCCTTGGGGCAGCGGCGAGACGAGCGCGGTGCGGGCGTCGGCGACGACGGCGTCGGTGTGCAGGCCGAGGTGGGCGCGGAGCAGGGTGAGCGCGGTGGTGGCGAACCGGGTCTGCACGACCGAGCGTTCGTCCGCGAAGTCCAGGACGACGAGGTCGTCGGCGGCTTCCATGACGGGGGTGCCGGGGTCCGCGGTGATGGCGGTCGTGCGCGTGTGTCCCCGCACCTCACGCAGCAGCTCCAGCACCTCGGTGGTGGTGCCGGAGCGGGTGAGGGCGAGGATCCGGTCGTACGAGCGGCCGTACGGGAACTCGGAGGCGGCGAAGGCGTCCGTCTCGCCCTGGCCCGACCCCTCGCGCAGCGCCGCCACTGCCTGCGCCATGAAGTACGAGGTGCCGCAGCCGACGATCGCGACCCGCTCCCCCGGCGTCGGCAGCGCCCCGGCGTGCTCCGGCGCCCGTACAGCCGCGCGCGTCCAGCACTCGGGCTGGCCGGCCAGCTCGTCCTCTACATGGGACATGCCGCACCCCTTCGTCACTTTGCTTGTTTGTGCAAGATATAGCGAAGTTTCGAGCACAATCAAGCATTCGGGCGGAAGGGTGGGTGCGCTAGGGTCGCCTGGAGATCGAGGAACGGAGGGCGCGGATGTCACGCGACGCCCGTTGGAAGGCGCTGCTGGAACTGCTGGTCGAGCGCGGCCGGTTGGACGTCGAGGAGGCGGCCGCCGAGCTGGCGGTCTCGTCCGCGACCATCCGGCGCGACTTCGACCAGCTGGCCGAGCAGCAGATGCTGGTCCGCACGCGCGGCGGCGCGGTCGTGCACGGGGTGTCGTACGAGCTGCCGCTGCGCTACAAGACGGCCCGCCACGCCTCGGAGAAACAGCGCATCGCCAAGGCGGTGGCGGGCCTCGTCACCCCCGGCGAGGCCGTGGGACTCACCGGCGGGACGACCACGACCGAGGTGGCGCGGGCGCTGGCCGTGCGCGGCGACCTGTCGTCCGGGTCGCCCGCGCTGACCGTGGTCACGAACGCGCTCAACATCGCCAACGAGCTGGCCGTGCGCCCTCAGTTCAAGATCGTGCTGACCGGCGGGGTCGCGCGCCCGCAGTCCTACGAACTCGTCGGACCACTCGCCGACGGCGTGCTGAGCCAAATCACGATCGACGTGGCGGTCCTCGGTGTCGTCGCCTTCGACGTCACGCACGGCACCTCCGCGCACGACGAGGCGGAGGCGGCGATCAACCGGCTGCTCTGCGAACGCGCCGAGCGCGTGATCGTCGCCGCGGACTCCAGCAAACTGGGGCAGCGCGCCTTCGCCCGGATCTGCGCGACGGCGTCCGTGGACACGCTGGTCACGGACACGGCGGCCGGGCCGGACACCGTACGGCAGTTCGAGGAGGCGGGGCTGCGGGTCGTCGCGGTCTAGCCCTCAGGGCGGTCACGGCAGTCAGGCGACAGTGCGGTCACGGAAAGCCCCGTCGGTCGCGAAGGCCAGCTCGGCGAAGCGTTCGCCGATGTGGCGGTGGGTGGCGGCGTCGGGGTGGAGGTTGTCGGGCAGCGGGAGCTCGGCGGAGTCCGCCTCGCCGTAGAGGTCGCGGCCGTCGAGGTAGTACAGGTTCGGGTCCTCGGCCGCCCGCTGCGCCACGATCCGGGCCAGCTCGTCCCGTATGACGCCCAGGGTCAGCTTTCCGACCGCACGCTCGGCCGGATCACCCATGGCCACGAACCGCAGCCGCCCCTCGGCGAGGGCCGTGAAGTCCGGGGCGCTGGGCCCGGGCGTGTCCTCGTGGATGGGACACAGGATGGGCGAGACGACGAGCAGCGGGATGGTGGGGTGCCCTTCGCGGACGGTGTCGAGGAAGCCGTGGACGGCGGGGCCGAAGGCGCGCAGGCGCATCAGGTCGGCGTTGACCAGGTTGATGCCGATCTTCACGCTGACCAGGTCGGCGGGGGTGTCGCGCAGGGCGCGGGCCGTGAACGGGTCGAGCAGGGCGCTGCCGGCCAGTCCCAGGTTGATCAGTTCCACACCGCCGAGGGAGGCGGCGAGCGCGGGCCAGATGGCGGTGGGACTCGCGGCGTCGGAGCCGTGACTGATCGAGCTGCCGTGGTGCAGCCACACCCTGCGGCCCGGGTCCGGGGCGGGCTCGACGGGGGCGTCGGTGCGCAGGGCGATCAGTTCGGTGGTCTCGTTGTGCGGCAGCCAGAGCTCGACGTCCTTGGCGCCGTCGGGCAGACCGGTGAAGCGGAGGGTGCCGGGCGGGCCGGGCCGGTGCTCGGCGGTCCCGGCCGCCATGTCGGTGATCACGACGTTGCCGCCCATGACGCTCCCCCGGCCGGCCGGGCGGCCGTCGACGACCAGGTCGTACACGCCGTCCGGGCGGGGCGGGGCGCCCACGTAGCTGCGCTTGGTGGGCAGCGTGTCCAGCTCGATGGCGGTGGCCCGGGTGCGGAAGACCAGGCGTACGCCGGAGGGCTGTGCCTCCGCCATGGCCAGTTGGGCGTCGGAACACTGGGCGCGGGCCCGGGCGGGCAGCCGGTGCGGCAGCACGCCGTGCTCGGTGCGCTCCACGTCGAGGGCGCCGCGCAGCAGCTCCGCGGTCACGGGTGTGGTGGTCCAGTTGTCCTGGGTGTGCATTGATCTCAACCTGTCGATCATCGTGGGGGAGGCTGCGCCGCGGGCCAGTTCCGCAGCAGGGCGTCGAGGGCGTCCAGGATCCGCGACCAGCTCTCCTGTGAGTCGGGGGCGCTGTGGCTGAACCCGCCCGCCAGCTCCAGGCTGACGTAACCGTGGAAGACACTGCCCAGCAGCCGGACCGCATGCGTCTGGTCGGGCTCGGCGAGGTCGTAGCCGCGCAGGATCGCCCGTGTCATCCCGGCGTGTCTGCCGCCCGCGCTCGCGGCCGCCTCCTCCGGAGTGAGCCTCCACTGGGCGGCGGAGTACCGGCCGGGATGGTCCCGTGCGTAGTCGCGGTACACGTTCGCCAGGGCGGTCAGGGCGTCCTTGCCGGCCCGGCCGGCCAGCGCGGCGGCGCCCCGGTCGGCCAGCTCCTCCAGGGCGAGCAGGGCGATGCCGCTCTTGAGGTCGTCGGAGTTCTTCACGTGCGAGTAGAGGCTCGCGACCTTGACGTCGAACCGCCGGGCCAGCTCCGAGACGGTCACCTGGTCGAATCCGACCTCGTCGGCCAACTCGGCTCCCGCCCGGACCAGACGTTTCCTGGTCAGTCCTACCCGTGCCATAACCTGTCCCTCGTTTACCTGAATCGATTGTGCACTTGCCTAATAGCTTTAGGCAAGTTCGCATATCCCTCTCCCCCCGCCGTCCCGCCCGCTCCCCCTAAGCTGAGGCTGAGTTGATCGCGTGTCGGGCCCGGGAGGCTGCGATGGATGCAACACAGCACGTGTCCGGGGCCGCGCGCTATCTGCCGATCGCCGAGCACGGTCTGATCGGCGATCTGCGCAGCGTGGCCCTGGTGGGGACCGACGGCACGATCGACTGGTACTGCTGCCCCTCCTTCGACGCCCCGAGCGTCTTCGCCTCGATCCTGGACGCGGAGAAGGGCGGCTGCTTCGAGCTGGCGGCGAGCGTGCCGGCCCGCACCAAGCAGTTCTACTTCCCCGACACCAACGTCCTGATCACCCGGTTCTACACCGAGGACGGCGTCGGCGAGGTGCAGGACTTCATGCCGGTCGACGGCAGCTCGGTGGAGATCGAACGGCACCGGCTGATCCGGCGAGTGGTGTGCGTGCGCGGCTCCATCCCGTTCCGCACGCGCGTGGCGCCTCGCTTCGACTACGGCGCCCAGCCGCACACGGTCCGCATGGTCGGCGACGTCGCGGTCTTCGAGTCCGCCGAGCTGTCACTGGGACTGACCGCGACCGTACCGCTGGAGGTCGAGGGCCTGGACGCGCGGGCCGACTTCAAGCTCGCCGAGGGCGAGTCGGCGGTGTTCGCGCTGGACCAGGTGGGCGGCGAGGTGGCTCCCCGCCGATGCGCGCGGACGGAGGCCGAGGAGCAGTTCACCACCACGGTGGCGTACTGGCGGAACTGGCTGTCCGCGTCCAAGTACCGTGGCCGCTGGCGGGAGATGGTGCACCGCTCGGCCCTCACCCTGAAGCTGTTGACCTACGCCCCGACCGGCGCGATCGTGGCCGCCCCCACGACGAGCCTGCCCGAGGAGCTCGGCGGCGAGCGCAACTGGGACTACCGGTACGTGTGGGTGCGCGACGCCGCCTTCTGCGTGTACGCGTTGCTGCGGCTGGGCTTCACCGGCGAGGCCGAGGCGTTCATGAACTTCGTGACCCGGCACATCAGTCCCGGCGACGGCAAACCGTCGGGCCCCCTGCAGATCATGTACGGCATCGACGGCCGCACCGACCTGCCCGAGCGGGAACTCCCTCATCTGGAGGGACACCAGGGCTCCGCGCCGGTACGGATCGGCAACGGCGCGGCCGAGCAGCTCCAACTCGACATCTACGGCGCGCTGATCGACTCGATCTACCTCTACGACAAGTGGGCCAAGCCGATCTCCAGCGGCCAGTGGGACGACGTGTGCGCGCTGGTGGACTGGGTGTGCGAGCACTGGGACCAGCCCGACGAGGGCATTTGGGAGACCCGCGGCGGCCGCAAGAACTTCCTGTACTCGCGGCTGATGTGCTGGGTGGCGATCGAGCGGGCGATCCGCATGGCCAACCGGCGCGGTCTGCCCGCCGACCTGTCCCGCTGGCGGGAGATCCGCGACACGATCTACCGGCGGATCATGAAGCGGGGCTGGTCCGAGGCCCGCCAGGCCTTCGTCCAGACCGAGGACGGCGACGTACTCGACGCGGCGGTCCTGATGATGCCGTTGACGAAGTTCATCGCCCCGACCGACCCCAAGTGGCTGTCCACCCTGGACGCGCTCACCCACGACCTGGTGTCCGACTCACTGGTCTACCGCTACGACCCGCAGGCGAGCCCCGACGGACTGCGCGGCGACGAGGGAACGTTCTCCATCTGCTCGTTCTGGTACGTCGAGGCCATGGTCCACGCCGGGCGGATCGACGAGGCCCGGCTGGCCTTCGAGAAGATGCTCACCTACGCCAACCATCTGGGCCTGTACGCCGAGGAGATCAGCCACACCGGCGAGCAACAGGGCAACTTCCCCCAGGCTTTCACCCATCTCGCCCTGATCAGCGCCGCGTTCAACCTCGACCGTGCCCTCGGCTGACCGCCGAGGGCACGGGGGCGGGCGTCAGGACGACAGACCCTGCCAGAAGTCGAGGTTGTGCTCCGCACCGAAGTCCCGGGTGGCCTTGGAACAGGCCGCCGGGGGCTCGGAGCCCGCCGGCGCGGTGTCACAGGCGACCAGTGACATCAACTCCTGTGTCTTCGCGCTGTACTTGGGCCAGGCGGGGGCGCGGGGGCCGTTCGGGTCCGCGTCGGCGGCGAACCGGCCCCAGTAGGTGATCATCTGCCGGGACAGCTCCAGCTGGTCGTCGTCGTACGGCATGGTCTGGCCCAGGTAGTCCCAGAGGTAGCCGAGGTCGTCGACATGGATGGCGCCGCCGAAGGGGAAGTTTCGCGCGGACTCGCTCTTCTGCTGGATCAGGAAGATGGACGTGAAGTGAGGGGTGTCGCTCTCGGCGAACTCGTAGGCGTACGTGGTGACCCACTTCGACAGCGCGGCCATCAGCTGCTGCCGGGTGGAGGACGTCGAGTCGTTCTGGGCGGCGGTGAACGCCTCGCCGGGGGTGTCATAGGCGCTGAGCGGGTATTCGGCGAGCACCTTGTCGGCGTTCGCCCCATAGGCGGAGCGGACCGCTGTCTCATACCCGGCGGCCGTCATCGGCGTACCGAGGTAGTCGTAGTTCTGGAAGGTGAACAGGCCACGTTCGCTGTTGGTCTGACCCAGCATCACCGGGACGCGGTTGAACTTCCCCGTCTGGACGGCGGTGCCCGGGTTGACGGGGAAGGCGGAGCCGCCGACGGACGGGGAGACGCCCGCCTTCTTCTGGGCGGCCAGAAGATCGGCGGCGGGCTTGGCGCGCAGGCAGGCGACGACCTCGGAGGCGGCGTCGCAGCCGACGGCCTTGACGAACGCCTCGCTCTGCGCCTGACCGGAGGCCGCGGACTGCAGGTTGCAGCCGCCGCTCATGATGCCCGCCCGGGCGAACAGCCCCTTGGCGGTGGGCGAGGCGAGGTGGTCGCAGACCGAACCGGCACCGGCCGACTGCCCGGCGATGGTCACGTTCCTCGGATCACCGCCGAAGCGGGCGATGTTGCCGTGCACCCAGCGCAGGGCCGCCTGCTGGTCGAGGAGCCCGTAGTTGCCCGGTCCGTCCTTGCTCTCGGCCTGCAACTGGGGCAGGTTCAGCGTGCCGAGCACGCCGACGCGGTAGTTGACGGTGACGACGACCGCGCCCGTCTGCTCGACGAACTTGCGCGGATCGGTGTCCTGGCCCGCGCCTCCGGTGAATCCGCCGCCGTGGATCCACACCAGCACCGGTGCCTTCGCCTTGGCTCGGTCGGGGACGTAGACGTTGAGGGCGAGGCGGTCCTCGGAGGTGATGGTCTTCTCGTAGCCGGGGTCCCAACCGCTGTTCTGCGCACAGCGGTCGGAGAAGGAGGTGGCGTCGCGCACGCCGGACCACCGGGCGGCCGGCTGCGGCGGCTTCCACCGGTTGGCACCGGAGGCGTCGGCCGCGTACGGGATGCCGAGCCACTCGTCGTAACCGGTCCGGTGGGCGCCTTTGACCTTGCCGTTCGTGGTCTGTACGAGGGTGGAGGCGGGGCGGGCCGACTGCGTGGGCGCGTCGTCGGACTGGGCGGCCTGGGCGACGACGGGGGTGATCCCGAGGCCGAGGAGACTCACGGTGGCGAGGGTGGCGCGGACTCTGCCGCGCAGGGCGGTGATCAATCTCATTGCTCCCTGCTCTCTGCGTGCGGGCGTACTGAGGGAAGGCGGCCGGGGGGGTGGTTCAGGCGAGCCAGAAGTCGCAGTAGTGGTCGGCCGCGAACGTGGTGACGACCTTGCTCGCTCCTGCGGTGCGCAGCTGCAGCACCTGCTGCTCGGGGCCGTACGTCGGCCAGGCCGGGGCGCCCTTGACGTTCGGATCACCGTGGTGCGCGAAGGCGCCCCAGTACCGCATCATCTGGTCCGAGAGCCGCTCCTGCCGTGCGGTGAGGGGCTTCTCGCCGAGGGTGAAGTCGAAGAGGTAGGCGAGTTCGGCGCTGTGGGCGTTGGACATGTCCTCGCCGGGGACGGCGAATCCGTAGAGGGTCGGCGAGGTGGGGTCGTTGAACTCGTAGCGGTAGACGGGGGTCTTGGCCGCCATCACCTGGGCGGTCTGCTGCATGGAGCAGGCCCGCTGGGCGTCGGTCTGGACCTGGGTGATGGCGTCGTAGGGGCTCTTGAAGCGGCTCAGGGGATACAGCTCCAGGACGCGTTCGGCGCGGTCTCCGTACGTCTTGCGGACCAGGTCCTCGTAGCCCTGCGCGGTGATGCCGGCGAGCGCGGTGGACAGCAGCCGGTTCTCGGAGCGGGTGGTGCCCGTCATGACCGGGACGGCGTTCCAACTACCGTCCACGAAGGCCTGCTTGAAGGACTTGGGGAGCAGGGAGCCGCCCACCTTGGAGCTTCCGCGATAGTCGGCCTGGTGGGCGATCAGTGTGCCGGGCCAGGCCTTTCGCAGGCAGGCGACGACGGCCTCCGAGGCCGCGTCGGCGCAGCCCACCGCCTGGGCGAATCCGACGCCGCTCTGCTCCCCGGCCGACAGTGTGGTGCGGTCGCTCAGACACGTGGAACTCTGCACGATCGCCTGGTCGAACAGGCCGCGGGCCGACGGCATGGCCATCAGGTCGCAGACGGCCGAGCCGCCGGCCGACTGGCCGTAGATCGTGACGTTGCCCGGGTCGCCGCCGAAGCGGGCGATGTTGTCCTGTACCCACTCCAGCGACGCCCGCTGGTCCATGCGTCCGTAGTTGCCGGAACCGCCGGGGGTGACGGCGCTGAGGGCCGGGTGGGCGAGGAAACCGAGGGCGCCCAGGCGGTAGTTGACGGAGATGACGATGGTGTCGGTCTTCGCGGCCATGGTGCTGCCGCCGTAGATGACACCGGTGCCCTGGGTGTGGCCGCCGCCGTGGAACCACACCATGACGGGCAGCTTCGCGGTGGTGGCCGTCCGGGCCGGACGGTACACGTCCAGATACAGGCAGTCCTCGCTGACGGCCTGTTCCTCCCGTACACCGGTGGGCTCGAACTACAGACAGGCGGGCGACTGCCGGTCGGCCTCCCGGACGTCCTTCCAGGACGTCGGCGCGGCGGGCGGCGCGAACCTCGACTCCCGTACCGGCGGCGCCGCGTAGGGCAGACCGAGGAACCGGTCGGCACCCGCCCCGGTGATGCCGCGGACGGGCCCGCTCTCGGTCCGAACAACCAAGGTGCTCTGCTCCCTGGAAAGGTGTCCGGTGGAATCCGCCGCCACGCGTGCGGCGCCCAGCGCCAGGGCGGGAACGACGGCCGCCGTCACGAGGGCGGCCGAAAGTTGTCTGAATGTACGTCTCATCAACTCGTCGCCTCTCAGAAGAGGACCGCACAGGTGAACGGCCGGTCCGCGGCGCCTGCGAACGTAACCGCGCGGAACATTGTGAGCAAGATGTGCGACGAGATTGTTTACAATACTCGGAACGATTCGGCCCGGCTGCCGGTGAACGCGGCAGCCGGGTCCGGGTGTCAGTGTCCGTGACTGCCTGAGGACTCGCGTACGTCCGTCGGCTCGCCGTCCGCGGTTGTCGCCGGCGCCTCCGCCGCTCCTGCCCGGACGGTGAACGCCGCGGTGCGGACCTTGCCGTCGTGCTTGAAGTCGAGGAAGAGCCGGTAGGTGCCGCTGCTCGGCGCCGTGGCCGTGAACGAAACGGCCGGGCCGGGTTCGGTCGTGCCGTCGCCGGGTTCGCCGCTGGGGTGGACGTGGAGGAGGCACCGGCACGGACGCCGCGATCGAGGCGGGCGACCTGACCCTGGTACGGGGTGACCTGCGCGCCGCGGCCGACGCCATCCGGCTCGCCCGCCGCACCCTCGGCACGATCCGCACCAACCTGTTCTGGGCCTTCGCGTACAACGTGGCCGCCCTGCCGCTCGCCGCGGCCGGCCTGCTCAACCCGATGCTCGCCGGAGCCGCCATGGCCTTCTCGTCGGTGTTCGTGGTCGGCAACTCGCTGCGGCTGCGCGGCTTCCGGGCGGCGGGCTGAGCCGTCCGGTCGGGGGCGGCCTCGGCGCCCCCGACCGGACGTGTCACCTCAGCCGAAGGCCTTCACGGCCTGGTAGTACGTCCACGCCGTGCTGTTGCAGGCGGTCTTCGTGCCGCCGCCGTAGCCGGCGCACACCCGCTTGAGGTCCTCGTAGAAGGCGCTGTCGAGGCGGGTCTTGTTGGCGCTGAAGGCGCCTGCGGCCTTGTAGTTGCGGTAGCCGAAGTCGTGCCGGGCGCAGGACATCCGGAAAGGGAAGCCGAACGGGTTGTCCGGCGAGGAGGAGCAGTAGTCGGTGCTCCAGTCGAACGCGTACGCGCCCCAGGCGGACTGGTTCGCGCGGGCAGCGGCCCAGGAGTTGTAGCTCGACGCGCTGGTCTGGGTCCAGCTCGCAAGGACCTGGGGCTTGTCGGCGGGAGCGGCGTCGGCGGCCGCGGCGGTGCCGACGACGGTGATCAGGGCCAGAGTTGAGGCGGCCATTGCGGTGGCGAGTCTGCGGTGCATCCCACACCTCCATGAGACTGCGGCCCGTCCGTCGGGCCGCAGGTTCATGACAAGATGATTGACACCCCAAGTGCCCTTTCACACCCCAAGTCCTCTAATTGACCATTAACTCTTGGATATACCGGCGAAACGGACGTCGACGGCGGTCAGTGCCAACGCCAGCGGCCCCGGCGCAAGGAAGGCGAGCGGCACCAGCATCCACGCACACAGCACCGCCGTCGCCACCGCGAGCAGCACCAGGGCGGAGCCACCCGGATCCGCTACGACGTCCCGCGCGGCCCCGCGCAGGGCGGCCGGCCAGTCGGTGAGCGACTCGGGGCGGGCGCAGGCCCGCAGGCCCACCACAAGGGCGCCCGCGCCGATCGCCGCGGCCACCACCGCGAACAGCGGCGCCCCCGGCAGTCCCGCCCCGGCCAGCGCGAGGTCCGCCACGAACAGCAGCGCACCCGCCAGAGCGACGGCCCCCGCCGCCAGGTCGCCGGCCCGCAGCCGCCGCCGCAGGACCGCGAAGTACCGTCCCGCGGTGGCGGGTTGGCCCTCCCCCACACCCCGCAGCACCGTGCACGCGCTGGACAGCGCGGCCGGGGCGGTCACCAGCGGCAGACAGACCACCGCCGTGGCCAGGCCGACGCTCAGCACGTCGGCGAACAGGGTCATCCGGGGCCCGAAGAGCTCGCCCGGTTCACGCGTTGGCATCTCACTCATCGTCGCTCACCCCTTGAGTCCGGAGCTGGCCATGCCCTCCACCAGGAAGCGCTGGAAGGCGAGGAAGAACAGCACGATCGGCAGCAGCGCGATCACCGACATCGCGAACATCGGGCCGAAGGACGACTGGCTGGAGGCGTCCACGAACGACCTGAGGGCGAGGGTGAGGGTGAACTTCTCCGGGTCGAAGAGGTAGATGAGCTGGGTGAAGAAGTCGTTCCAGGTCCAGATGAAGGTGAAGATCGCCGTGGTGATCAGCGCCGGCCGGGTGAGCGGCAGGACGACCTGGAAGAAGCTGCGGAAGGGGCCGCAGCCGTCGATGCGGGCCGCCTCCTCCAGCTCGCGCGGCAGACCGCGCATGAACTGCACGATGAGGAAGACGAAGAAGGCCTCCGTGGCGAGGAACTTCGGCAGGATCAGCGGCCAGTAGGTGTTCACCAGGCCGAGCTGGTTGAAGATGATGTACTGCGGGATCAGCACCGCGTGGTGCGGCAGCATGATCGTCGCGATCATGAAGGCGAACAGCGGGCCGCGGAAGCGGAAGCGCAGCCGGGCGAAGGCATAGGCGGCGAGCGAGCAGCTGATCACGTTGCCGAGGACCGCGCCGCCCGCGATCAGCAGCGAGTTGGAGAGCAGCCGCCAGATCGACACGTCGTTGACGCCGTCCATGGCCGTCTTGTAGTTGGTCCATTCCAGGTGGCTGGGCAGCAGGTCGAGGCTGGCGATGACCTCGTCGGCGGGCTTGAGCGAGGTCGCCAGGAGCCAGGCCAGCGGGTAGAGCATCACCAGCAGGGCGGCCAGGCAGCCGAGGTGCAGGGCGACGCGTCCCAGGCGAACGGGCTTACGGGGCACGGTGGTTGATGCGACGGTCATCGGGCTCCCCCATCAGTGTCGGACGCGTAGAAGACCCAGGAGCGCGAGGTGCGGAACAGCACCGCCGTGACGACGCCGATGACGAGCAGCAGTACCCAGGCCATGGCGGACGCGTAGCCCATGTGGGAGGCGACGAAGCCGCGGTCGTAGAGGTACATCGTGTAGACGAGGGTCGAGTCGGCGGGGCCGCCCTTGCCGGCGCTGACCGCGAAGGCGGGTGTGAAGACCTGGAAGGCCTGGATGGTCTGGAGGACCAGGTTGAAGAAGAGGACCGGGGACAGCATCGGCACGGTGACGGACAGGAACTGCCGCCATTTTCCGGCTCCGTCGACGGCTGCCGCCTCGTACAGCTCGGCGGGTATCTGCTGGAGGCCCGCGAGGAAGATGACCATCGGGGCGCCGAACTGCCACACCGTCAGCAAGGCCACCGCCAGCAGCGCCCAGCCGGGCTTGTTGACCCAGCCGCCGGTGCCGAGCAGGTTGTCCACCGTGCCGCCGTCGTTGAAGACCGCGCGCCAGACGAGGGCGATGGACATCGAGGCGCCGAGCAGGGACGGCGCGTAGAACGCGGACCGGTAGAAGGCCTTGCCGCGCCTCATGGACTTCAGGGCCAGCGCGACGACCAGCGCGAGGGCCAGTTGGAGGGGCACGGCGATGACGACGTACGTCAGGGTCGTCACGACCGAGCGCCAGTAGCGCGGGTCCTCGGTGAACATCTGCGTGTAGTTTCGCAGGCCGACCCAGCGCGGTGGGTCGAAGAGGTTGTAGTCGGTGAAGGACAGGTACAGCGACACGACCATCGGCAGCAGGGTGAGCACGATCGCGCCGAGGACCCACGGGGAGAGGAACACCCAGGCGGCGCCCTGGCGTTCGCGCTTCGGGCGGCGCTTTTGGACCGGGGCGGAACGCTTGGGCCGGGCGGTGGACGCGGGGATGTCGGTGGTGGTCATGACCTCAGCTCCGCCTTCGCCTCGGTGACGTAGTTCTCGGCCGCCTCGCGGGGCGACATGCGCTCGTACGACACCTGGTCGTAGTCGCGCTGGAAGGTGGTCTGCAGGGCGTTGTCGCCGGAGGGCGGGGCCTGTGGCGGATCCTTGAGGGTGCCTTCGAGGGAGGCCTGGTAGTCGGCGACGGTCTTGTCGAAGTCCTTGAGCTGGGAGGCCGTCTGCTCGCGGATGGTCTCGTTGACGGGGATGCCGCGGGTGGCGCCGAGGATCTTCGCCGCGTCCGGGTCGTTGAGGAGGAAGTCGACGAGCTGCGCCGACTCCTTCGCGTGCCCGGTGTTGGCGGAGACGCCGAGGAACATGGACGGCTTGAAGTACTGGCCGGGCGTGCCGTCCTCGCCGGACGGCATCGGGGCGAGGGCGACGCCGCTCGGTATGAGGGCAAGGTAACCGCTGGCCGGGGCGTCCCAGTTGGTGTCGGAGAGGGCCGTGCCGCGCCCGAGCGGAGTGTTCTCGACGGTGCCGTCGATCTGGGTGGTCTGCTCGGCCGACGAGACGGCACCTTCGCGTCGGAGCCGGTCGGTGAAGGTCCACCACTCGGTCAGGTCGTCGGCGGTGAAGCCGAGTCCGCCGTCCTTCGTGTAGAGGGCCTTGCCCTGGCCGCGCAGCCAGACCTCGAAGGCGTCCTCGCTCTGGCCGGGGTCGGTGGCACCGGGCTTGCCGGTCTTCTGCGCCAACGCCCGCACGGCGTCGGCCCAGTCGTCCCAGGTCCAGCCCTGGCGCGGGAGCGGAACACCCGACTCCTTCCAGGTCTTGACGTCGTAGACGACGGTCTCGGTGCCGCGGCCCTGCGGGACGGCGTACTGCGTGCCGTCGACCCGGCCGGTGGCGAGCAGTCCCTGGTCGATCTCCGAGGTGTGCAGTACGGCCCGCTGCTTGGCCAGGTCGAGCAGGACGCCGCCGGACGCGTACTGGTCGATCTGGCGGTAGTCGAGCTGCATCACGTCGGGTGCGTCGCCGCCCGTGGCCTGGACGGCGAGCTTCTGCTTGTAGGCGTCGTAGCCGGAGAACGACGTCTGCACCTGCACGTTCGGGTGGCGTTTCTCGAACAGGGCGACGGCCTGCTCGGTGCGTTCCGCTCGGTCGGGATTGCCCCACCACGTGTAGCGCAGCACGGCCTTGCCGCCGCCGGCCGATTCCCCGGATCCCCCGCAGCCGGCCAGTACCGCACAGAGCGCTAGTGCGGCGGCCGATGCGCAGAACCCCTTTGTCCTGTGTCCGGGCATGCCGAGGTCACCTCTTCCCTTCCTCGGACCTTCTCTGACGCCCCCCTCGGCCCCCCCTTGGTGCCCCGGTTACTCGCCCCGGTGCGGCAGTGTCGTCCCCGGCAGGTTGTACTCGTCCCGCCGGCCGCACATCCCGAAGCCGCCGAGCCGGGTCGGTGCCGCCTCGTACGCCGTCGCCTCCCCGAGGTACGCCGGCTCGCCGTCCGCCAGCGCGTCCAGCTGGGCGCCGGTGCGTTCGGCGGTGGCCAGCGCACCGGCCCGCCACAGCTCGCGCCAGGCGGGCACCTTGGCGCGCACCAACCGGGCCGCGGCGCGCTGGAACTCGGCGTACGGGCCGTTGTCCCCGGCGACGAGCGCCTCACGCAGGGCGAGGTAGCCCTCGACGGCGAGGTCCCGGCGGCGCCGGGCTGCCGCCGCCGTCTCCTGACCCGTGCCGGGCGGGAGGGTCGCCGCCGCCGCGTACTTCCCGGCGTCGGCGAGTACCTCGGGCGGGAACGTGAAGACGGCGTCCCCGGCCTCCGGCAGACCGCTGTTCTGCATCAGCACGGTGATCCGCAGATCGCCGCCCTGCACCATCCGGTGCACGGTGCCCGGCGTGAACCAGGCGACCGAGCCCGGCTCCAGGGGAATGTCCCGGTAGCCGTCGGGGCTCAGCGTCTGCACCGCGCCCCGGCCGCCGGTGACGACGTACGCCTCCGTGCACACCAGGTGCAGATGCGGGCTGCCGCCGCACACACCGTCGGCGGCCTCCCAGTCGTAGGCGCTCAGGTGGGACAGGCCGACGGCGCCGGGAAGCGGGTGCGGGAGAGTCGGTTTGGGCTCGCTCACCACGGCAGGCCCTCCAGGTACGTGCCGACGCGGTCACCGTCCCAGGCGCCGTCGGCGACGACCACCCGGTAGCGATACGCGAAGGACTCCCCCGGCGGCAGCTCGAACTCCTCGAAGAACGCCCAGGAGAACGCGACCGTCGGGAACGGCTCGGAGCGCACGAACCAGTGCGACTCGTGGACGGCCGTCTTCGCGTCGAGGTTCTCCGGCGCGTGGGCGAAGACGAGCGTGGAGTGCCCGTCGGCCTCGTCGTGCTCGGTGGTGAAGGCGAGCCACGGGCTCTGGCTGCCCATCAGCTTGTCCGCGTCGGCGTCGGTGTCCGGGCCGAAGACGGTGCCGCCGGTGAAGTCGCGCGGCCCGCGCCACTGCAGGCCCGTGTAACCGGCCATCTCGCGCCCGGCGGTGGTCGGGGAGCCGAAGGCGAGGGGCTCGTCGCGGAGGTTGGTGAGCCGGATCGACCAGTCGAGGGCCCAGGCACCGGTCTCCTCGTCGACCGAGTGGACGGCGAGAGCCCGCTCCTCGCGCGCCCATTCCGCGCCGCCGTTCTCCACCCAGGTGAGTTCCTCGGTGAAGGCGAGCCGTTCGTCCTCGACCGTGAACGCGGGGAAGCCGTCGTGCCGCATCGAGCCGACCCGCTCGGGCAGGGGGAGGTAACCCTGGCCGTGGACGTAGCAGTTGCCGCCCCAGAAGTTCTGGCCGGACAGATGGCTCGCGGTCATCTGCAGGCCCTTGTGCCAGCGGTGGTCGTTCGGGCGGTAGCCGGTGACCGTGCGTCCGGCGAGGGTGCGGACCGGGTGGGCATACGGCTTGCGGGACTCGAAGGCGTCGGGGTCGGGGCGGTAGACGTACCGGAGGATCTCCGTGCCGTCCGCCGCCTCGACCGCGATGTGCTCGCCGTGGACGTGGCTGACGCGGATGCTCATGCGCGCTCCTTGGGGGCCCAGTGGGGGTGGTCGCCGTGCATGGCCGGGTAGAACGGGTCGCCGGGTGCGATCTCGCCCGCGTGCACCGGGTTGCCGGTGAACGCGGCCTTGTAGAGGGCGGCGGCGAATTCGAGGGTCGCGCGCGCTTCGGTGCCGCTGTTGGGGGGCCTGACACCGTTGTCGTACGCGTCGAGGAGCGCGCCGAGCTGCGCCGTGTGGGAGCTGGGCACGTCCGAGGCGGGGGTGCGCCAGGCCTCGGCGCGCTCGGCGGCCACGTGCGGGGCGGGGGTGTAGGCCCAGTCCTGGTTGCGGTGCCCGTACAGGTGGGTGAGCTCGACCGTCGCGTCCGCGCAGTCGATGCGGATGCGGCTGACCTCGTCCGGGGAGAGCACGCTGTTGACGACGGTGGCGAGGGCGCCGTTCTCGAACCGGACCAGGGCCGTGGACACGTCCTCGCTCTCGGTGTCGTGGACCAGCCGCGCCGCCATGGCTCGGATCTCCGTCCACGGGCCGAGCAGGTGCAGCAGCAGGTCGTACTGGTGGATGCCGTGGCCCATGGTGGGCCCACCGCCCTCCGTGGCCCACTTGCCGCGCCACGGCACGGCGTAGTAGGCGGCGTCGCGGTGCCAGGTGGTCTGGCAGTGCGCGACCCGCGGGGCGCCCAACTCGCCGCTCGCGATCAGTTCGCGGGCGTGCACCGCGCCGGAGCCGTAGCGGTGCTGGAAAACCACGGAGGCGTACGCGCCCGAGGCCTCCTCGGCCGCCGCGATCTCGTCGTACTCGGCGAGCGACAGGGTCAGCGGCTTCTCGCACAGCACCCAGGCGCCCGCCTTCAGCGCGGCCACCGTCTGCTCCCGGTGCAGGGACGGCGGCGTGCCGATGAGCACCAGGTCGGGGCGTACGGCGTCCAGCATCGCGTCCATCGACGTGTGTCCGGCGACCTCACCGCCCGCGAGTGCCCGGAACTGCTCGAGCCGGTCCTGGTCCACGTCGACGGCGGCGACCAGTTCCACCCGGTCGGCGTGGGCTCTGAGGGCGGGCAGGTGGCTGCCGCTGACGATGGCACCAGTACCGACCACGGCGACGCGGCGACGGGCTGGGAGCGGGGGCATGCAGTTCTCCTGGTACGGCCGGCGGACGCGCAGAAAGCGCTTGCTCCGAGCGAGCCTAGGTGCCGAGGAATGTCCGGACAACCCCCCTGCAGTGATGTTGGAAGGCCTCGGCCGCCGTCGGCTCCGGCGACCGCGGCGGATCCGCGGCGGTGTAGCGGCCTACACCTCGGTTTCGGGAGCGCGCTCTCTCGTGACAGCGGGCCGACGACGGGATCGTTGACCTCACCAGGGCCGACGCCCCCGACCGGGCACCCGAGGCCCCTCCGAAAGGAAGCTCCCATGAAGACACTGCTCTCCTCCGAGCCCGCCCTGTGGTTCCTGTTCCTGTTCAACCTCACCGTCGCCGCGGCCGCGCCGTTCTTCGTCGACGGTGCGCAAGGACTGATGACCGGCGTCGGCATGGGTGTCGTCTCGATCGGTGCGGGCGCGGGCCTCCTGCGCAGCCGCGGACAGCGGCAGCACGCCTGACGCGATTTCAGGTGGCGCACCTGGCCGTGGTGCCGCTGGACACCGAGCGGGCCCGCGCACGGCACCAGGCGGGCGCTCGTCGTGCGGTCCTCCTCCGCTCATGAGGACACTGAGGACTCTTCCGTGGCGGGGCGCTTCGACTCCGTGCTGGATGTGCGCGGCTGGGAGGAGTTCACCACCGCCGTGCGGACCGTCCTCGACTCCGCCCGCCGCGTGCAGCCGCTGCGTCCGCCCGCGGACGCGCCGGGACCAGGAGACGCCCGACTCGGCGAGCACGACCATGGTCTTCCAGGTTGTTCCTGTTCAACCTTGGAGACCAAGGCCGCGGGAGGGGACACGGCCCTGCGGCTCGCCGCGCAGGACCTCTGGGAGACCTGCCGCCGATCCACCGCCGCGCAGAACGACGACGACGCCACGCTGAGCCGAATGAAGGACGGCGTCTACACCGGCGTGATCCGGCCGCCCTGCCCGAGCACGACGTGATGCGGCTGCGCGGCTGCATCGATGGACGCGAGCACCGACCGCACCAGCGCTGCCGTGCTGGGCGAGGGGCAGGCGCACTCCCGGGACTGAGCCATGTCGACGCGGAGGAGCGGTCGGTTCAGGTTCCGTGGGTGACTCGGATCTTGGACTGGCCGTGCGGGAGTTCCTCCCAGTCGTCCATGAAGCGGGCCCGCAGCCCGTGCTGTTCGGCCAGGGCCACGAGCGTCTCGGTGCGGTAGTAGAAGTCCTCCCGGAGGACGTGGTGCTCCTCGCCCTCGGTGCGGTCGAAGCTGAAGTCGAACCAGCCGCCCGGCGCGAGCACCCGGCCGACGTGGGCCAGGCACTCGTCGATGACCGGGAGCGGCGAGTGGGAGAAGACGCTGTGCGCGTGCACCACGTCGAAGTGGGCGTCGGGCAGGAACCGCAGCGTCAGGTCGCGGACCGGGGTCAGCGTCGGGAGCCGCTTCTGCAGGCCCATCTCCACGATGGTGGCCTGCGCGGCGACGAGGATGTCGGGCGAGATGTCGATGCCGTGGTAGTGCCCGGGCTCCAGGTACCGGATGAACCGCCAGCCGCCCCGCAGGTTGCCGCAGCCGATGTCCAGCATGCGGTGTTCGGGGCGCAGCCCATGGCCGAGGAGATAGTCGAACTGCATCGCCCCGAGCGCGAGCCACCGCTCACGGCTGCGGCTGCCGACCGCCGCGTCCGGGTCTGCCCGGGTGTCGGACCGCATCACGGCGCGGTAGTAGGAGACGTGGTCGGTGTAGCGGCGGCGCAGCCACAGGTCCCGGGCGGCGCGGGCCAGGTGGCGGGGCACCCGGTCGGGATGGCGCAGGGCGTAGCCGACGCGGTGGCCGAGGGCGGCGCGGTTCGAGTTGAGGTTCTTGGCGGGCATGTGGTCTCTGCCTTTTCGAGCGGTACGAGGTCTGGGTACCAGCCTCGGTGCGGGATCGCTGCGGTCGCCTCGGTCGACAGTCTGCCGTCCTGAAGCGGTTCGGGCGACCGGTGGGTCAGCCGATCGGTTGATGCGGCCCGGCGCCGGACGCGTTAGACACGGAGGATGAGAGACACCGATCCGGACGAGCGCTGGCTGGGCGCGGTCGTGCACGCCGCGTTCTTCCTGCTGCTCGGCTCCTCGTTCGCCCGCTTCTTGACCCGCGACCAGGGCGGCGCGCACACCGGGTGGGTGGTGGCGCTGTTCGCGGTCTTCGGGCTGCTGTACGTCCTCGGTCGCTTCCTGGCTCCGGCGCCGCGCCCCGGCTCGCCGCCGACCAGACGTCATCTGGTCTGGCTGGGCTCGGTGTCCGCAGTCTGGCTCGTGCTCCTCGCCCTCGCGCCGAGCGCCACCTGGTGCGCGATGCCGCTGTTGTTCGCCGGTCTGCACGCGCTGCCCCCGCGGATCGCGGTGCCGGTGGCGGCCGCGCTCACCGCGCTGGTCGTGGCCTCCGAAATACGCGTCGCCGAGGGCACGTTGAACCCCAACATGGTCGTCGCCCCGCCCGCTGTCGCCGCGGTCGCCACCGCCGTGATGGTGCATCTGCAGCGCCAGGGGGCCCGGCAGCGCGTCCTGATCGACGACCTGGTCCGCACCCGTCACGAACTCGCCGTCACCGAGCGCCGGGCGGGTGTCCTGGCGGAACGCCAGCGGCTGGCCACGGAGATCCACGACACCCTCGCGCAGGGCCTGTCCAGTCAGCAGATGCTGCTCCAGGCCGCCGGGCGCGTCTGGGGGACGGACCCGGACGCGGCCCGCGTACACGTCCGCAGGGCGGCGGAGATCACCTCCCGCAGCCTCGTGGAGGCCCGCCGGTTCGTGCACGACCTCGCGCCGGCCGACCTCGCCGCCCACACGCTGCCGGGCGCGCTCGCCGTACTCGCCGAACGGGAGAGCGGCCCGGGGCTGACCGTGGAGTTCCGGCTCGACGGCGAGCCGGGCCGACTGCCGGAGCGGGTCGAGGCGGCGCTGCTGCGGATCGCCCAGGGAGCGCTGGCCAATGTGCGCGAACACGCGGCGGCGACCCGGGCCGCGCTCACCCTGACCTGCCTGGACGACCAGATCTCGCTGGACGTCGCCGACGACGGGCGCGGATTCGAGGCGGATCCCTCGCGCACGCTCTCCGGCCCGGGCGCGGACAGCGCACGCGGGCACGGGCTGCCCGCGATGCGCATCCGGGCGCGGCAGGCGGGCGGCACGCTCACCGTGGAGTCCACGCCGGGCGAGGGCACCGTCGTGTCGGCGGCGATCCCCCTGGCGCCCTCGGCCGCCACGGTCCGGTCCGCCTCGGACACCCCGAAGGAGCCCGCCCTGTGACGCCCGTCCGGCTGCTGTTGTGCGACGACCACGCCGTGGTACGTGCGGGGCTGCGCGCCCTGCTGTCCAGCGCCGACGGCATCGACGTGGTCGGTGAGGCGGCCACCGGCGAGGAGGCGCTCGCCATGGCCGCGCGGCTGCGCCCCGACGTCGTACTGATGGACCTCGAGCTCGGCGGCGGGATGGACGGCGTGACGGCCACGCGGCGCCTGACGTCCGACGGTGCCCAGGGGCCACGTGTCCTGGTGCTGACGATGTTCGACACCGACGCCGACATCACCCGCGCCGTCGAAGCGGGCGCCACCGGCTACCTGCTGAAGGCCGAGCACCCCGACGAACTGTTCACGGCGATCCACAACGCGGCCGCCGGGCGCACGGCCCTGTCGGGCCCGGTGGCCGACCGGTTGATGACCCGGCTGCGCAGCCCGCGCCCCGCCCTGTCCACGCGCGAGCAGGAGATCCTCGGGCAGCTCGCGCGCGGCCTGGGCAACCGGGAGATCGCCCGGGCCCTGTTCATCAGCGAGGCGACGGTCAAGACCCATCTCGGGCGGATCTACGGCAAGTTGGGGGTGGACACGAGAGCCGGTGCGGTGGCGGTCGCCAAGGAGAGACGGCTGCTGGCGTGACGGCCGGAAGGCCTCCCCCGGCGTACGGTCCCTCGTCACCGGCGCTGGGCGCGGGCCGCCTCTCCCGTCCGCAGTCCCTCGGACCGTCCGCGGAAGCGGTAGCGGCGCTCGGGCCGCCCCGTCGCCCCGTAGCGGAGGGACACGTCCGCGCTGCCGATGGTGTGGAAGTGCTCCAGGTAGCGGCGGGCGCTGACGCGGGAGACGCCGGAGAGGGTCGCGCACTCGGCGGCGGACAGGGAGCCCTCCGCCTCCCGCAGCGTGCGTTCGATCAGCTCGGCGGTCTCCACGCTCATGCCCTTGGGCAGCGCGCCGACCGCCGACGCCGGGGCGGCCGCACCCGCCAGCACCCGGTCCACGTCGGCCTGGCTGCGGACGACGGTGGCGAGCAGCCGGCCCCGCTGCACGGCGTAGCGCTCCAGGCGGACGCGCAGGTCCTCGAAGTCGAAGGGCTTCAGGAGGTAGTCGACGACGCCGTGCCGGGCGGCGCCGCGCACCGCGTGCGCCTCCCGGGCGGCGCTGATGACCATGACGTCGCAGTCGTGGCCCGCGGTGCGCAGCCGGGGAATGACGTCCAGACCGAAGAGGTCGGGCAGATACAGGTCGAGCAGGACGAGGTCCGGACGCAGTTCGTCGACGGCGAGGGCCGCCTGCTCGCCGGTGTGGGCCACGCCGACGACCCGGAACGGCGCGACCCGTTCCACGAAGGCGCGATGGACTCTGGCGACCATGAAGTCGTCGTCGACGACGAGCACGTCGATCGTGTCGGTCGTCCCGGTCGAGGCAGTCATCGAGGCGCTCCTTCCGCCACCGCGTCGGTGAGGTGGCTGACGGTCATGCGTGCGGTGAACATGGCCCCGTCCGGGGTGTTGGTCACCGAGATCTCACCCCCGTGACGCTCGCAGACCAGGCGGGTGAGCGCCAGACCGATGCCGCGCTCGCCCTCCCGGGCGGCCTTGGTGGTGAAACCGTGCGCGAACACCTCGCGGGCGAGTTCGGGTGCGACGCCCGGGCCGGAGTCGCGGACCACGATCTCCACGCTGGAGGCGTCCTGGCGCAGTTCCACCTCGACCCAGGCGTCGTCACCCTCCTGGGCGGCAGCGGCGTCGACGGCGTTGTCGACGAGGTTGCCCACCACGGTCGCCACGTCGGCGGCGTCCTCCGGGGTGAGCCGGTCCAGCGCGGTGCGGTCCGAGATCCGCAGACTGACCCTGCGCTCGGCGGCCAGGGAGGACTTCGCCATGAGCAGGGCGGCGACGGCGGTGTCGCGGACCCGGCGGCTGAGGGAGACGTCGAGTGACTGGCGGCGGCGGTTGAGCGCGCGGATGTAGTGCACGACCTCGTCCTGCTCGCCGATCTGGATCAGTCCGGAGATGGTGTGCAGCTGGTTGGCGAACTCGTGGGCCTGGGCGCGCAGCAGTTCGGAGGAGCTGCGGAAGGATCCGATCTCCCGTTCCAGCCGGGCCAGTTCGGTGCGGTCGCGCAGGGTGGTGACGGAGCCGAGCGGGCGGCCGTCCTTGGCGACGGTCATCCGGTTCATCACCAGCACCCGGCCGTGCCGGACGACAACCTGGTCACGCCGGTCGTCGGCCGTGCCAACCGGGTCACCCCCGTCACGCCGACCACCAGCCATGCCCTCCCGGCCACCCCCGTCACCCCGACCACCAACCATGCCCTCCCGGCCACCCCCGTCACCCCGACCACCAACCACGCCCTCCCGGCCACCCCCGTCACCCCGACCACCAACCACGCCCTCCCGGCCACCCCCGTCACCCCGACCACCAACCA
>NZ_JBWLKM010000014.1:0-86059 GCF_059026085.1 Streptomyces sp. a15 | reverse complement strand
CGCCCTCCCGGCCACCCCCGTCACCCCGACCACCAGCCACGCCCTCCCGGCCACCCCCGTCACGCCGACCACCAGCCACGCCCTCCCGGCCACCCCCGTCACGCCGACCACCAGCCATGCCCTCCCGGTCACCGGCGAGGACGTCCCGCAGCCGTCCCTCGATGCCGAGTTCGGCGAGGCTGCGGCCCACACAGTCCTCGGGCAGGTCGAGCAGCCGTCGGCCCATCTCGTTGACGAGGGTGAGGCGGAGCTGCGGGTCCAGGGCGATCACGCCCTCGGCGATGCCGTACAACATCGCCTCCCGGTGCTCGGCCAGCCCGGCGATCTCGCGGGGTTCCAGGCCGAGGGTCTGCCGTTTGACGCGCCGGGCCAGCAGCCACGAGCCGGCCACGCCGAGTGCGCTGGCGATGCCCAGGTAGGCGAGGAGGTAGGAGGAGGCGCCGCTGAGGCGCTGCCACACCGTCGGGTCCGCCTCGCCGATCATCACGGTGCCCAGCTGCTGTCCGAGGTGTTCCTGCGTGGCGCCGAGGACCGGCACCTGGGCGACGAGTTCACGGCCGCCGTCCACCGTCAGCGACCCGGACCAGCCCCGCCCCTCGTCCGCTTCCCCGCCGAGGGACAGCGGGGCGCCGATCGCCGTCGGGTTGGTGGAGCCGACGATCCGGCCGTCGGCGTCGGCGACCGTCACCGAGGTGACCCCGGACTGCGTCTGCGTGGAGTTCACCAGCGGAGCCAGGGCCTGCTGCGGTGCGGGCTGTACCAGCTGGCTGCGGACCAGGGGGTTGGCGGCGAGTTGTTCGGCCAGCGCGACCACCCGCCGGCCCTCGACCCGGTTGAAGGTGGCTTCCGACTGGGCGAGGGAGACCGCGGCGACCGCACACAGCACGACCACGACGATGGCGAGCTGGAGCACCAGCATCTCGCCCGCGAGAGTCTGACGACGGAAGGTGGCGGTCACGGCCGCCATCATGGTCCCCACCTGCGGCCGGGGAAAGAGCCGTGCACGCCTTCGACCGGTGCGTGACTTCGCCCGGTGGTCACCTTCGCCCGGTGGTCACAACGACCACAACCTCCGTTGCTTCCGCAAGCGGGACATGTCGGGGACGCGCGGGCACCATGTGGCCCACATCACCCTCCCCCACAGGGCTCCCCGTATCCCATCGACGTACCGACAGGTGGTGGCACTCGTGCGCCTGCGCACCCCCCTTGCCCTGCTCGGGGCCGCCGTGCTCGTCCTCGTAGGACCTCCGCTGCTCACGACCGGCAGCGGCGCCGAGACCGGCACACAGATTCCGGGCCTGCGCCTCATGGTCCCCAACACGCCCGGCGGCGGCTACGACATCACGGCCCGGACGGCCGCGAAGAACGCCGAGGACGCCGGACTCACGCACAACATCGAGGTGTTCAACCTGCCGGGTGCCGGCGGCACCGTCGGGCTGAGCCGGCTGGTGAGCGAGCACGGCAACGGCAAGCTCGCCATGTCGATGGGCCTCGGTGTGGTGGGCGCCGTCCGCTCCAACCACGCCCCGAAGACGCTGGACGACACCACCCCGATCGCCCGGCTCACCGAGGAGCAGGACGTCGTCGTGGTCGCCAAGAACTCGCCGTACAAGACGATCGACGAGCTGATCGGCGCCTGGAAGGAGGATCCCGGCAAGCTCCCGGTGGGCGGCGGTTCCTCGCCGGGCGGGCCGGACCACCTCGCGCCGATGCTGATGGCGAAGGCCGCCGGGATCGCGCCGAAGCAGGTCAACTACATCCCCTTCGACGGCGGCGGCGAGCTGCTCGCCTCCATCCTCGGCAGCAAGGTCGCCTTCGGGGTGTCCGGGGTCGGCGAGTACCTCGACCAGATCAAGGCGGGCGAGCTCAGGGTGCTCGCGGTGACCGGCCCCGAGCGGGTCGCCGAACTCGACGCGCCCACGCTCAAGGAGTCCGGCTACGACGTCGACTTCACCAACTGGCGCGGGATCGTCGCACCCCCAGGCATCTCCGAGGCCGAGCGCGACAAACTCACCCGGCTGATCGAGGAACTGCACGACTCGCCCGAGTGGCAGAAGTCCATGCAACAGAACGGCTGGGACGACGCGTTCCTGACCGGCGAGAAGTTCGGCGACTTCCTGGACGCCCAGGACAAGCGCGTGGTGTCCGTGCTGAAGGAGCTGGGACTGTGACGACGCAGACCGACAATCCCCCCGCGCCTTCGGACGAGCGGCGCTCCTGGCTGCGCGACCACTCCGAACTCGGCGTGTGCGTCCTGCTGTTGGCCCTCGGCGTGCTCGTGCTGACCGACGCGCTCACCATGGACGTCGACATCACCCAACGCGGGCCGGTCGGACCCAAGACCGTGCCGGTCGTCGTCGGCATCGGCCTGCTGGTGGTCGCCGCCCTGCTCGCCGTCGACGTGCTGCGCGGCGGTCGCGGCCAGGCCGAGACCGGCGAGGACGTCGACCTGTCCGAACCGGCCGACTGGCGCACGGTCCTGCTGCTCACCGGGGTCTTCCTCGGCACGGCGATTCTGATCGAGCCGCTCGGCTTCCCGGTCGCGGGCGCCCTGTTGTTCTGGGGAGCGGCGTTCGCGCTCGGCAGCCGCCGCGTCGACCGCGATCCGCTCATCGCGGCCGTCCTCTCCCTCGTCACCTACGCCGTCTTCAACAACCTGCTCGGGGTGCCGCTGCCCGGCGGCCCGCTGATGGGAGTGCTGTGACATGGACGCCCTCAACTCCCTGATGGACGGGTTCGGTACGGCCCTCACCCCGGCCAACCTGCTGTGGGCCGCCCTCGGTGTGCTGCTCGGCACGGCGATCGGTGTGCTGCCCGGCATCGGACCCGCGATGGCGGTCGCGCTGCTGCTGCCGGTGACGTACGGACTCAACCCCGTCGCCGCGTTCATCATGTTCGCGGGCATCTACTACGGCGCGATGTTCGGCGGCTCGACCACCTCCATCCTGCTCAACACCCCCGGCGAGAGTGCCGCCGTGGTCGCGGCCATGGAGGGGAACCCGATGGCCAAGGCGGGGCGCGGCGCGCAGGCGCTCGCGGCCGCCGCCATCGGTCACTTCGCGGGCGGCCTGATCGGCACGATCCTGCTGGTCGCGCTGGCGCCGACGGTCGCCGAACTGGCGGTGGACATCGGTGCTCCGGACTACTTCGCCATCATGGTGCTGGCGTTCATCGCGGTGACGTCGGTGCTGGGTTCGTCGCGGATCCGGGGTCTGGCGTCGCTGCTGATCGGGCTGACGATCGGCCTGGTGGGCCTGGACCAGATGACCGGTCAGCAGCGGCTGACCTTCGGTTCGCTCCAACTCGCCGACGGCGTCGACGTGGTGATCGTAGCGGTCGGTCTCTTCGCGATCGGCGAGGCCCTGTGGGTGGCGGCGCATCTGCGGCGCACGCCGGGCGAGCCGATCCCGGTGGGCCGGCCGTGGCTGGGCCGTGCCGATGTGCGGCGGACCTGGAAGTCGTGGCTGCGCGGGCCGCTCATCGGCTTCCCGTTCGGCGCGATCCCGGCGGGCGGCGCGGAGATCCCCACCTTCCTGTCGTACGTGACGGAGAAACGCCTCTCGAAGCACAAGGACGAGTTCGGCAAGGGTGCCATCGAGGGCGTCGCGGGACCGGAGTCGGCGGCGTCGGCCTCGGCGGCGGGCACGCTGGTGGCCATGCTGACCCTCGGGCTGCCGACCACGGCGGTCGCCGCGGTGATGCTGGCCGCCTTCCAGCAGTACGGCATCCAGCCGGGCCCGTTGCTCTTCGAGCGCGAACCGGAGCTGGTCTGGGGCCTGATCGCGTCGCTGTTCGTCGGCATGGTGCTGCTGCTCGCGCTCAACCTGCCGCTGGCGCCGGTGTGGGCCAAGCTGCTGCGCATCCCGCGGCCGTACCTGTACGCGGGGATCCTGTTCTTCGCGGCGGTCGGCGCGTACGCGGTCGGCGGCGAGGTCGTCGACCTGGTGATCCTGCTGGTCATCGGCCTGATCGGATTCGGCATGCGGCGCTACGGCCTGCCGGTCCTGCCGGCCGTCATCGGCGTCATCCTGGGTCCGAACGCCGAACAGCAGCTGAGGCGGGCGCTGCAGATCAGCGACGGCAGTGTGAAGGGGTTGGTGAACACTCCGTTCGCGGTGACCGTGTATGTGGTCATCGTGCTGCTGCTGGCCTGGCCGCTGCTGAAGCGGCTCGTGGTACGGCCCCGCGCGGACGCCTGAGACGGGCGTCGGGGCGCGGTACGTCCGTGCGTATCGCGCCCCGCCGTTCTCGGTTGGCCGGCATTCTCGGTGGCCGGCGCTCTCGGTGGCCACTGCTCTCAGTGGCCACCGCTCTCAGTGGCCTCGGAACGCCTCCTCGAGCCACCACGAACCCCGGTCCTTGACCACCTTCGCGTCGATGAGCAGCGGCGCGGACCGTGGCCCGGCGACCCAGTCCTCCACGGCCTTCAGGTCCGCCCGCGTCCGCACGGTCACCGCCTCGAAGCCGTACCCCCGTGCCACGGCGGCGATGTCCGTCGGCGGGAACTCGACCGTCTGGAGCGGGTGTCCGTGGGGTCCGAAGTGGTGCACCTCCGCTCCGTAGGCCTCGTCGTCGTAGACGACGACCACCATCGGCAGCCCCAGCCTGCGTACCGTGTCGAGTTCCGCGGCTCCCATCATGGCGCCGCCGTCCCCGAGCGCGGCCACTGGTAGCCGGTCCGGCTGTGCGAGTGCCGCGCCGATCGCGGTGGCGAGCCCCAGGCCGATCGACTGGAACGCCTGGGTGAAGCAGAATCCGCGCTCGTCCGGCACCGACAGATACATGCTCGGGTAGCCCATGAAGTTGCCCGAGTCCACGCCGATCACCCGCTGGGCGGGGAGGATGTCGTCGAGCGCGATGCTCAGTGTGCGCGGGTCGATCAGTTCACGGGTGCTCGTGTCGTCGTAGGGGACGTCCCGCCGGCGCACGCGTGCGGCGATGTCGGCCGCGATGCCGTCGGTCCGGTATCCCTGTCGTTTCCCGCTCGCCTTCTGCAGCACCTGCCTCGCCGTGGCCGCCACGTCGCCGGTGATCCCGAGGTGCACCTCGCGGTGCGCGCCGAGCGCCGAGGCGTCGTCGTCGACCTGGACCACGGTCGTGTCAGGACCGATCAGTTGGCCGTGCCGCATGGTCCACATGTTCAGCGAGCAGCCCCAGCCGACGATCGTGTCGGCGGCCTGGATGAGTTCGGTCGTCAAGGGCGACGCGAAGCCTCCGGACACGTCGAGCGACCACGGGTTGCCGTGGAACAGACCGCGTGCCACGGCCGAGGTCGCGAGCAGGGCGCCGTAGCGCTCGGCGAGAGCTTCCAGGACGTCCCGGGCGCCGGGCGGGCGTGATCCGCGGCCGGCCACGAAGACGGGCCGCCGCGACCGTTCGAGGACCTGCGCCAGCGCCGCCACGTCGGTGTCCGCGGGCTCGACCGCTGCCCGCTTCGGCAGCGGTGCGGCAGGCGGACCTTCGGGGGCGTCCAGCCCCTGTACCCCCAAGGGGAGGTTGAGCAGGACGGTACGTCGTTCGTGCAGGGCTCGTCGCAGCGCGGAGCGGGCCTCCTCCACCGCTGTCCCGGCCGACGTGATCCGTGCGGTCAGCACCCCGAGCGCGTGGGCCAGCGCCTCCTGGTCGACGTAGAAGTTGGACCTCGGCTCGGTCACCTCCGCGGCCAGGACGAGGAGGGGCGTGCGGCTCTTGGCGGCCTCGGCGACTCCGGTGAGGGCGTTCGTCAGGCCGGGTCCCTGGTGGACACTCAGCGCGGCCACCGTGCCGCTCATGCGCGTGTAGGCGTCGGCCATGGTCGCCGCGCCGCCTTCATGGCGGGCGGCGACGAACCGTGAACCCGCCGCGATCATGGCGTTGGTGAGATGGAAGTTGCCCGATCCGACCACGCCGAAGACCTGGCGGACCCCCGCCTCGGTCAGCGCCCGCCCGACCGCCTCGGCGACCTTCATGACCGCTCCACCAGCGCGAGCACCCGCGCCGGAGCCCCGGAGCCCGTGACGATGGGCAACGGTCCCGCGACGACGACGGAGCCGGTCGCCGGGAGCTCGGCGAGATTCCGCAACTGGGTCAGCCCGTACTTGTCGCTGCCCATGAGATAGGAGTGGCACGGAAAGAGCGGGTCGAAGGCGTGCGCACCTCCGGCGTCGGTGCCGACCGTCTCGACGCCGAGTCCGATCACCGGCGACTCCTCTGCCACCCAGCGGGCGCACTCCGGTGAGAGGCCGGGGGTGTGCGGGCCGTTCTCGTCCGCGTTCAGGAACGTCTCCTGCGAGTGGGCGCGGGCGTCCCAGCCGGTGCGCAGCAGCAGCCAGCCGCCGTCGGGCAACGGCCCGTGCTCGGCCTCCCACGCCTTCATGTGGTCCACCTCCACGAGGAAGTCCGGATCCTGGGCCGCTTCGGCGGTGAAGTCCAGCACGGCGGCCGGTGCGATCAGCCGGTGCGCCGGCACGGACGCCACGTCGGCGAGGTCCTTGCCGGTGACCCAGTGGTTGGGTGCGTCGAAGTGCGTACCGGTGTGCTCGCCGCTGCGGAAGTTGTTCCAGTACCAGGCGGGGCCCCGGTCGTCGTACCTGCTGATCTCCTCCAGCTCGAACACGGCCGTCTGGCCGAACTCCGGGGGCAGTTGGATCACCGGTGTCGACGACGACAGCGGCGAGGTCAGATCCACGACTTCGATCGACCCGCCACGCAACCCGGACACCAGCGCGGCGAGGACGGACGGCTCGGACATGAGGGCCTCCTGAGACATCGCGGAACTGACAGCATGCCAGCCCGGCATGACGGTTGTTCAGATGCAGGAGCAGCCGTTCTCCGAGGGCTGGAACACGCGGTTCCGCGGTACAGACAAGCCAGTTGAGGCGATCGGCGGGTGGGGGGCGCGGTGTTCGGCAGAGGTACGGCGGTGGCGTTCATGGTCGGCGCGCTGGGTCTGGCCGCGTGCACCTTCGAGGGCAGCGGGACGTCGGCGGAGCCGTCCGACGCGGCGGTGCGCACGGCGACCGCTGCCTCGGCCTCGGCCTCGCCGACGTCATCCCCCCCTCCCCCTCCGTATCGGCCTCGCCCACCACGAGCCCGTCGCCCGTGCCCGTCACCGGCCCCGACCAGAAGCTGGTCACGACGACCGTCAGCGGCGGCTTCGCGGGCGTCCACCAACAGCTGATCCTCCGCGGCGACGGCACCGTCTGCACCAGTCACAAGGGCGAGCCCTCGGTGCGCCGGACCGGCGCGGCCCGGTTCAAGGAGGTGCGCACGCTTCTCGGGGACCCGGCGCTGGACGAGGTCCCCGCCTTCACCATGGACATGGGGGCGAGGGACATGTTCCAGTACACGCTCGGGTTCGACGGCCGCACGGTCATCACGGACCGCTCCTCCGAGCAGCCCGCGCTCGACCGCCTCATCGACGCGCTCAGTGAGTGGCTGCCGGAGCAGTGACGTCCGGCCGCCGCGCAGGAACCGTCAGGACGACGACTCCCCGGCCCGGACGCGGGCCAGTACGTCCCGGATCATCTCGGCACTGATCAGGAAGTGCCCCCGGGCGATCTCCTCGGCGCGCTCCGGGTCGCCCGCCGCGATCGCCTCGTACAGAGCCGTGTGGCCCTCGCCGGCCCGGTGGAAGTGGGACCGCTCGCCCTTGCCCCACGGCTCGATCGGGAAGCCGAGGCTGATCCGGGTCAGCAGGTCCCGGCTGAGCAGGGCGATCTGCGGATTGTGGGTGGCCGCGCAGATGCTCTGGTGGAACGCGCTGTCGGCGGCCTGTTCCTCGCGGGGAGTGGACGCGGAGAGGTGCGCGGCCAGGGCCTCGCGCATCGGTTCGAGGTCCTCGGGCCGTCGCCGGCGGGCGGCCGTCGCGGCCACCATGCCTTCCACCAGGCCGCGCAGGTCGAAGAGTTGCTCGAACTCCTCCCACCGGGGCAGCAGCGTACGGCGGACCGCGGCCGCGGAGGACTCGCTCCAGGTGTCGCGGACGAAGGCTCCTCCGTTGCGGCCCCGGCGGATCTCGATGACGCCCAGCGCCTGGAGGCGTCCGACGGCCTCGCGCACGGTGGGTCGGCTCACCCGCAGCAGCCCGGTGAGCTCGCGTTCGGCCGGCAGCCGTTCGCCCGGCAGGAAGTCCCCGACGGCGACCGCGGTGAGCAGCCGGTCGGAGACCTCGTCGACCGCCGAGGTCACCCGCACGGGGCGCAGCGACGACGACGGAGTTCCGCCGTGGAGCACACGGTCGAGCACACGGGAGAACTCGTCTCCCGGTTCGGGTGACTCAGGTGCGGATGTCAGTTGTCCTCCCCATCGCGCGACGCCTCTGTAAACGGGCGGGGGCCACGTGAACACGTCGTTACGTCTTGCCCTGCCCCCGCCAAAAGGTCTTGTGCGCTGACCTTTTACCCAATCAGTATCTCATCCATCCGTCACACCCATCTCGTTTCAGACAGCGGCCGGCTGATTCCGGCCAGCCTGGGAGGCTTCCCCGTGGCGATTCCCGAACCGAACCACACCGGAACCGTCGACTTCAACGGCTGGTCCACCTGGTACCGGATCACGGGCGAACCGGGCAGGACACCCTTGGTCGTTCTGCACGGCGGACCCGGCGCCGGTCACAACTACACCCTCAGCATCGCGGGCATCGCCCAGCAGGGCCGCACCGTGGTGCACTACGACCAGCTCGGCACCGGACTGTCCACCCATCTGCCCCACGAGGGCGCCGACTTCTGGACCGTTCAGCTCTTCCTCGACGAACTCGACAATCTCCTCAAGGCGCTGGGCATCGCCGACGCGTACCATCTCCTCGGCCAGTCCTGGGGCGGCATGCTCGCCGCCGAGCACGCCGTACGCCGACCGCCCGGGCTGCGCGGCCTGGTCATCGCCAACTCCCCCGCGTCCATGGAGCTGTGGCTGTCGGCGGCGAACGAGCTGCGTGAGGAGCTCCCGCCGGAGGTCCAGCACACCCTGCTCGCCCACGAGACGGCCGGGACCACGGACCACCCCGACTACCGGGCGGCCGAGCAGGTCTTCAACGAGCGCCATGTGTGCCGCCTGGTCCCCAACCCGCCCGAGGTACAGGCCACTTGGGACACCATCGCGTCCGATCCGACCGTGTACCACACGATGAACGGGCCGAACGAGTTCCATGTCGTCGGCACGCTCAAGGACTGGTCCGTGATCGACCGGCTGCACCTGATAGACGTGCCGACCCTGCTGGTGTCCGGGCGCTACGACGAGGCGACCCCCGAGACCGTCCGCCCTTTCGCCGACCACATCCCCGACGTCCGCTGGCACCTCTTCGAGCACTCCAGCCATATGCCGCACGTCGAGGAGGAGGAGCTCTACCTCCGGGTCGTGGGCGCCTTCCTCGACTCCACCGACTGACCCTCCGACGGGAGTTCCCCGGATGTCCCGCACCAAGAGACGCAGCGCGCTCGCCGCCGCCACCGTCGCCCTCGCCCTGACCGCCGCCGCCTGTTCGTCGTCCGACGACGGCGCCTCCTCCGACCCGACCACGTCCTCCTCCGGCTCCGGTTCCTCCGCCTTCCAGCCGCAGCACAAGGGCGGCACGCTGAAGCTCGTCGCCCACGCGGCCGCGGGCACCTTCGACCCGCAGGTCAACTACACCCTCCAGTACTGGCAGCTGTACCAGTCCATGTACGACGGGCTGCTGTCGTTCAAGAAGGTCGGCGGCCAGCAGTCGTTCACCGTCGTCCCGGACCTGGCGGCCGCGATGCCGAAGGTCACCAACGGCGGCAAGACGTACACCTTCACGCTCCGCAAGGGCATCTCCTTCTCCAACGGCAAGGTGCTGACCACCGACGACGTGGTGGCGTCCTTCCAGCGCATCTTCAAGGTCTCCAGCCCCACCGCCGGCACCTTCTACAACGGCATCGTCGGAGCCGACGCCTGTCTGAAGAAGCCCGCCTCCTGCACGCTGGAAGGAGGCGTGACCGGCGACGCCACCGCCAACACGGTCACCGTCAACCTCACCGCCCCGGACCCGGAGTTCGCGTACAAGCTGGCCGTCCCGCACGCCAGCGTCGTACCGAAGGACTCGCCGGCGAAGGACGCCGGCACAAAGCCGCTGCCCACCACCGGCCCGTACATGGCCGCCTCGTACGACCCGAACCGGGCGCTGAAGCTGGTGCGCAACCCGCACTTCAAGGAGTGGTCGCGTCCGGCGCAGCCCGAGGGCTACCCCGACGCGATCGACTACACCTTCGGCCAGACCGTCGAGTCCCAGGTCACCGCGATCCAGAACGGCCAGGCGGACTGGATGTACGATCCGCCGCCCGCCGACCGGCTGAACGAGATCGGCACCAAGTACGCCTCCCAGGCGCACGTGAACCCGCTCACCGCGTTCTGGTACGCGACCCTGAACGTCAACATGGCGCCGTTCAACAACAAGCTGGCACGCCAGGCGATCAACTGGGCGGTCGACCGGTCCGCCGTGGTGCGCCTGTACGGCGGCACGAACCTCGCCTCTCCCGCGTGCACGATCCTGCCGCCGGGCTTCCCTGGGCACACCGACGCGTGCGCCTACACCAAGGGCGGCGGCAAGACCTGGTCGGCCGCGGATCTGGCCAAGGCCAAGGAACTGGTCAAGCAGTCGGGCACGGCGGGGCAGGAGGTCGGCATCGTCGTCCAGGACGACGACGTCAACAAGTCGATCGGGCAGTACCTGCAGAGCCTGCTCACCCAGCTCGGCTACAAGGCGACGCTCAAGCCGCTGTCGGGGAACATCCAGTTCACCTACATCCAGAACACCAAGAACACCAAGAACAAGGTGCAGCTCGCCCTGACGTCCTGGTACCAGGACTACCCGGCGGCCTCGGACTTCCTCAACGTGCTGCTGTCCTGCGCCTCGTTCCACCCCGGCAGCGACTCCAGCATCAACATCGCCGGCTTCTGCGACAAGGGCATCGACGCGAAGATGAAGACCGCGCTGGAGACCGGGCAGACCGACCAGAAGAGCGCCGACCAGCAGTGGGGCGCCATCGACCAGGAGATCATGGGCCAGTCCCCGGTCGTGCCGCTGATCAACCCGAAGATCATCGACTTCACGTCGAAGCGGGTCGGCAACTACCAGTTCAGCAAGCAGTTCTACATGCTCGTCGGGCAGCTGTGGGTCAAATGAGCCACGCCGAGCCCTTGTCGACCGCTGAGGCCCGGCGTTCGCCGGGCCCCTGGCGGACGGCCGCCGCCGACCTGTCGCACAACAGGTCGTCGGTGGCCGCCGCCGTCGTCCTGTTCCTCGTGGTGCTGGCGGCCCTGTGCGCGCCGCTGTACGCGGACCAGATCGCCCACACCGACCCGTTCCAGTCCCATGTCTCCGGCACCACGGTCGTCGACGGCAGGACCGTGCCGGTGCTCACCCCCAGCAGCACCGGCCTCGGCCTCGGGGTGACGCCCATCGGTCCCACCTGGGACCCCGGCCACTACTTCCTCGGCGCCGACAACCAGGGCCGCGACGTCATGGCCCGCCTGCTGTACGGCGGCCGGACGAGCCTGCTCATCGGCGTCACCGCGGCCCTGCTGACCTGCCTGGTGGGTACGGCCGTCGGAGTCGTCGCCGGCTACGCGGGCGGTGTCGTGGACGCCGTCATCTCCCGGATCCTGGACGTGGTCTGGGCGTTCCCGGTGTATCTGCTGGCGATCTGTCTGTCGGTCGTCCTGCTCACCGACGGGCTGCGCCTGGGGCCGCTCACCGTGGAGGCGGGGAGCCTGTGGCTGCCCGTCGCGATCATCGCGGCGATCTACGTGCCGTACATCGCACGGCCGTTGCGCGGCCAGGTCCTGGTGCTGCGCAACAAGGAGTACATCCAGGCGGCCGTCGGGTCCGGCGCGCCCACGGTGCGCATCCTGCGCCGGGAGGTGCTGCCGAACGTCCTGCCCACGGCGATCGTCTTCGTCCCGCTGATGACCGCGCTGGCCATGCTCACCGAGTCGGCCCTGTCCTTCCTGTCCGTCGGCGTCCAGCCGCCCGACGCCAGTTGGGGCACGATCATCGAGGACGGTCTGGGGCTGCTCTACACGCGCCCCGCCGTGACGATCGCCCCCGGCCTGCTGATCGCACTGACCACGGCGGCACTCAACGTCCTGGGCGACGGAGTGCGGGACGCGCTCGACCCCAGCGCCCGCCTGCGCGGAGGGGTGTGACGCTCATGCTCTCCTTCGCGCTCAAGCGGTTCGCCTCCGCCCTGCTGGTGATGTTCTCCATCAGCGTGCTGGTGTTCCTGATCTTCTTCGCCACGCCGGGAGTCGATCCCGCCGCGCGTATCGCGGGCCGCAACGCCGACCCGGCCACCCTGGCGCAGGTACGGCACTCCTTCGGGCTCGACCGGCCGCTGCCGATCCGGTATCTGCTGATGATGCGGCACCTGCTGATAGACCGGGATCTGGAGTCCTTCGTCAATCGTGGTTCCCGCGTCATCCCGCAGATAGTGCAGGCGATGCCGGTGACGCTGTCGCTCGTGGTGGGAGCGGCGGTCATCTGGATGACTGTCGGCATCCTCATGGGCACGGCCGCGGCGACCCTGCGCGGCACGGCGGTCGACCCGCTGATCATGCTGGTCGGCGTGGTCGGCGTCTCGCTGCCGGCCTACTGGCTCGGCGAGGTCGTCAACCTCGTCACCCAGAAGCAGTTGCACGACTCGGTGTTCTCCTGGGTGCCGCCGCCCGGATACGTCGACCTGACCGGGGACCCGGGCCAGTGGGCGCTGCACCTGCTCTTCCCCTGGCTGACCCTGGCGCTGCTGTACGCCGGGATCTACGCCCGGCTGCTGCGCGGCGAGGTCGTGACCGCACTGAACGAGGACTACGTCCGCACGGCCCGGGCCAAGGGCCTGTCCGAGCGCCGGATCCTCGTCCGGCACGCCCTGCGCTGCTCGCTGATCCCGATCGTGTCGTTGTTCGGCCTGGACTTCGGCGCGCTCGTGGGCGGCGCCGCGCTGCTCACCGAGGTGGTCTTCGGCCTGCCCGGCATCGGCAAGCTCACCTTCGACGCCCTGCAGAACCTCGACCTGCCCGTGATCATGGGGACCGTCCTGTACGCGGCGTTCTTCGTGGTCCTCGCCAACGCACTGGTGGACATCCTGTACGCGCGACTCGACCCGAGGGCCCGCCATGCCTGAACCCCTGTCTGAACCCCTGCTGGAAGTACGCGATCTGCGGGTGTCGTTCCGTACCCGCCGAGGCCCGGTCACCGCCGTCGACGGCCTGTCCCTCTCGGTGGCGCCCGGCGAAGTCCTGGGTGTGGTGGGCGAGTCGGGCTCGGGCAAGAGCGTGTCGATGCTGGCCGTGCTGCGGCTGCTGACCAACCCGAACGTGACCGTGTCGGGCCAGGTCCTCTTCCGCGGGCGCGACCTGCTGACCCTCCCCGACAGGCAGATGCGCGCGATACGGGGCCGGGAGATCGCCATGGTCTTCCAGGACCCGATGACCGCGCTGACCCCCGTGTACACGGTGGGCTGGCAGATCGCCGAGCAGATACGGGCGCACGAGCAGGTGTCCCGGAAGGAGGCCCACGCCCGCGCCGTCCGGCTGCTCTCCGACGTCGGCATCCCCGACGCGGCCTCGCGGGTGAACGCCTACCCGCAAGAATTCTCCGGCGGTATGCGCCAGCGCGCGGTCATCGCGATGGCCCTGTCCTGCAGCCCCGCGCTGCTGATCGCCGACGAGCCGACCACGGCGCTCGACGTGACCGTGCAGGCGCAGATCCTCGACCTGATGCGCGAGCTCAACGCGGACGGCTCGGCGATGGTGCTCATCACGCACGACATGGGCGTGATCTCCCAGATCGCCGACCGGGTCCTGGTCATGTACGGCGGCCGGGCGGCCGAGGACGGCCCGCGCCGCGCGGTGTTCCACGGCCCGCGGCACCCGTACACCTGGGGTCTGCTCGACTCTGTGCCCCGCGTCGGCGGCCCCCGGCTGCGGCGGCTGCCCAGCATCGCGGGCATGCCCGTCTCACCCGGCAGCCTTCCGGCGGGGTGCGCGTTCGCGCCGCGCTGCCGGCTCAGCCACGACCGGTGCGAGGAGCGGCCCGCGCTGGCCGCGGGCAACGGCGACGCCGCACACCGCGACGCCTGCTGGCTGCCGCCCGAAGACCGCGCGTCGCTGCGGCTGACGGCACGGGCCGCCGCGAACGACGTACAGACCATGGACCCGGAGGCGGCGTCGTGACGGCACAGGACATCGTGGCAGTGGACAAGGCAGCGTCTCCCGGCGGCGACGTGCTGCTGCGCGCGTCGGACGTCACCAAGCACTACCCCGTGCGCGCGGACACGCTGTCCCGGCGCAGCAGGGTGCTGCGCGCCGTGGACGGCGTGTCGCTCGAGGTCCGCACCGGCGAGACCCTCGGCATCGTCGGCGAGTCGGGCTGCGGCAAGTCCACCCTCGGCCGCTGTCTGGTCCGGCTCACCGACCTCACGGGCGGCCGGGTCGAGTTCGACGGGCAGGACATCACCACCCTGTCCTCGCGCCGGCTGCGGCCCGTACGGCCGGGCATGCAGCTGGTCTTCCAGGACCCGCAGGCCTCCCTCAACCCCCGCCGCCGCGCCGGGGACATCGTGGCCGAACCGCTGCTCGTGCACCGTTACGGTGACGCGGCCGCGGTCCGCCGCCGCGTCGCCGAGCTCTTCGACGTCGTAGGACTGGCCGGGGCGCATCTGGACCGCTATCCGCACGAGTTCTCCGGCGGCCAGCGCCAGCGCATCGGGATCGCCCGGGCACTGGCCACCGCCCCGAAGCTGATCGTCGCCGACGAACCTGTGTCCGCCCTCGACGTGTCGATCCAGGCCCAGGTACTGAACCTCTTCGCCGACCTCCAGGAGGAGTTCGCGCTCACCTACGTCTTCATCGCCCACGACCTCGGCGTGGTCCGCCATGTGTCGGACCGGATCGCCGTCATGTACCTCGGCGAGATCGTCGAACTCGCCGAGACGGAGGCGCTGTACGGGGCTCCCGCCCATCCTTACACGCAGGCACTGCTGTCCGCGGTCCCGGACATCGACGACGGCACCCACGCGGGGGACGCACCGCGCCGCGAACGCATCGTCCTCACCGGCGAGGTACCCAACCCGGTGGACAAGCCGACGGGCTGTCCCTTCCGCACCCGCTGCCCGTACGCCCGCGAGCGCTGCGCGCTGGAGCGCCCCCGTCTCGCCCTCACGGCCTCCGGCCGCCACACCGCCTGCCACTACCCGCTGACCGTCTGACCGCGCCCGTTCCATCGAACGGTTGAATCCGAAGGCAGCGTACGGACGACGCGGAACGGCGCGGCCGGTCGGCAGACTTGCCGCGCCGTTCGGAGCCGCCACGGCCGGCGTCTCGTCGCGCACCGGCGTTCGCGAGGAGACGCGCTCCCTCGACGAGCTCTACGAGGCCGCGCTGGCCGAGGGCGGCACGTTCGTCCTCTACCAGGGCGGGGACGTCGACAGCCAGGCGGCCGGGGTACGGGCCGGGTTCAGCAGCCGCTTCCCTGGCATCGACCTGACGGCCGTCGTGGCGGCGCTGCGCGATCTGTGCGCCCGGGCCGGCTCCGCCGCCGGTGCGCCCCGGATCTCCTTCCGCGCCGAGCACGAGCCGCACCCCCTCCCCACGGACCGGGCCGTCGCCCTGCTGCCCCTGACCCAGGGCCTCCTCGCGAACGCCCTCGAACACGCGCGAGCCCGTCACGTCCACATCACCCTGGCCTACGGTGGCGCGGCCACGGCGGCCGTCGAGGTCCGGGACGACGGAGCGGGATTCGACCCGGCCGCCGCGAGGGCGGGATGCGCCGACCGCGGATTCGGACTGGCCGCCGCACGCGAGCGGCTGCGCGCGTTCGACGGCACCCTCGCCGTCGACAGCGCGCCCGGACGGGGCACCCGCGTCCGAGCCGTGCTGTCGGCCCAGGACCGCGTCCCCGCCGGTGCGCTGTGACCGAACCGCCCGAACCGCCGCTGCGGATCCTGATCGTGGACGACCACACCGTCGTCCGAGCGGGGGTGGCCTCCTCGAAGGCGAACCCGACTTCGACGTCGTCGGCGAGACCGGCGACGGAAACGACGCGGTGCGTCTGGTGGGCGGGCTCCGGCCCGACGTGGTGCTGATGGACCTGCGGCTGTCGGAGGTGGGCGCGGCGGGCAGCCGTGTCGACGGCATCGAGGCGACCCGGCGGATCCTGGCCGCCTGGGCCGGCGCGCGCGTGGTCGTGCTCACGAGTTACGGCAGTCAGGCCGATGTCCTGCGTGCCGTGGAGGCCGGCGCACGCGGCTATGTCCTCAAGGCGGGCCCGCCCGAGGAGCTGTTCCGTGCCGTGCGCGCCGCGGCGGCCGGCGGCATGGCCCTGGCACCGGAGGCCGCCGCGCGTTTCGTCGGGCACACGGCCGAGCCCGGGCCGGGGCTCAGCGAGCGGGAGATCGAGGTCGTACGGCTCCTGGCGCGGGGGCACAGCAACCGGGCCATCGCCGGCGCTCTGTTCCTGGCCGAGGCGACGGTCAAGACCCACCTCGTGCGGATCTACCGCAAGCTCGGCACCGAGAACCGCGCCGCCACCGTCAGCGAAGCGGTCCGGCACGGACTGATCGACGTCGACTGAGCCGGCGTGGCCGGTGCGCGACGACCGGTACGGTGTTGCGGCCCTCACGGGCTCAGCCGGTCGAAGCGGAACGGAGCGAGGGCCTCCGGGCGGCGGCCGGTGCGGATGTACTGGGCGAGTGTGTGGCCGGTGACGGGGCCCAGCGTGACGCCGAGCATGCCGTGGCCGGTGGCGGCGAAGGCGTTGCCGTATCCCGGTACGCGGTCGATGACCGGAAGCCCGTCGGAGAGGAAGGGCCGGCCGCCGACCCAGGGGTCGCGGATCAGTCCGATCAGGTCGTCCGGGTCGTCGAACCAGCGGCCCAGATAGTGCCGGCTGGCGAGGGCGACGGCGACGACGCGCCGCCAGTCGAGGCGGTTGTTGTTGCCGCTGAGCTCCATCGTGCCGCCGATCCGGGTGGTGGAGCCGATCGGTGAGGCGACCGCCCTGCGCTCGCCGAAGTACAGCGTGTGCCGCGGTGCCGGGTCCAGGTCCACCGAGAAGCTGTAGCCCTTGCCCGCCTGGAGCGGCAGCGGCTGTCCCAGCGCGCTCAGCAGGTCGGACGAGCGCATGCCGGCGGTGACGACGACGCCCGAGCAGGGAATCTCGCCCTGCGCGGTACGAAGGGCGACGACGCGCTCCCCGGAGGTGCGGAACCCGGTGGCCTCGGCGTTCTCGTGGATCTTCACTCCCGAGGCGACGAGCGCCTCGCCCAGCCCCCGGGCGAACGCCTCCGGGTCGACCACGCCCTCCCCCTCGACGAGGTACGCCGCGCGCACCTTGGAGGACAGCGCGTCGTCCAGCAGCCGGGCCCCGTCCCCGGTGACGACGTCGTCGGGGAGCGGGTAGCGGCCGTCGGCCATCTCCCGCTGCACGGCGAGGTGATGGCGGGCCTCGGTCGAGGACAGGAAGGCGTGGACCATGCCGGGACGGGTCAGGGTCGTCTCGACGCCGGCCTCGCGCAGGCCGTCGAAGAGGTCGAAGGTGGTCCGGTTCAGCTCGGCGACCGCGGTGTAGCCGCGCCGGAAGGCGGCCGGTGTGCTGCTGCGCCAGAACCGCCACAGCCACCGTACGAACGCCGGATCTGGCAGGGGCCGCAGGTAGAGGGGCGAGTCCGGCCGTCCCAGCGAGCGGAGCGCGTACCGTACGACGCCCGGGGCCGGCACCGGCGTGGAATGGCTGAGGCAGACCCAGCCCGCGTTGCCCCGGGATGCCCCGGACCCCAGGGCGCGACGCTCGACGATCTCCACCTCGAAGCCTGCCTCGGCCAGGTAGTAGGCGGTGCACAGTCCTACGACGCCGCCCCCGACGACCACTATGGGGGCGGTCATGACGCCGACCCGTAGGCGGCGAGGAACTCCCGGGTCCTGGCCTCGGCGGGATGGTCGAGGACGTCCTGCGGGGGTCCCTCCTCGACGATGCGGCCGCCGTCGACGAAGACGACGTGGTCGGCCACCTCGCGTGCGAAGGGCAGTTCGTGGGTGACGAGCAGCATCGTCATTCCGTCCGCGGCCAGTTCCCGCATGACGGCCAGGACCTCGCGGGTGGCCTCCGGGTCGAGGGAGGAGGTCGGCTCGTCGAAGAGCAGCACCTCCGGCCTGAGCGCGAGCGCCCGTGCGATGGCGACGCGCTGTTGTTCCCCGCCGGAGAGCTGGTCGGACCGGGCGAGGCCGCGGTGCGCCACGCCGACCCGGCGCAGCAGCGCGACGGCCCGTTCCAGCGCCTCCGGTTCGGGGACGCCCGCCTTGCGCTGGGCCAGGACGACGTTCTCGACCGCGGTGAGGTGCGGGAAGAGGTTGAACCGCTGGAAGACCATGCCGACGGTGCGGCGCAGCCGGGGCAGGTCCCGGCAGACCGTCCGGCCGCCGTGGTGGACCACTTCGCCGGCCACCTCGACCGTGCCGCGGTCCGGCCGTTCCAGCAGGTTGACGCAGCGCATCAGGGTCGTCTTGCCGCCGCCGCTCTGTCCGATGACGCTGACGATGCGGCCGCGGTCGACCTCCAGGTTCACCTGGTCGAGCACCAGTCGGCCGTCGAAGGACTTGCTGAGCCCCTCGATCCGTACGACCGCGTCGGTGCGGGCCGGTGGCACGGCTTCCGCCGTGGTGACGGGTTCGGTCATGCCGCCGTCTCCTTCTGCTTGAGCTCTGCTGTGCGGCCGGCGCCGAGGTCGGCGGCGAGCAGGGCGCGGGCGGCGCGCACCCGTCGGCGCCGCCACGGGGACAGGGGGACGCCCGCCCGTACCTTCCGTTCCAGCAGCAGGAGCAGCTGGGAGAGCGGGTAGCACAGGGCGAAGTAGACGGCGGAGATGACCAGGTAGACCTCCAGCGCCCGGAAGGTGGCCGACGTGATGAGCCGCCCCTCGGACATCAGCTCGGCCGCGGAGACGGTGACGAGCAGCGAGGTGGACTTGAGCAGGTCGACCAGCATGGTGTTGGTGCCGGGCAGGGCCTGCCGGACGGCCTGCGGCAGGACGACATGGGCGAAGATGCCGACCCGGCCCAGCCCCAGCGCCTCGCCGGCCTCGGTCTGTCCGGCGTGCACTCCGCTGATCGCGGAGCGGAAGATCTCGGACAGGTAGGCGGCGTAGAAGACGACGAGGCTGAGGCAGCCGGCGGTGAACACGTCCAGCCGGAGTCCGGCCGAAGCGAGGCCGAAGTAGGTCAGGAAGATGATCGCGAGGAGCGGGATGTTCTTGAAGATCTCCGTGTAGACGGCGGCGAGGACGCGGAGGGGCCGCGCCTTGCTGATCCGGAGCAGCGCGACCGCGAGGCCGAGGAGGACCGCGCCGACGAAGCTCACGACGGTGTACGAGACGGTGCGCCCGAGTGCGTCGAGCAGGTCTGACTGGTAGTCGGACCAGGGGACTTGGAAGAGACCGGACATGTCATCCCCTCACTGGCCGACGGACGGCGGTGTCCAGTCCTGCGGCCGGTCCACGCCTCTGCGCGCGGTGGCGACGTCGGCGGACGGCTTCAGGAACTGCTCGGGGTCGCCGCCGTACTTCTCGACGAGCTTGGCCATCTCGCCGTTCGCGTACATGGCGTCGATCTGTGCGGAGATCGCCTTCTCCAGCTTGGTGGCCTGCTTGGGCAGATAGAAGCCCGTCTGGTACGGCTGGAAGTACTGGTAGTCGGGCTGGGCCTTGACCTCGGCCGCGGTCGGCGGTGTCAGGTACTGCGTGCTGATCTTCAGCTCCGGACGCTCCTTCTGCGCGGCGACGATGATCAGCGGGTCGAGGAAGCCGACGTCGACGCGGCCCGCGCCGAGGTCGTCGAACACCCCGGTGGCGTCCGGGTAGGCGTGCAGCTTGGCATCGGGCACGGACTGGATGGACTTCACCCAGACGTAGCCCTCGACGGTTCCGAGGTCGAGGCCCTTGAGGTCGTCGACCGTCTTGTAGGTCTTGCCGCTGCGGACGGCCATCGCCGGGGGCGAGTAGTAGGGCGGGTCGGTGAAGAGGCCCTGTTTCTGCCGGTCGGCGGACCAGGCGACGCCGCCGATGGTGATGTCCACCCGGCGTGACTGCACTCCGGCGAGCATGCCGGCGAAGTCGGTGACCTGGGGTTTGATCTCAAGGCCCAGTTTCTTGGCCACGTAGGTGAGGATGTCGCCGTCCAGTCCGACGATCTTGTCGCCCTGGACACTGGTGTAGGGCGCGTACGGCTGGACGGCCACCTTGATCACGCCGGGCGTGAGCGTGCCCAGGGCGGCGGTCTTCGCGGACACGTTCCTCGGGGCCTCGTCGCTGTCGGAGCCGCAGGCGGCGACGGAGGAGAGCAGGAGGAGGGCGGTCACAGTGGATACGAGAGAACGCACACGAGTCATCGGCCCGGGCCTTCCGTAGGTGCGCTGAAAGGAGCCCGCCGTTCACCGCGCTGTGCCCCCGGCGGGGATGTGATGGGGCCCAAAGCTAGGGATCAACCAGCCGCGCGTCACCGTTCACTTCGTACGTAGTTGTGGCCGAAATCGATCGGTCCCCTGTACGGTGCGTCCAACCCGGCCCGCCCTCGACGGGAGGAACACCCGTGCTGAGCCCGTCCCTCGCGCAGGAGATCGCCGGGGACACCTCCGCCGTCATCGGCTTCAACGTACTGATCACCGATGCCGAGGGCATGGTCATCGGCAGCGGCGACAGCAGCCGGGTCGGCAGCTTCCACGAGGCGTCCGTCGAAGTCGTCCGCACTCAGGAACCCGCCACACACAACGCCTCGCAGGCCCAGCGACTGCAAGGGGTACGCCCCGGGGTCACACTGCCGCTGGTCACCGGCGGACGCGCGGTCGGCACCGTCGGGATCACCGGGACGCCCGCCCAGGTACGCCGCTTCGGCCTGCTGGTGAAGCGTCAGACGGAGATCCTGCTGAGGGAATCCGTGATGCTGCGCTCCCGCCTGCTCGCGGAGCGGGCCGCCGAGACGCTGCTCGCCGACATCGCCGCCTACGATCCCCAGGTCGTCGAAGGCGACTTCCTCGTCTTCCGGGCCGCCGAACTCGGCTTCGACCTACGGCTGCGACGGGTCGCCGTGGCCCTCGAAGTGACCGTTCCGGACGCGGCCGCGCGACGGCGGGGCGCCCCCACGCAGGACATGGCCCTGATCCGTTCGGAACTGCTGCGCACCGTCCGCGAGGTCTTCGCCGACCCTCAGGACATCGTGGCCGGTACGGCTCCCGGATGGATCGGCGTCCTGCACCGGCTTCCGGCCCGGGGTTCGATGGCGTCCCTGATCGCCGACTGCCGGCGGGTCGCCGATGTGATCGCCGCGCAGGACGGCCTCGCCGCCCGGGTGGGGATCGGTGAGCCGGCCACCTCCGTCGGCGGTCTGCACGACTCCTACCAGGACGCGTGCGACGCCCTCCGCCTCGGCGCCCGGCCGGCGAACAGCTCCCCCGTCCATCTCATATCCGACCTGCGGGTCCACCAGGTTCTCGCGGCGGTGGGCCAGTCCGCCCGCAACCGTCTGCTCGACCTCACGGCCGCGGACCTGCGCGCCCAGCCAGACTGGCCGGTGCTCCGCGACACGGTCACCGCGTGGTGCGAGAGCGGGTTCAACCTCGTACGGGCGTCCGCGGCGCTGCACATCCACCGCAACACCGTCGTCTACCGGATGAACAAGATCGAGCAGATCACCGGTCGCCCGCTGCGCGACCACCGGGCGACCATGGCCCTGTACCTCGCCTGCCTGGCGGACCGAATGGGCGGCGGTTGACGGCCACGTTCGCCTCGCCCGTGCGGTTGCCTCGCCGAAGGGCGGGCCGGTGGCCGGCCCGCCCCTCTTCCTCGGTACGCCCGAACGCCCCTGTCAGGCGGTGGCTTCGCCGGCTGAGGGTGGCAACCAGGGCCAAAGCCCGGTCCCTGCCCTGCGTTCAGCCCCCGCTCTCCGGATCGCAGCACCCGTCGCGTCGCATACGCCGGCTGACCTCCAGCCAGTCTTCGGCCGAAGCCGCCTGCTGCGGTTCGTAACTCCGCGTGGTGGCGGCCCCGAAGGCGTCGACCAGGTCCGCCTGTTCGATGAGGACACCGCCTCGGAGGACCGCCACCGTGCGGATCAGGGTGGCGAAGTCGGTGAAGGGGTCGCCGTCGACGACCGTGAGGTCGGCGAGTTTGCCCTCCTCCAGAGTGCCCAGGTCGGCGTCGGCGCCGAAGACGCGCGCGGGCAGCACGGTGGCGGTGCGCAGCGCCTCGGCCGGTGACAGGCCGGCGCGGTGCAGTGCCCGTAGGGCCAGGTGCAGGTGCAGCCCGACCGGGACGAGCGGCTGGTCCGTGCCGAGCGCGATCAGTCCGCCGCCCGCGAGAATCCGCCGGTAGACGTCCATCTCCCTGCCCAGGGTGGCCAGTTGGGTGGCGGTGGGCGGCTGCCCGGCCTGCTGGCGGACGAGCGCGGTGTCCCACGGCGGCATGAGCGTGGTGACACGCGGGTCGTCCGCGAGCGCGGGGTCGGCCCCGAGCAGGGGCTGTGCCGTGAACGGGGTGGCGACGAGGTGGAAGCCGGCGCGGGTGTAGATCTCCTCGACGTCCTGGTAGGCACGTCCCGTGGCAGAGGTCGCGTGCCCGAACTCCAGTCGCTGGGTGGCCTGCAGATGGGTCGTCAGATCCTGTCCCAGCTGGACGCCCGGAGTGCACAGGTGGCTGCCGCTGCGCACGCCGAGCCGGTCGTGCGCGAAGTCGGCGGCCTCCTTCATCACCCAGCCGGGAGCCCGTACGTACGTCTTCACGAAGTCCCAGTCCAGCGCGGCCGCCCGCGCCAGCGAGCGACGCAGACCCTCGTGGGTGCGGTGGGCGCGGCCCATGCTGTAGGCGACGCGCGCCCCGTCGAGGAGTTCGCCGGTGGACAGGAGCCGGGGTCCGACGAGGGCACCGGCGGCGACCGCCTCGCGGACGCGGGCTTGCTCGTAGGCGAATCCGCCCAGCGAGACGGCCGTCGTGATGCCGTACGCGACTTGGAGCGCCGTCTGGCGGCCGCCGTAGGTGCTCTGCCAGGGGTGGGTGTGTGCGTCCCACAGGCCCGGGATCACGGTGCGGTCGCTCGCGTCGACCTGGTGTGCGGCCGGGCGGCCGGTACGGTGCGGGGCGACTTCCGCGATACGGCCGTCGCGGATCACGACATCGATGTCCTCGCGGACGTCCGGCCCGGTGCCGTCCCAGAAGCGGCCCGCGTGCACGACGGTGTCGGCCGGCCGCGGTCTGCGGTAGTCCAGCGGGACGCGGACGGTACGGGCCTTGCCGCTGCCGATGTCGATCAGGCGCAGGGTGCCCGCGGACAGATGGAGCAGGGTGCGGGCGTCGGCGGACCAGGACGGGTGGTCGGCGGGTTCGGTGGTGAGGAGGCGGGGTTCGCCGTCGGGGGTGCCGTCGGCGCGGACCGGCAGCAGCCACAACGCCGACTCGGCGACGACGGCCATCCAGCGGCCGTCCGGGGACCAGACGGGGCCGGAGTCGTAGCGGTCGGAGAGCGAGGTGTGCGGGGCCAGCGCGTGCAGGACGGCCGTTCCGGTGGTGGTGTCGACGACCCGGATGAGGTTGTAGCCCTCGCGGAAGCGCTGGCCCAGGCGGTTGCGGTCGCACAGCGCCACATAGCGGCCGTCGGGCGACCAGCTGGGGCGGCCGGGCAGCCCTCCCCCGCCGAGTGGCGCGGCGAGGTTGCGTTCGCTGCCGTCGGACAGATCGCGCACCACCAGGTTGCCGGACAAGTCCAGGCAGGCCAGCCGGGTCCCGTCGGGCGAGAGGGCGGGGAAGACGCGGCCGCCCTCGGCGAGCACGGTCTCCTCGCCGGAGGTGAGGTCGCGGCGCCGTACGGCGAACAGGCCGTCGCGGTCGTCGGTGTACACCAGCGCCGTGCCGTCGGGCGTCCATGTCGGCGCCGACACATAGCGGGTCGAGGGCACGTGAAGGACCTTGCGGGGCGCGCGGCCGCCGGTGGTGTCGGCGGTCCACAGCGCGTTGAGCGCGGCGAAGGCGACGCGGCGGCCGTCCGGTGACAGGGCGGGCAGGTGCAGCGCGCGGACGGGACGGATGCCGGCGCCTTCGAAGTCGTACGCCTTCTCGCGGTAGTTGGGCCGGTCCACGGGCAGCGTGGCCATGAACGGGATCTCCTCGCCGTCGCCCGGCGCGTCCGGGTCGACCAGGCGGAAGTGTCCGTCGACCGTGAGGAGCAGCCGCTCGCCGTCCGTCCAGCGGGGCGGCGCCGGGAGGACGTCGCCCTCGACGGCGACCGGAGAGCCGTCCACGACGAGCGTGCAGGAGGCCGCGGGCGCGGCCGTGGTGCGCAGGTAGGCCAGGCAGCCGGCAGGCGAGACGGCGGGGGTCATGACCTGGGCGCCGGAGTCGTCGGCGTGCTCGGTGGTGACCGGACCCGAGCCGTCGGCGGGCACCGACGCGACGGTGGCCGCTCGGAGGGCGCCCGCCGGGGTGACGACAGCGCGCACGAAGAGCACGCGTTCACCGTCCGGCGACCACGTGGGGTCGAAGTCCTCCCAGGCGGTGTCCTGCCCGGGGCCCTGCTGGCCGGGGCGCCCGGTGAGCCGGGTCAGCGTGCCGGTGCGCAGGTCCAGGACCCAGATCCGGTACGGGGCGCCGGTCACGGTGTCGCCGCCGCGCTCGGAGGCGAACGCGATCCGGGTGCCGTCCGGTGACCAGGCCGGGCCCCGGTCGTCCCACGGCCCGTCGGTGAGCTGCCGCGTCCCGGAGCCGTCGGGCCGCAGCGTCCAGAGGTGGAAGCCTCCGCCGCGATAGGCGCACACGACGAGACGGCTGCCGTCGGGCGAGAACTGCGGGCGGGTGGGTTCGAGGCCGGGCGGGGTCAGCGCGACGGCGGTGCCCCCGTCCCGCGGAACGGACCAGAGCACGTTCTGGACCTCGGCGACCAGCCGGTCACCGGACGGGGCGAGGGTCGCGGAACCGCCCGTGGCGGCGGTGAAGGAGAGGGTGGTGGCACCGGAGGCGGCGGCCGCGACCGGCGGGCCGACGGTGACGAGCGCCGTGGCCGCGGCGGTGGTCCGGAGGAATCTGCGGCGGGAGAGAGGACCGAAACGGGAGGGCTCTGAGGTGACGGAGGCGTCGTCGATGTCCAAGGAAGCTCCCAGTACACGGAGTTGGTGTGCCGGACAGAAGAGACCACTGGTGGAAACGTACGGGGCGGGGCCCGCTCGCGGACCCCGCCCCGGCACTTGTCCGCCGGACTTCACCCTTCAGCGCTTGCCGTACGTCGCGGTGACCTCGACCTCCACCAGCCAGCCCTTGACGGCCAGTGAGGCGACCTCCATCGTGGCCCGCGCCGGACGGGCCTTGTTGGCGAGCAGCGGCGCCTTGGGGGCGGACGTACCCATGGGCACCGGCACGACCTGATGTGTCGTCAGGTCGATGTTGGCGAAGAACTGCCGGTACGCACGGTTCCAGCCCGCGTAGTCGGCCGTTTCGGCGCCGGGCGGCTTCATCAGGTAGCACTTCATCGTGATGACGGCGGCCGGGCTGAGGCCCGCGGCCTCCAGGTTGGTCTTGATGTTGCGCAGCACGACGAGCGCCTGCGCCTCGGTGATCGTGACGCCTGCGGCGCCCTCGGTGAGGGCCGGGTCGGTGTAGCGCTCCGGAGTCCCGTCCGGCGCCGAGGGGTTGAGCGCGGAGGGCCCGAGACCGCTGCTCTGGTACCCGGCCACCTCCCCGCCGGTCGCCACGCCGTTCGCGATGGCCGGGTTGGACTGCCCGGAGGGCAGCATGACCCGCACTTCCCTCGGGCCGGGCCACCAGCCCCGGGCGTCGGCGAGCGCGGTGCCGCCCGTGAGGAGCGAGGCGGTCAGGACCGTACCGATGACAACCTTCGTGCGCCGGCTCATGCGGCCATCACCCTCTCGTGGATGTCGGTCACGACCTTGCGGGCCGAGGTGAACGCGCCGTGCTGCCAGGCGATGACGTGGCTGAGCCAGTCCCCGGCGAAGTACACGTGTCCGGCGGGCTGGTTGAGGAGCTTGTACTCCGGGCCGTCCTGCGAGGGCCAGCCCACCCAGCCGGCCTCGATGTGCGGGGTGCGGTGCCAGGCCACGCTGAAGGCGTGCTCCAGTTCGCTGCGGTACTTCTCGCCGTGGATCTTCACGCCGCGGCTCACCGCCCGCGCGACCCGTTCCTCGTGCGGCAGGGCGCTGTACGCGAGAGCGTTCGCGCCGAAGTTGTAGTAGCCGATGAGGGTGCCGCGGCGGCCGAAGTGGCCGTAGGACGGGTACCAGATGGTGGCCAGGTCCGTGTCGGTGGGCGTGATCCCGCCGTAGATGTGCTCGTCGGTCTCCCACCAGCGGCTGCCGTACTCAAGGCCCACCTTGCCGACGGGTGTCGCGGCCGGGTACTTCAGCGCGGCGGTGACGTTCGTGCCGAGGTTGTGCTTGATGCGGGCCATGACCATGGGCGGCACGGCGGCGACGACGAAGTCGGCGTACCGGGTGCGGGTACGGCCCCGGTCGTCCTTGTAGGTGACCTCGGCGCCGTCCGGGAGGTTCTTGACCTCCAGCGCCTCGGCGCCGTACGTGATCCGGTCCCGCCCGATGGCCTCGGCGAGGGCGTACGGGATGGCGTCCATGCCGCCCACCGGCTGGAACATGAGCATGGCCTGGTCGTAGCCGAACTCGAAGGAGAAGCGCTGCCCGACGCCGCTCGCGATGACGTCCGACATCGAGGGCACCGGCCCCAGCACCGTGCCCTCCTCGAAGGCGGCACCGGGCTCGACGGAGTAGCCCCGCCGGTCGCTGCCGGTGTACGCGTAGCCGTCCGCCTTGCCCTTGATGGCGCCGAAGTTCTGCAGGAAGGCGATCAGCCGTTCCTTGTCGGCGGCGGTGAGCTGCGCGTCCAGGGCACCCTGGTCGGTGGCCTTGGCGAGCAACTCGGAGACATAGCCGTAGACGTCGGCCTTCGCGGTGCGCCAGCGCATCGGCTGTCCCGCGAGCGCGGCGCTGTTCTCGTGGTAGATGTACGCGTTGGCGTTCTGGTTGGTGAACACCTCGACGGGGACGCCGAGTTCCCTGCAGTACTCGAGCGTGACGTGCGACTGGGGCAGCCGGGCGGGCCCGGCGTTCATGTACTGGCCCTTGGAGAACGACGCGGTCTGTTTGCGCCCGTCCAGATCGGTCAGCGAAGTACCCCCGCGTACCGTCCAGTTGCGACCACCGGGCCGGTCCTTGGCCTCCAGGATCCGGCAGTCGTAGCCGGCCTTGCCTAGTTCGTAGGCGGTGGCCAGGCCGGCGATGCCGCCGCCGAGTATCAGGACCTTCTTCGCGCTCCGCCCGCTGAGCGCGAAGTCGCTCCTGCCCGGCGCCCGGTAGTCCGCGGCCTGTACATCCGGCACCGGCGCGAGGCCCAGTGCGCCCATCGCCGAGTAGAGCACTCCCGCGCCGCCCGCGACCCCGACGGAACGCAGGAAGTCACGCCGAGATGCCGTGGATCTCTCTGCAGCAGCCATCCACTCCTCCTCACCCGCGCCCGCGTGCCCGGACGCGACGTCCGATCAACCCGGTCACGTGGGGGGTGGGCAACTGATGAGACCGGAGGTGCCAGATGAGCCTCCGTCAGGAGTGCTACACGGCAATACCGATGACGTATCCGTGACATGAGCATGCAAGCGGGGCGGTACGTCTGCCTCATCCGGCCCCGGCGGGTACGCGCTGGGGGGCCGCGCCTCGGGCGACCACGGCGAGTACCGCGACGGACGCGACGACGGCCACCGCTTCTCTCGCCTATAGCGAGCTGTTGCTTCCGATGTCGGTCAGTCGCGGTTCACCTGCTGTGGACGCTCACGCAATCCCCCGCCAGAAGTTCACGATCTTCCCCAGGGGGATCCCGGAGGCCACGTCGTGGGCACCGTCATTTTCGAGGTGAAACGTCGGCGCCCGGCTCCTGAGTCCTGCTTCGGCTGAACGCGCTGATAGAACCCCGTCATGACATACCGATTCACTGCTCGTGTCGCCACAACAGAGATCGACCCTGACGGCTACTTCACTGAAGCTGCTCTCGCCGAGGGGGAGGACGGAAGCGGATTCGTCTTGATGTTCATGGCGGGCGAGGATGACCCAGATGATCAGGAGGTCGCCTTGGGCATGGACACACACTGCCTGGTCACAGCCGGACAGGGGACCGCGTATGGCTGTGTACGCGAAGCCGTTCTGACGGGCAACGTCCTCAGCGTCTCGCTCGACCCTGAAGCGCTGGATGACCTGCGGTTGAGCGACAGCGAGATCGAGGCCGTGATGGAAGCCCCGGCCGAGGACGTCGTCCTGTTCCGCGAAGTCCTCGCCCAGGTGCTCGCCTACGGACGTGCGGACGCTATGCCAATTCGTGTAGCCGTCTGAGCCGGTCACCGGACCGGGGCCGGGGGGGGGGAATTACGTGCAGCCGAAGGCCCGATCCGTGGGGGATTGCGTGACCCGTTCCCGCGTCGCACAGTAGTTCTGCCCGGTCAGGCATAGCAGCAGCACGTCGGCCGCGCCGACGTCGGAGTAGGTCAGGTGCAGGTCCGCCATCAGTCGGCCCGCCCCGAACGGGCGGATGCGGTGGTCTGGCCATCGTCCGCGACGTCGCCGAGACGCACGGCGGCACCGTGTTCGCGGCTGCCCGAACCGGCGGCGGGACTCCGGTCGGCTTCACCCTGGACGCATCGCGCCTCCTGCCCGGCGCCAACGCCGACCCGGCCTCTCGCTCGACGGCCCGCACCGGCCGGCCTGCCGGCTGACCGACGACCACTCGGTATCAGACCCGTGGCGTCAATTCCCCCGTCCGGAAGCCGACCGCCCGCGGCTGAGACCCTACGGAACCAGGTCGACGGCGGGTGCCCGCGCCGGTTGTTCACCAGAAGGGCCCGGCGACCGGGCACTAGAGTGAGCGGTCCCTGTCAGAAGAGTCCGGATCGGAACCGTCCCGGCCACGAGTGGGTGAAGGAGACACGGTGACTCTGCGCGAGGACGATCCACGGTCCGTCGGCGGTTACCGGATCGAATCGCGGATCGGGACCGGCGGCATGGGCGTCGTCTACCTCGGCAGATCGGCGTCGGGGCGGGCCGTCGCCGTCAAGGTCGTGCACACCAGGTATGCCGACAACGCCGAGTTCCGGGCCAGGTTCCGACAGGAGATCGCCGCCGCGCGCCGGGTCAGCGGTGCCTTCACCGCACCGGTCGTGGACGCCGACCCGGACGCGGAACGGCCGTGGATGGCCACCGCGTTCGTCCCGGGCCGCACGCTCGCCGAGCGGGTCGACGAGGCGGGTCCGCTGGCCTGGCACGCGCTGCGCCGTCTCGGCACCGAACTCGCCGAGGCGCTGCGGGAGATCCACCGGGCCGAGGTCGTGCACCGGGACCTCAAGCCGAGCAATGTGCTCCTGGTGGAGGGCGAGGGCGACGACGGGGCGGTGCGCGTCATCGACTTCGGCATCTCGCGCGCGGCCAGCAGTGACGTCCGTACCCAGACGGGCATGGTGATGGGCTCGCCGCCGTTCATGGCACCGGAGCAGTTCAGTCGCCCCCGTGAGGTCGGCCCCGCCGTGGATGTCTTCTCGCTGGGCGCGGTCCTGGTGTACGCGGCCACCGGGCACAGCCCCTTCGAGGCGGAGAACGCCTATCTCGCCGCGTACAACACCGTGCACAGCGAGGCGGAGCTGGGTGAACTGCCCGAGCCGTTGCGTCCGTTGGTGTCGGCCTGTCTGGCGAAGGAGCCGGAGAACCGGCCGACGTCGAGCGAGGTGCTGGACGCGCTGGCCGGGCTGCCGGAGGAGCTGCCCGACGAGGAGGGCCGTACGGAGTCGTCCCGGATCCCGGTGACCACGCTGTCGGGACACGCGACCTTGCCGTCCCCGGGCGACGGGCCGACCGGACAGAAGCCCCGTAGGAAAAAGCTGTGGAACGGCCTCGTCGGCGCGGCCCTCCTCAGCGTGGTCGTGGCGGCTTCGGTCGCCGTGGTGGCCGACGACCCGGCGAGCACGGTCGACGAGGCCGGCCAGGCCGGCCCGCAGGCGACGGGCCAGCAGGCGACGCCCAATGGTTCGGCACCGCCCGGCTGGAAGCCGTGGCGCAACACGCTGGCGCCGGACGAGGACGAGCCGATGGCCCTCGGCCCGGCGTGCACACCTGACCCGCTCGGCGTCTTCTGCTCCTCCTCACAGGTCGCCCTGACACGGCTGAGCCCCGCGACCGGCCGGGTGGACTGGACGAAGCCCATGAGCCAGAAGGAGGTCAGCAGTTTCTCGCTGCGCGAGCCCGTCGTCCATGACGGTGTGGTGTTCGTCGGCAGCGCGGACCGCTCCGAGGGAGTGGACGCCTTCGACGGCAGGACCGGACAGCGGCTGTGGCATCTGGACGGTCCGGTGGGCGGGTTCGAGTCACTGAGCGGGGTGCTGGTCGTACGACTGGACGAGCTCGGGCCTTCCGACACCGCGCGCTATGCGGCGTACGAGCCGGGCACGGGTGAGGAACTGTGGCGCCGCGAGCTGACGTCCACCTCGTCGAGCCCCTTCTACGCGGGCCCCAAGGACACCCTCTACGCCGATCTGCGCGGCGGCTCCGGCGGAATCGCCCGCCTCGACGCACGCACCGGAAGGACGCTGGGCAGTGTCGAGGCGCCGAAGGGCGATCTGTGGCTGGCCACGGTCCACGACGACACGGCGTACTACGCGCGGTGGGAGGACGGCACCGGGGTCTCCGCCGCCTTCTTCGTCCAGGACCTCGGCAGTGGGAAGACCCGCCGAGTCGACTTCCCCTGGAGCGTCGAGCCGGAAGCACCGCCGCTGGTGCACGGCGACACCATGTACCTCTTCGACTACGGCAACGAGACCCTGCTCGCCCTCGATCTCAAACGCGGGAAGCCGCTGTGGACCAGCTCGCGCGAGCTGCGCGTCTTCAGCGAACCGGCCTATCACCAGGGCCGGTTGTACGTCATGATGCCGGACACCAGCATCCTGGCCCTCGATCCGCGCACCGGCAAGGAGATCGGGCGCACCGCCCCGTCCTTCGACACGGAGGGCAGCTCCTTCGAGGAACTGACCCCGAGTGCGGTGCCGCCGCTGCTGGCGGGGGGCGTGCTGTACGGGGTCACCGGGCCGGGGATCTTCTCGGTGGCCGACGTGTCCTGATCGGCGAGTGCGGCGAAGTCGGCGAAGTCGGCGGGCGGATCGGGTGCCCCGCCGGACGCGGCCCAGTCCGGCGGGGTCCGATGGTCGTGGGCATCCGCCGGCTCAGCGGAAGTTCACGTCGCTGCACAGGAAGTACGTCTGGTCCATGTGCGATGCCTGCCAGATGGTGTAGACGACGTGGCGGCCGCTGAGCCCCGACGTGCTCACGTCGATCGAGTAGTTCTGGCTGGGGCCGTAGCTGCCGGTCCTGGTGACCAGTTGGAGGTCGTCCCAGGTCAGTGGTTCGGTGGTGGGGTCGAAGCCCTGGCGTGTGACGTAGACCAGGAAGTAGTCCGCGCCGTGGCTGGCCTGGTCGTACAGCTGCAGGGTGAAGTCGCCGGTGACGTCCGTCGTCTTCCAGGGACCCACGGCGTCCAGGGAGTTGTAACGGCCTCCCTCGGTCCGGCCGCCGCTGCACAGTTGCCCGTCGGGGACGACCGCTTCGAAGTCACCGGCGGAGCCGTTGCGGTAGAGGCCGTTCCAGTTCCACATGGCGTTGGGGTTGTCCTGCCACGCCTGCCAGCACATGGGGTCTTCCTGTGCCATGGCCGGGTTCTGGAAGTCGGAGCCCCAGCGGAGCCAGCAGCCGTAGTTGCGGGATGCCGGGTCGACGACCGAACCGTGGGCGGCGGCGGTGCCGCTCCACGGGATCAGGCAGATCAGCAGCGCGGTGAGCACGCTGAGGCCGAACGTGAGACGAGATCGGGTTCGTTTGTCGCGATCATGCCAAGTCATGGTTTTCTGGTTCCTGCCTTTCCCGAGTGGGGTCGGTTCAGGTGTGAACGGGGGCCGTGGGAGCGCTCCCGCACTGTCCAACTTGGGCCTCAGGAAACAGGGCTGCAACATTCGTTTGCGCCACTTTCGAGACTCGTCGGCATGTCAAGACCGTGTTCCTGGTGACGTAAAACGTTCCAGGCGCCGTCGGGGTAGACTTGCCGTCGCCCATGAGGACCACGTCGTGCCTGGTCGCGCGACTGCAACAGCAGGGGGGTGGACACCATTTCGGTTCGCCCCGCCCGCATTCAGGACGTCGCGGCCGCCGCCGGGGTCTCGGTCTCCACGGTGTCGAATGTCCTGAACCGGCCCGAGCGCGTCAACGCCCTCACCGCCGAGCGGGTCCGCGACGCGGTCGCCGCACTCGACTACGTCCCCCATCCGGGAGCCGCCGGTCTGCGGACCGGGCACTCGTCCTCGATCGGCCTGGTGCTGCCCGACGTGGCCAACTCCTTCTACTCGCGCATCGCACGGGGCGCCGCGGACGCGGCGTACGACCACGGTTACTCCCTCGTTCTCTGTGACAGCGGGGACGCGCCGGAGCGGGAGCAGGGCTACTTCACCATGCTCGTCGAGCAACGGGCCGTCGGCGCCGTGGTGGTTCCGCTCAGCGCTGACCCCACCCGGCTCACGCGGCTGCGCGAGCGCGGCATCCCGCTGGTGCTGGCGGACCGTGCGATGCCGGCCCAGGACGGCTGTTCCGTCTCCGTCGACGACATCGCCGGCGGCCGTATCGCCGTGCAGCACCTCCTGGACTGCGGAGCGCGCGACCTCCTCGTCGTCAACGGTGAGCGCGGGATCCGGCAGTGCGCCGACCGGTACCAGGGCGCCCGGCAGGCCGTGCGCAGCCGGCGTGCGGCACGGCTGGGCCAGGTCGTCGCCGGGGAGATGACGGTGGCGTACGGCATGGAGATCGCCCGCGGGCTCGACGACCTGCCCGACGGGGTCTTCTGCACCAACGACTTCCTCGCCGCGGGGCTGTGCCGCGGCCTGGGCGAGCGGGGCGTGAAGGTTCCCGAGGACGTGCAGGTGGTCGGTTACGGCGACCTCGACATCGCGAGCTTCGTGGGAACGACCCTGACGACGATCAGGCAGCCGGTCGAGGAGCTCGGCAGGGCGGCCGTCGAGATGCTGCTCGACGAGGTGGAGGCCCGCGCGGAACACGCCCATGAGACACGGGTGTTCGCGCCCGACCTCGTACTGCGGGAATCCACCCGGGCGCCTTCCGCTCCCTGAACCCTGCGTTCCTCAGCCTCTCAGCCGGGCCCGGGAATCCGTAGCGTCACCGGCCCCAGCAGCCCCGCCGAGAGCTGGTAGGGGAAGGCCCAGGCGGTCGGTGTGGCTTCGGCCAGATAGGGGGCCAGGGTGTTGTGGACGGTCGCGTCGATGCGGACGGTACGCCCGGCGGCGCCGCGGAGTTCGAAGCGGTACGGCGCACAGAACGCCTCGCCGACGCGCTCCCCGTCGAGAAGGACCGTGACGCTGCCCCGCACCCGGCCCAGATCCAGTACCGGGTCCGGCCCGGACGGCACCTCCAGCGACCGCGAGTACGTCACGCCGCCGCTCCAGCCGCCCAGCCCCAGGGAACGCCAGTCCCCCAGCGGCAGCGGCGCCGGTACGGTGTGCACGCGCACCGGTCCTCGCCAGGCGGAACCGCCCCGCAGCAGAGCCGTGGGCGAGGTGACGACCTCGAACTCCGTCGGCTCTCGCAGCGGTTGATCCAGCGTCAGCACCGGCTTCGCGAGCGCCTGCTGAGGGCCGTCTCCCACCCGAACCGACGCGGGCAGCCGCAGCGGCAGGTCGACCGACACGGTGCCGGGCGGCACCGTGAAGCGGAAGCGCTGTGCCGCCTCACGGACGTCGTCCGTGGACCGCAGCGGCAGTACGGCAGCACCCAACACCGGTGCGCCCGTGAGCCACTCGGTGTCCGGCAACGGGTGCGGCCGTACCGCGGCGTAGCAGTGCTGCAACTCCCCCCAGCGGCCCTCGTGTTCGACGGTACGCCCCTGCCACCCAGCGGTTTCGGCCTCCCAGCCGGCGCCGCTGACCAACGCGGTCGACTCGGCGCCTGCCACCAGGTCGATGAAGACCGCCTCCCGTGCGGGCCCGCCATCGGTGACCACCTCGAGTACGTGCTCGCCCGTCCCGAGGGTCAGCCGGTGGCGGAAGAACGTCGGGACCGCGCCCCAGTCGGACTCGTAGTACTCCGCCTTCTCCTGGCGCGCCACCACCGCCCCGTCGAGCAACACGGTGACGCCCGCCGCGGCGCCCACGACGAGGACCGTCTCGGTGCCGTCGCGCGGGAGTCGCAGCCGTCCGCGGTAGGTCACGCTGCCGTCCGAACGTACGCCGTCCGGCAGACACATGAACTGCGGGCGCGGTGTGAACCCGCCGGGACGGGACAGGCAGAAGTAGCTGCCCAACGGTGTGCCGGCGGCGCCCGCGATCAGCGACGGCCGGTCCTCGGCTTCCGACAGTTCGTACTCGAGCACGTTGCGGGGCCGCTCCACCTCCACCCGGGCGGACGCGAGGTAGCCGCTGCCCGTGTCCAGCCGCTCGCCGTTCCACCACACCCGCTTGGCCGCCGCCGCGCCGATGTGCAGTTCGGCGGGTCCGCGGTGGTCCGTCTCCACGATCGACCGGACCCGAGCGACCGTTCCGCTCCCGGGCACGGGGACCCGTACGAACTCCTCGGGCACCAGCCCCTTGTTGCCGAGCAGCCCGTCCGGATCCGGGATCCCGCGGCTCGACGAGTACAGCGAGACGCCCCAGCCCGCATCCGGGGGTGCGAGGGGCAGCTCTCCGGCCAGTACCTGTTCGGCACGGGCGCCGTCCAACGGGTCGGGGGCCCGGTCGGCGGGCACCGGAGGCAGGACGCGCACCCGGTTGCCGTACGTCGCCCTCGTCTGCTCCCACCCCGCGTCGGGCCCGTCGGTCTCCGTCCACCGCATGGTCCAGATCTGCGGCTCGTCGACGGACGAGCCCGCGGGCAGCGCCAGGTCGCCCCAGGTGTTGTCCATGGTCGGGGCCAGTCGGCCCGTCCAGCCGGTCGAGACGTCGATCGTCCGCGCCGGGCCCGGTGGTGGCGCGACCGTCCGGGTCGGCGGGGTGCCTTCGCGCCATACGACGAGGGCGGCGGGGGCGCCGTCCAGCGGCACCTCGATCGTCGAGACGTCGTTGGAGTGAGTGACGTGCGCCGGGTGTCGGGCGCCGGTCGCCGGGTTCCAGATCTCGGCCTCGGCGACCGGGGCGTGCACGGTGACCGACGAACTGCGGGCGTAGCGAGCGGGGTCGATCTCGTGGTTGCCCCTGGGCGGGTGGGTGCGGGCGTCCGGAAAGGCTCCCGTCACCAGGGCGACGGCCTCGTCGCCCTGCCTCCTGACGAGGAGCGGCACTTCGCCCGTCGCGTGTCCGGCGGCGTCGGCCACCGCCGCCGCGCCGGCCGCGGCGTCGCTCGCCCGCTCCAGCCGCGGATGGTCCAGCAGTGCCCTGACGACCAAGTCGTCACCGGCCAGGCCGGCCGCGGCCACGGGCGGGCGGCCCACGACCACGACCCGTCCGCCGGCGTCGAGGAGTTCCGTCAGCCGGCGCGCCGTCGCCTCCTCCAGGACGCTCGCCGAGGGCAGCAGAACCGCGGTGTACGCCAGGTCCCTGATGCGCAGGGTGCCGTCGGCCGCCTTGGCGCGCTGCACCGAGGCGTCGTCGATGACGTCGAAGGAGACGCGGTGCCGGTCCAGCGCGCCGATCTGGGGCCTCAGCCAGTTGTTGGTGCCGCACAGGTCCAGGTAGTGCCGCTGCGTCTCGTCGACGTCGGCGTGGCCGTCGCCGAGGCGGCCGTCGCCGAAGTGCTGGACGGGCACGTCCAGTGGGATGAGGGACTGCATGGTGGCTGTGGGGTGCAGGACGGCGACGTCGGCGCTGTAGGTGCCCCACGACATGATCGAGCAGATCCGGGCGACGGCCCGGGAGAACGCCGGGTACTCCTGCCAGTAGGGCTGCCGCCAGTCGGTGGACGGCGGCGCCCACTCGAACCAGCCGCCCGCTGTGCCGAAGTAACTGGCGTGCGGGTTGTACAGGTTGGCGCCGCTGCGCAGGAACGGCAGGAGCCAGTCGTAGGTGTCCTCCAGGGTGCCTCCCCATCCGGAGGAGTGGAACGCCTCGATCCAGACGCGCTGGTGGCCGTAGAGGTGGGCCATGGAGGAGTGCACCTTGGAGTCGCCGTGGTGGTCACTGCCGGCGGCGCCGTACCAGCGGTGGGTGCGGAAGTAGTCGGTGTAGAGCTGCGTCGACTGGGCGGGGAAGCCGGCGCGTGCGGGGTTGCTCTGGTCGGATCCGATGAGCATGCCGCGTTCGTCGTGCCAGGCGGCGAGCGGCCGGAAGAGGGCCTCTTCGGTGAGTTCGGTGCGGACGGCGTAGTAGTCGGCGCGGATCTTCGCCGTCCGGGGGGTGGCCGGGCCGAACACGGCCGGCAGGTGGTCGAGCAGGTCGTAGCCGCGCCGGGCGCGGAACTCCTCGGGGAAGCGGTGGCTCCAGGAGTTCGTGCCGGGCAGTTCGTCCTGGAAGCTTCCCGCGATGACATTGCCCAGGTACTCGGGGACCCGGCGGTCGTACTCGTGATGAACGGCGTCCAGCAGCAGGCCGACGGCGTGCTGGTCCAGATAGTCGAACGCGGTGGGGACGGCTACGACGAGCTGCACGTCCGTCCCGTCGGCGGCCGCGATACGGGCGGTTTCGGGACCGGAGTCCGTCGCCACGGGCAGGCGTCGTCCCGTCAGGTCGTACGCGCCCACCAGGCTTTCGGAGCTGTGCAGCGCGACCGTGCCCGCCAGGACGGCGGCCCTGCGCAGGCGCAGCGCCCGGCCGGTGGCCTCCGGGTGTCGGCGGGTGACGCCGCCCTGGACGTTGGCACCGGAGAACCCGATCTGGTCGTAGAACCACAGGCGCATGCCGAGTTCGCCGGCGATCCGGCAGGCGTCGGTGAAGCGGGCCCACCACTCCTCGCCGAACCATGCCGGATCGTCGGTCCGGGCTCCGAAGGTGGGGCCGGCGGGCGCCAGATTGATCACCACGAGGTTGTGCACGCCGCCGTCCGCGAATCTGCGCATCTGCCATGCGAGGCGCTCGCGGGTGACCTTCGCGCCCGACCACCACCACAGCGGAGTGGGACCGAAGTCGCGGGGCGGATCGTCGAACAACTGCTGCAGGACTGGAGAGATCACGGATGCGGTCCTCCGGCTGTGGCTGGGACGCTCTCACGGACCAAAAACGTTTTTACGGCAGCTTCACCGTAGGACACCTGGGACATCCCCACCAGATCCCGGACCGCGCGAAGACTCCACCTGCTGCCTCCACCGATGCTTGCGCGACCCCTTGTTGGAACGTTTTTGTAATCCTATAGTCACTGCGACCCGGCCCTTCAGCCGCGACGTCCCCCTCCGCTCGGCCCCTCCCCAGACGACGGAGTCGCATCATGGCCCGAACCTCCGCTGCCCCGGATCACCCGAAACCGCCAATCCCCAAACGTCTCTGGAAGGTTGCGGCGCTGTCGGGCATGGCCTCGTACCTCGATGCCGCGCTCATCGTCAGCATCTCCGTCAACCTGGCCATCTACCGGGACAGTTACGACATGGGCGTGTGGATGGCGGGGGCGATCAGCGCGATCGTCACCGGCTGCATCGCCGTCGGCTCCCTGGTCGGCGGACGGCTCGCCGACATGTTCGGGCGCCGCCGTGTCTACAACCTGGACATCCTCTGCTACGCGCTGGGCGCCATCGTCATCACGCTGGCGCCGAACGACATCGTGCTCCTGGCCGGCGTGCTCGTCGCGGGGCTGGCGGCCGGTGCCGACCTGCCGACCTCGCTGGCCGTGGTCTCGGACGCCGCGCCCGCCGACGGCCGGGCCCGTCTCGTGTCCTTCACCCAGGTCATGTGGGTGCTGGGCATCGTCGTCGCCATCTTCCTCGGCTACGTCCTGTCGGACACCGGCATGATCGGGGCGCGGATCATCACCGGCCATCTGGCCGTCGCCGCGCTGCTCACCTGGCAGTTCCGCGCCCGTCTGCGGCTGGCCGAGGAGCCGTCGGACGCCGCGGTGCAGGAGGAGGCGGCCGCGCTGGCCGCCCCGCGCGGCATCGAGCTCAAGAACGTGTGGAACCGTGCCGCGTTGCTGCCGATGGCCGCGACCTTCGTCTACTACGTCACCTGGGGCATCGGCGCCAACACCATCGGCCAGTTCGGCACCTATCTGCTGGTCACGGTCAGCGGTGCCTCGCAGAGCCTGGCCACCGGGATCAACCTGGTCTTCCTCCCCATCGCGCTGGTGCTGACCTTCTTCTTCGTCCGGATCGCCGACACCCCCTGGCGCGACCGGCTGTTCTACGTCTTCACGGTCGTCCAGGTCGTCGCCTTCTGCATCGCCTCGCTCACGGCCGGCGCCCTCGTCGGCATGCTCGTCTTCTTCGTGCTCTACCAGATCTCCAACCCCTTTGCGGGAGAGACCAGTTACAAGGTGTGGTCACAGCTCACGCTGCCCCCGGACACCCGCGGCACCACCCAGGGCCTCACGTACGCCCTGTCACGGGGGGTCTTCGCGGGCGTCGCGTTCGTCACGCCCGCCCTGATGGAGTACAGCGCGTCCCTGCTGCTCTGGTCGATCACCCTCTGCATGGCGGCCTCGGGGGTCGCGGGCGTGTACATCGTCCGTGTCCTCATCCGGCGTTCCCCCGATGCCGCTGCCGCCCCGGCGGGTCTGGGAGCGGCCCGGGCCTGAAACCGCACCGGACCTCGGAAGGAACACCGCCCATGGCAACGACCGAACCCACGACCGTGACCGCGGACCGCGCCGCCACTCTGCGCGAGGCGCTGCCCACAGTGCCCCGCCGCCGCACCCGGATCGGACTGGTCGCGGGCGGCCTCGGCACCTACTGGCCGCAGTTCCCCGACCTCCTCCCGCAGTTGCGGGAGTCGGCCCGGTACGTCACCGAGCGGCTGCGGCAGATGGACGCGGAGGTGACCGACGTCGGCTTCGTCTCCGACGCCGAGGAAGGCGCGGCCGCCGCCGAGGAGCTCCGCCGGGCGGACTGCGACCTGATCGTGCTGTTCCTGACGACGTACCTGACCTCGTCGATGGTGCTGCCGATCGCCCGGCGCGCGCACACCCCCGTCCTGGTCATCGACCTCCAGCCCTCCGAACGGATGGACCACGCCTCCTTCGACACGGGTGCCTGGCTGGCGTACTGCGGCCAGTGCCCCGTGCCCGAGGTGGGCAATGTCTTCCGCCGCGCCGGAATCCCCTTCCGGTCGGTGTCGGGCTGGCTGCGCCAGGAGTCGGCCTGGCGGCGCATCGAGCAGTGGATCCGGGCCGCACACGTCCGGGCCGCGCTGCGGCACGCCCGGCACGGACTGATGGGGCATCTGTATCCCGGCATGCTCGACGTGTCGACCGATCCGACCCTGCTGCCGGCGACGTTCGGCTCGCACGTCGAGGTGCTGGAGTTCGACGACCTGCGGCACCGGGTGGAGAAGGTGACCGAGCAGGAGACCCGTGAACGCATGGCGCTCGCCCGCCGGGTCTTCACCCTCGACGACAGCGTGGTGGACGAGGACTTCGCGTGGGGAGCGACCGTGTCGGTCGCACTCGACCGGCTCGTGGCGGACTTCGGCCTCGACACCCTCGCGTACTACCACCGCGGGCTCGACGGCGAACTGCACGAGCGGCTCGGCGCCGGCATGATCCTGGGCGCCTCCCTGCTCACCGCCCGGGGCGTGCCCGCGGCCGGTGAGTACGAACTGCGCACCAGCGTCGCCCAGTTGGCCTCGCAGAGCATCGGAGCCGGCGGTTCCTTCACCGAGATCCAGGCGCTCGACTTCGAGGACGGCGTCGTGGAGATGGGCCACGACGGGCCGGCCCACCTCGCCGTCAGCGCCCGTGACCCGCTGCTGCGCGGCCTGGGTGTCTACCACGGCAAGCGCGGCTGGGGCGTCAGCGTGGAGTTCGACGTCCAGCACGGCCCCGTCACCCTCCTCGGCCTCGGCCAGGACGCCGACGGCAGCCTGTCGTTCATCACCTCCGAGGGCACCGTCGTCCCCGGCCCGCTGCTGGAGATCGGCAACACCACCAGCCGCGTCGACTTCGGCCGTGATCCCGGCGAGTGGGTCGACGCGTGGAGCGCGACGGGCGTCGGCCACCACTGGTCCCTCTCGGTCGGCCACCACACCGCCGATTTCCGGGCCGCCGCGAGTCTGCTCGGCATCGACCACCGAGAGGTCTGACCATGACCGGAACGTGCCGCCGCCACGGCCTCGAACAGGGCCACGGGTCGTGCTCGGCCGCACGGTCCCAGGCCCGGTCGCCCGGTCGCCCGATTCACGATCGCCACAGAGCCCGCCTCCTCGGCACCGCCACAGCCCCCGACACGGCAACCTTGAGAACGCGACGGAACACCGGAACATGCCACCGGCCACGACCTCGAACACAGCCACGGGTCATGGTCAGCCACACGGTCCCAGGCCCACTCGCCCGATTCACGATCGCCACAGAGCCCGCCTCCTCGGCACCGCCACAGCCCCCGATGCGGCGGCCTTGAGAACGCGACGGAACACCGGAACATGCCACCGGCCACGACCTCGAACACAGCCACGGGTCATGGTCAGCCACACGGTCCCAGGCCCACTCGCCCGATTCACGATCGCCACAGAGCCCGCCTCCTCGGCACCGCCACAGCCCCCGATGCGGCGGCCTTGAGGAGGCGGCGGAAGGTGGAGCATTCCATGTGGCTCGGCGCGGGGCAGGCAGCGGCGTGCCGTAGGGAGTCGCGCAGAACGCCGAGTTCGCGGATCGTCCGGTCCAGCTCCTCCGCCTTGGCCGCGAGCACCTGCCGGTCGATGCGGGGCTGTCCGTCCGGCGCGAACATGCGCGCGATCTCGTCGAGCGAGAAACCGGCGGTACGCCCTGCGCCGATCAGCGCCAGACGCTCCAGCACCCCGGGATCGTACTGACGGCGCAGGCCCCGCCTGCCGATCGAGGCGATCAGGCCCTTCTCCTCGTAGAAACGCAGCGTCGAGGCGGGAACCCCGGCGCGGTGCGCCACCTCGGCGATGTCCAGGTCTGTCATCCTCTTGACCTCAAGTCGACTTGAAGTAGGACGGTGTCATCTCCACCCCGGCAAGGCAACCACAGGAGCAGAACATGAACGTCACGCGCAGGACCGAGGACGAGCAGGCGGCCCGCTGGAACGGGCCCGCCGCCCATGCCTGGGTCGACGCCCAGGCGGTGCTGGACGAGATGCTCAGGCCCTTCGAAGACCTGCTCGTCGAAGCGGTACTCGCCGAACCCGCGCGTCACGTGCTCGACGTCGGCTGCGGTACGGGCGGCACCACGCTGGCCGTCGCGCGGCGATTGGGCGCGGAGGGCCGTTGCGTCGGCATCGACATTTCCGAGCCGATGGTCACCGCCGCCCGGGCGCGCGCCGAACAGGAGGGTGTCCAGGCTTCCTTCGTCCGTGCCGACGCGCAGGACCACGCGTTCGAGCCCGCCACCTTCGACACCGTCATCTCGCGCTTCGGCGTCATGTTCTTCAAGGACTTCGTCCGAGCCTTCACCAACCTGCGGCGTGCCGCGAGGGACGACGCCCGGCTCCGGTTCATCGCCTGGCGCGGCCCCGCGGAGAATCCGTTCATGACGACGGCCGAACGCGCCGCGGCCCCGTTGCTGCCGAACCTCCCCGCCCGCCGACCGGACGAGCCGGGCCAGTTCGCCTTCGCGGACGCCGGCAGGGTCCACCACATCCTGGAGGAGAGCGGCTGGACCGGCATCGACGTCCGGCCGATCGACGTGGCGTGCGCTCTGCCCGAGAAGGAACTGGTCGGCTACTTCACCCGACTCGGTCCCGTCAGCCTCGTCCTGGGCGAGGCCGACGAGCGCACTCGAAGGCGCGTCGTCGAGACGGTCCGCGCCGCCTTCGACACCTTTGTGCAGGGCACGGAAGTCCGCTTCACCGCGGCCTGCTGGATGGTCGGTGGCCGAGCATCGTCCGCGTCGTAGGGCGGGCAGTCCGCGTTCACGAAACTTTCGCGGCACCGGCAGCCCTTTCCCGAGCGCGGGTGACTGACGCATCCTCGATGCGAACACCTCCGACCAGACCGGGGCGGCGACCCCATGAAGGGACCACATGACGCGGAAGAAGGCCCTGGTGGTCCGAGGCGGATGGGAGGGACACCAGCCGGTCAAGGCCACGGAGTTGTTCCTGCCTTTCCTCCAGAGCAACGGATACGACATCCGGATCGAGGAGTCGACCGACGTCTACGCCGACGCCGCCGAGATGGCCGGCACCGACCTCGTCGTGCAGTGCGTCACGATGTCGGAGATCGCCCCCGAGCAGCTGTCGGGACTGAGCGCGGCGGTCGTGGCCGGCACCGGCTTCACCGGCTGGCACGGTGGCATCGCCGACTCGTTCCGCGCCTCCTCCGACTATCTCCACCTGGTGGGAGGCCAGTTCGCGACCCACCCGGGCAAGGAGCCGTGCGAACGCCGGGGGGACGCGGAGGACAACTTCCTGCCCCACGTCGTCACCATCACGGAACTCGGCCGCGAGCACCCCGTCACCGCGGGCATCGAGGATTTCGAGCTGAACACCGAGCAGTACTGGGTCCTCCACGACGACCTGAGCGACGTCCTGGCCACCACCACCCATCCCGCCCGGCCGTGGCAGCCCTGGCACCGGCCGGTCACCTCACCGGCGGTCTGGACCCGTCGGTGGGGCGCCGGGCGCATCGTGGTGACGACACCGGGGCACAGCCTCGACGTGCTCGAGCACCCCCAGGTCCGCACCATCATCGAAAGGGGCATGCTGTGGGCGACGCGCACCGCATCGGCGTCGTAGGTCTCGGTGTCATCTCCCGCGCGTATCTGAACACGCTCATCGGCCATCCCGCCGTACGCGTCACCGCGGTCGCCGACCTCGACGCCTCCCGGTCGGCCACGGTCGCCGCCGAACTGCCCGCAGCCGAGGCGCTGACCGTCGAGGAGTTGCTGAGCAGCCCGGACGTGGACACGGTGCTGAACCTCACCGTTCCCGCGGCCCACGCCGAGATCGCCCTCGGCGCCATCGGCCACGGCAAGAACGTCTACGGAGAGAAGCCGCTGGCCGCCACCCTCCGCGACGCCCACACCGTCATGGAGGCCGCCGCGAAGGCGGGAGTCGGTGTGGGGTGCGCGCCGGACACCGTCCTGGGCACCGGAATCCAGACGGCGCGGACGGCTGTGGAGGCGGGGACCATCGGACGCCCTCTGTTCGCCTCGGCCGTCATGACCACCCCGGGACACGAACGCTGGCATCCTCACCCCGACTTCTACTACACCGCCGGGGGTGGCCCCCTGCTGGACATGGGGCCGTACTACCTGGCGTCCCTGGTCCACCTGCTGGGTCCGGTGCGTGCCGTGATCGGGGCGTCCAGCCGGCTGCGCGCCGAGCGCGTCATCGGTTCCGGCCCGCGCGCGGGCGAGCGGATACCGGTCGAGGTGGACAGTCATGTCTCCGGTGTGCTCGAGCACGCGGACGGTGCGCTGACGACCATCACGACGAGCTTCGACGGCGTTGCCACCACGGCGGTGCCGATCGAGGTCCACGGCGAGACGGGGACGCTCACGGTTCCGGATCCGAACCACTTCGACGGCGAGGTACGGCTCTTCGAACTCGGCGGCCAGCAGTGGCGCACGCTCCCGCCGTCGGCGGGCTACGTCGGTGGCGCACGGGGCATCGGTCTGCTCGACTTCATCACCGCCGATGAGCAGCGGCCGCCTCGCGCGAACGGCGACGTCGCCCTGCACGTGCTGGAGGCGATGAGCGCGCTCCTCCGCTCGTCGGCCGAGGGGCGCCGTATAGAGCTGACGACGTCGACGGCGCCGCCCGTCCCCGTTCCGCTGACGGCCGCCGAGGAGTGGAGACGACGCTCCGCCCGCTGACCCACGCCGCCGTGCGGCCGAGGGGTGCGACCGGCCGGTCCTCGACCACCAGGACCCCGACGCCGCCAGGTCTTCGGCGGCCCGGTCGAGACGTGTCTCATCGCCCGCGGCCAAGGGCCCGATCGGTCCGGCAACCGCCGCCCTCAGCGCAGGGCCCCCTTGGTGGCGTCGGCGATGAACCCGCGGGCGAAGAAGGTGAACACCAGCACCAGCGGAATGACCGACAGCAGCACTCCGGCCATCACCATGCTGTAGTCGGTGGAGTGGCCGGCGTACAGCTGTGCCAGTGACACCTGGAGGGTGAGGCGGTCCGGGTTGACCAGCATCACCAGCGGCAGGATGTAGTCGTTCCAGGCGGCGATGAAGGTGTAGATGCCGAGGAACGCCAGGGCCGGGCGGACGCACGGCAGCACCACGTGCCAGTACAGGCGGAAGAACCCGGCGCCCTCCAACCGGGCGGCGTCCAGCAGTTCGTCCGGGACGCCGCTGCTGGTGTACTGGCGCATCCAGAAGATGCCGAAGGCGTTGGCGGCGGCGGGCACGATGAGCGCCTGGAGGGTGCCCAGCCAGCCCAGCTGCACCATGATCTCGTACTGCGGGATGATCGCCAGCTGGGTCGGCAGGATGTACATCGCGAGCAGGAGGCCGAACAGGTACTTCTTGGCGGGGAAGTCGTACTTGGCGAAGGCGAAGGCCGCCAGGGAGTCGAAGAACAGCACCAGCAGGGTCGTTCCGACCGCCACGATCACCGTGTTGAACAGCGACCCGAAGAAGTCCATCTTGTCGAACAGATGCTGGATGTTGGTTCCCAGGTTGGAACCGAACCACAGCTTCGGCGGGTAGCTGTAGATGTCCTGCGAGGTGTTCGTCGCCATGACGATGATCCAGTAGAACGGGAACACCGAGATGACGACACCGGTCATCAGGATGAGATGGACGCTCAGCCCGCGGACGCGCTTGCGGTTCTGGCTGTTCACGGCCGTCGCTCCTTACGCTGCACCAGGCGCCAGTTGATGGTGACGATGAGCAGGATCAGCAGGAAGAAGGCCCAGACGATCGCGGCCCCGTAGCCGAAGTCGTTGTTGTCGAAGGCCTGGTGGTAGAAGTACAGCAGCGTGGTCAGACCCGCCTGGCCCGGCCCGCCGGAGTTGGGGTTGGTGGCCGCCTCACTGCCGAACAGCACCTGTGGTTCGGTGAAGCTCTGCAGGCCGGTGACGGTGGAGATCACCACGGTGAACAGGATGATGGGCCGCAGCATCGGGATCGTGATGGAGAACAGGATCCGCACCGGGCCGGCCCCGTCCATCTTGGCCGCCTCGTAGACTTCCGAGGGGATGGCCTGGAGGCCGGCCAGGTAGATGATGGCGTTGTAGCCGGTCCACTGCCACGTCATCAGGGCCGCGATCACCAGCTTGATCGTCCACTCGTTGCTCATCCACGGCACGGCAGACAGGTGCACCGACTTCAGGATGGCGTTGATCAGGCCGAAGTTGTTGCTGAAGATCGCGCCGAAGAAGATCGCGATGGCCACCAGCGAGGTGATGCTGGGGATGAACAGGGCGATCCGGTAGAAGGCCGTGAGGCGCTTGGTGGAGTTCACCAGCACCGCGAGCACGAGTGCCAGCAGGAGCATCGGCACGGTGGACAGCACCCAGATGACGAGGGTGTTGCGGACGGACAGCCAGAACACCGGGTCGTCCCACAGGAAGCGGAACTGCTGGAACCCGACGAACTGCATGTCCCCGATGCCGTCCCACTTCTGGAACGCCAGATACACGGTGTAGAGCACCGGGAAGAGCATGAAGACCGAGAAGAGCACGTAGTACGGCGAGATGGCCAGGTACTGCGGCCAGTATCTGGCGGCCTTCCGTCTCGGCCCGCGCCGAGCCCCGGCCGACACCGGCCGGGCCCGGCGGCCGTGCCGGCCCGGACCGCGCGGGCGGTCCGGGGCCGGCCGGCCGACGGGCCCGGTGTCGGGTCCCAAGGACGGTCCGGTCGCGGCCGGGCCGGCTACCGGGCTTGACGACATGTCACTTCACTCCCTGACGCTGGGCGATCTGCTTGGCCTGGCTGACGGCGTCCTTCCAGGCGGTGTCGGGGTCCTTGCCCTTGGCCTCGACGCTGGTCAGCTCGCTGTAGAAGGGGGCCGAGACCGCCGCGTCGGCCGGGGCCTCGTAGACGGCGGGGATCTTCTCGGCCGCCGGGCCGAAGATCTCGATGGTCTTCTGGCCGCCGAAGAAGGGGTCGCCGCCGGTCAGCGCCGGCAGCTTGTACGCGGCGGGGGCGGTCGGGAACAGGGCCGCGTCGGTGAAGCCGCGGGCCTGGTTCTCCGGGCTGAGGATCCAGCTGATGATCTTGAAGGCCTCTTCGGGGTTGCCGCAGGTCGCGGGCAGCGCCAGGAAGGACCCGCCGAGGTTGGACGGCCCGCTTGGCAGGCTCGCCACCCGCCACTTGCCCTTGGTGCCCGGGGCGGCGTTGGTGATGTCCAGCGCGTGCCAGGCGGCGCCCAGTTCGGTGCCCAGGGTGCCGCCGCTGATGGCGGCGTTCCAGGTGTTGTCGTTGATCTTCGCGTCGATGCCGAGGGTGTAGGGCTGCACGGCGGTGGTCCAGGCGGTGCGGATGTGGTCCTGGTCGCCGATGAACTTGTTGTCCTCGTCGATGAACCGCTGGGTGCCCTGACCGATGATCATCGAGAACACCGAGCCGATGTTGTTGATCAGGAAGGTCTTCGGTACGGCCTTGTTCAGCTCGACGCCGGCCTTGAAGTAGTCGTCCCAGGTGGACAGCTGGGAGGAGACCTCGGTGGGGTCGGTGGGCAGCCCCGCCTTCGCGAAGAGGTCCTCGCGGTAGTACATGGCGCAGGGGCCGATGTCGATCGGGAAGCCGATGAGCTTGCCGTCCTGGCTGGTGGCCTGCTTCAGCTTCCACGACAGGTACTGCGGGACCAGCTTGTCCGCGCCGACGGTCTTCAGGTCGATGAACCGGTCTGCGTTGGGCAGGAACGAGGCGATGTCCTCGCCCTTGATGCCGGTGATGTCCGGGGCGGACTGCGCGGCCCTCAGGCCGGTGAGCAGCTTGGTCTTGAAGTCGCCGCCGACCATGGAGGTCTTGAGGCTGATGTCGGAGGAGAAGTGCTTCCTGGCGTCCGCGACGACCTTGTCGCTCAGGCCGCCGGACCAGTACCAGAGGGCCAGGTCCTTGTCCTTGCCGCCGCTCGTCTCGGCGCCGCCGCCGCACGCTGCGGTGGCACCTGCCGCAGCGGCCGTCAGTACGGCGGCCTGAAGGAATCGTCTACGGGAAAGGTCCACGGTCTTCTCCTGGTGTTCGACGTGTCCGGCTGGGACCCGTGAGGCATGGGCGATGGCGGGGAAAGCGGAGGTCCGGATGGCTGAAGGGCGACGGTGGCCGACGAACGCACCTCGCTGCCCGGGACGTGTGACCTTGGTCTTCTCAGACGGTGCCGACGCGTGAATGGCGGCGAAATGCGCCGTTGATCCGCTTCGACCGACCGGAGTGGGGGCCGAGCCCGGCTCGAATTACGCAAGAGAGTGCACCCAGTGCGCGCTTTTGACAAGAGTCAAGCACCGATCGAGACATTCGTGCGCAGCTTTGCTTGAGTTTGGCGAGTTCGCGAGTATGGTCGGCGCCATGCTCCCTGACCGAAGACATGAGCTGATCCTCCGCGTCCTGCGCGCAGACGGTCCCACCAGCGTGACCTTCCTCGCCGAGAAGGTAGGGGCGAGCCAGGCCACGATCCGGCGTGACCTCGTACAACTGGAGGACGAGGGCCTGCTCAAACGCGTCTACGGCGGCGCCGCCCCCCTCCTCGGCGAGGACGACCCGTTCGCCGACGTGGCCGCGGTCCGGGTCGAGGCCAAGGACGCGCTGGCCGCGTGGTGCGCAGAACTCGTCAAGGACGGCGAGACGCTCCTGCTCGACATTGGCACCACGGCCCACCGGGTCGCCCGCCATCTGCACGGCCGGTCCCTGACCGTGATCACCAGCAACCTGGCCGTCTACGAGGAACTCCAGGACGACAAGGGCATCCAGCTGATCCTGCTGGGCGGCGTGGTCCGGCGCGACTACCGCTCGCTGGTGGGCTTCCTCACCGAGGACAATCTGCGGCAGATCCACGCCGACCGGCTGTTCCTCGGCACCAGCGGGGTCCGCCCCGACGGCCAGGTGCTGGACACCACGGCCGTCGAAGTGCCGGTCAAGCGGGCGATGATCGCCGCCAGCGCCCAGGTGGTGCTGGTGGCGGACGCGGGCAAGTTCCCCGGCACCGGGATGGCCCGGGTGTGCGGGCCGGAGGAGCTCGACGTCGTGGTGACCAACTCCGCGGCGGACGAGAAGACCTGTGCCCGACTGCGCGAGGCGGGAGTCGAGGTGATCGGAGTATGAAACTCACGATCCTGGGCGGCGGCGGCTTCCGGGTTCCGCTGGTCTACCGGGCGCTGCTGGGCGACCACGGCGAAGGACGCGTCACCGAGCTGGCCCTGTACGACCTGGACGCCTCCCGGCTGGCGACCATCCGCAAGGTCCTCGCCGACCAGTCCGCCGGGCACCGCGACCCGCCCGCCGTCACCGTCACCACCGACCTGGACGAGGCGGTCACCGGAGCCGACTTCGTGTTCTCGGCCATCCGCGTCGGCGGGCTCGCCGGGCGCGCGGCGGACGAGCGGATCGCCCTGGAGGAAGGCGTACTGGGCCAGGAGACCGTCGGTGCGGGCGGCATCTCCTTCGGGCTGCGCACCATCCCGGTGGCCACCGCCATCGCCCGCCGCATCGCCGCCCTGGCACCCGACGCCTGGGTCATCAACTTCACCAACCCCGTCGGCATGGTCACCGAGGCCATGACCGCCCACCTCGGCGACCGCGTGATCGGGATCTGCGACTCCCCCGTGGGCCTCGGCCGCCGGGTGGCCGGCACGCTCGGCGCCGACCCGGCCCGCGTCCGCCTGGACTACGTGGGCCTGAACCACCTGGGCTGGCTGTGCGGCCTGTACGCCGACGGCCGGGACCTGCTGCCGTCCCTGTTCGAGGACGAGGCGGCGCTGACCTCGTTCGAGGAGGGCAAGCTCTTCGGCGCCGACCTGCTGCGCACGCTCGGCGCACTGCCCAACGAATACCTGCACTACTACTACTTCAACCGCGAGTCGGTCGGCGCCGCCCGTGCCGCCGAACAGACCCGCGGCGCCTTCCTCCACTCCCAGCAGCAGCGCTTCTACGACGCCATGGGCACCGGCGACGGCCCGCCCGTACCCCGCGCCGCCTGGAACGCCTGGGACGCCACCCGCCTGGAACGCGAGACCACCTACATGGCCGAGAACCGTGATGCCGTCGGCACGGGCGAACGGGACTCCTGCGACCTGGAATCCGGCGGATACGAGCAGGTGGCCCTCTCCCTCATGCGGGCCATCGCCCGGGACGAGCGCACCACCCTCATCCTCAACGTCCGGGGCCGCGGCCGGATCCCCGTCCTCGACGACGACGCCGTCATCGAGGTCCCCTGCCACGTGGACGCCAACGGCGCCCGCCCCGTCGCCGGAGCCCCGTTGCCCGACCACGGCACCGGCCTGGTGTGCTCGGTGAAAGCAGCCGAACGCTCGGTCATCCACGCCGCCGGCACCGGCGAACGCGCCCAGGCGGTCAAGGCGCTCACCATCCACCCGCTGATCGACTCGTACGCCGTCGCCGGACGCCTGCTGGACGCCTACCAGCGCCACTTCCCGGAACTTGCCTACCTGCGCCACTGAGCCGCCCCCCGGTCCCGGAGCGCCACCCTGAACTGCCTAGTAGCGATGCCACCAGCACAAAGCGCATCTGGATGACTTCCGGCAAGCACTTCAGGCTCGGTGGGGCAAGCAGTGAATGACTGGAGGCAGAAGATGCGTGTTGTGATCATGGCTGGAACGTCCGGCATCGGCCTGGCGGCGGCGGAGAAGCTGACGGCGGCCGGAGCCGAGGTGATCGTCACCGGACGCGACGCGGAGAAGCTGGCAGCGGTGAAGGAGCGGGTCGCCGGCGCCGAGCAGGTGGACGGCACCGACGAGACCGCCGTGGCCCGGTTCTTCGAGCGGGTCGGCTCCTTCGACCACCTGGTGCTCGCCTTCAGCCCGGGTGCGCTCGGCCTCGGCCCGCTGGCCGGAGTAAGCCTCGCCGACATCAAGGGCGCCTTCGACGGCAAGCTGTTCGCCTACCTGTCCGCCATTCAGAAGGCGCAAGTCACCGGTTCGGTCACGGTGGTCTCCGCCGCCACCGCGCGCGCCGCCGCCCCCGGCACGGTGACGTTGGCCGCGGTCAACGGTGCCCTCGAGCGCATCGTCTCGCCGCTTGCCGCGGAGCTGTCGCCGGTGCGCGTCAACGCCGTGGCGCCGGGCGCGGTGGACACGCCCTGGTGGTCCTTCGTGCCAGAGGAGGCACGCGAGGGCCAGTTCACCGAGATGGTGAAGGACCTGCCGGTCAAGCGGATCGGCAAGCCCGGCGACCTGGCGGACGCGATCGCGTACCTCATCGGCGCGAGCTATGTGACCGGCACGATCCTTCCGGTCGACGGCGGGTTCACCGTCGCCTGACCGCGTGCTGCCGTGAGAACCGGGCCCATCCCCGAGCCCGGCCGCGCCCCAGCGGGTCGTCGGGTGCACGGGTCGCGAGGACCGTACGGGTACGGCCCGCGGCGTCCACGACGACCACCTCGACACCGTACAAGTGACCGACGATCAGCCCCTGTTCGTGGCAGTGTCCGCCACTGCGCAGGGCGATCCGCCGGCCCGTGGCGAGGGACTCGGCCACAGTCTGCTCCGTCGGCGCGCGGCCGGTCAGTCCGCCCGCTCCTCCAGAAGCTTCTCCAGGCGCCGCTCCAGGTCGGACCCGGGGTTCACGAGATAGGCCACGACGGTCTTGTCGTCGTCCGCGACATGCATCTTGATGTACTCGAGCTCGATCACACCGAGGCGCGGATGATTGACCGCGCGCGATTTCGGGACGAACGGTGCCAGCTCCTTGAGCTGCCACAGCCGGGAGAAGTCCGGGCTGGACTCCGCCAGCTCGTGGAGGAGCACGACGACGTCGGGATCGAGAATGCGCTCGCCCACCTGGGTGCGGAACAGCGCAAGGGCGTACGAGGCCTCCTCCTCCCAGTTCTGGGACATGGCCCTGACCTCGGGTGAGGTGAAGGTGAGCCACAGGACGTTGCGCCGCCGGGGCGGCAGGGCGCCCAGGTCGCCGTAGAGCAGCTCGCACCCCTGGTTCCAGGCCAGGATGTCGAAGCGCCGGTTGACGATGAACGCGGGATTCGGATTCAGGTGGGTGAGCAACAGCTCGTACTGCCGGGGGAGCTCGGCGCTCGGCAGGACGTCACTGGGCGGGACCTCACCGGCGAGCCGGAACAGGTGGTCGCGCTCGACCTGGTCGAGGTCGAGCGCCGTCGCGAGACTGCCGAGCACCTGCCTCGAGACCTTGATCTCCCTGGCCTGCTCCAGCCACGTGTACCAGGTGATGCTCAGCCCGGCCAGTGTGGCCACCTCTTCGCGTCGCAGACCTGGTGTGCGCCGGTGACCGACGACGGGCAGACCCGCGTCCTCGGGCTTGCGACGCTCACGCCGACTGCGGATGAACTGGGCGAGCTCGCGCCGCTGTTCCTGCGTGGCCACCTGATCCCCCTCCTCTTCCGTCCACCCCGAACACGGCACCGACGTCGAGCTCCGGAAAGGAACGAACAAGCCAACAGGCCGCGGAACAAGGGTAGATGAGGGCTCTGATGCACATGAGTCGAGTCGGGGAGAATAACGTGGGCGTCCACGACTGGTGTTCCACGGTCTTCGTGGTTCTCACTACGTACACACAGGAGCGTCCATGACTGATGAGGCAGAGAACTCCGAGCAGGAGGCGCTCTCCAAGATCGATACCTCTGTGCCGCAGTCGGCCCGCATTTGGAACTACTGGTTGGGAGGGAAGGACAACTACGAAGTCGACCGTGTGGCCGGTGACGCGTTCCGCGAGACCTTCCCCGGTATCGAGACCGGAGCCCGTGCCGCCCGGTACTTCCTCGCCCGCGCCGTGCGTCATCTGGCCGCCGAGGAGGGCATCCGGCAGTTCCTGGACATAGGCACCGGGCTGCCCAACGTGGACAACACCCACCAGATCGCCCAGCGCGTGGCCCCTGAAAGCCGGATCGTCTACGTCGACAACGACCCGTTGGTGCTGGCACACGCCCGCGCGCTGCTCACCAGCACCCCGGAAGGCGTCACCAACTACGTCGACGCGGACCTGCGCGAGCCGAGCGCCATCGTGCGGGAAGCCGCGAAGACGCTGGACTTCGACCGGCCCGTCGCGCTCATGCTGATGGGCATCCTGGGCCACATCGAGGACCACGACGAGGCGCGCTCGATCGTGCGGCAACTGGTGGATGCACTGCCGTCCGGCAGCTATCTCGTGCAGTACGACAGCACGAACACCAGTGAGTCCTACGTCGAGGCCATCCAGCAGTACAACGAGGGCGGCTCGATCCCGTACATCCTCCGCAGCCCCGAGCAGATCGCGCGCTACTTCGACGGTCTGGAACTGCTCGAACCGGGCGTGACATCGTGCTCGCGTTGGCGTCCTGACGCCGACGCCTGGGGCCTGCCCGCGGAGGTGCATCAGTACGGCGGTGTCGCCCTCAAACGCTGAAACCCGCCGGCTGCCGGTCCACGTCCCGGATCAGGTCTCCTGAAGGATGCGATGGAGGATCGTCGGCGTCTCGTCCGGTGATTCGGCTTCGACCACCAGGCGGTTCATGACATCCCAATAGCGCTCGATCTCGGACGGCCTGTCGGGATAGAGGGCAGTGACGAGCTGTTCGAGGTAGACGATGTCGGGCAACTGACCGCCGGGCAGGCGCAGGATGGTGACCGGACCGCTTTCCGCGGTGTGGCCGCCGGCGAGGAACGGCATGATCTGTACGGTGACCTGCGGCAGTCGGCAGATCTCGATGAGGTGCTTGAGCTGGGCGCGCATCGTGCTGATGCCGCCCACCGGGCGACGCAGGGCCGCCTCGTCGATCACGGCCCAGAGCTGGGCCGCCGACTGCCGGTGCAGGATCCGCTGACGAGTCATCCGTAACGTGACTCGCCGCTCGGTCTCCTCAGCACCGGCACCGGGGTGGGCAAGCCGGACGGCGGCACGCGCATAGTCGGGGGTCTGCAGCAAGGCAGGCACCCGTTGGACCTCGAAACAGCGGATGAGATGCGCTGCCTGTTCGGCCCCGAGGTAGGCCTGCATCCAGGCGGGCACCACGTCGTTGTAGTTCTGCCACCAGGCGGTGGTGTTGGCCTGCTCGGCCAAAGCAAGCAGGGTGGCGCGTTCGGCCTCGTCCGTGACGCCGTAGAGAGTGAGCAGATCGGCCACGTCACGCAGCTTGAACCCGTGGCGCCCGGCCTCCAGTCGGCTGATCTTGGACCGGGAAGCGCGGATGACCTGACCCGCGGCCTCACGCGAGATGTGCTGCTCCTCCCGGAGTCTGCACAGCCGTGCGCCCAGCACCAGACGCGGCAACATGGGGCCGGCCGACGGACCGTCCAAGACCCCGCTGCCGGACGGTGTATGTGCGGCCCCTTTGGCGCCCATGGCCATTCTCCCTGCGGTGAACCCAACTCCGCACGCGTACAAGCGCTGCGGCTCGCCATCCTAGGGGGCTGCCGGGTGCAGGATCTCCGAGTCGTGGGAATGATCTTTGCCCTCGCCACTGCCAACCCAGAAACGCTCGATGCCCACTTCGCCGAGTGGTGCGGCGAACACGCCGGCCCCGGCGCCGTCGCCCGACGGGGTGCCGGGCCGACCGCGGCAACGATCACGAGGAGTACCCCCGTCCGGTCCAGGCTCTCGGCCTGAAGCCGCTGACCGCCCGCCGGAGCGCCGAGCGGAACTCCGGCCCCGGCATCCAACGCCGGGTCACGGGGCGGGCGTTCGCTCATCCGCACTGGTTCCGCCGCCTGCGGATCCGCCGGGAGAGACGCGACGACACCCATGACACGTTCCTCACCCGGCGCCCGAGCGCCCCAACGGGTGACACGGTGGGGCTTCGGCCGAGCCGCCCCGCACCCCGGATCTTCAGACCCGAGTGAGTTCACCGCCTCGAAGACGTTCAGGAGAACCCAGCCGAGGAGACGCCCTGTTCACCGTGGCGAATCCCAGTCGGCCCTCGAATCCTCTCGCGACCAGGTACCCGTCAACGCCCTTGCCCCGCCACCGGCTCCCCCCTAGCCTGAGTTTGTGCCGCTAATAAACAAACCCCGAACGCACAACGCCGTGCCGGGCAACCCCCTCAGCCGGCTCCGCATCGCCCTCACCGTCTTCTTCGCCCTCGACGGCTTCATCTTCGCCGGCTGGGTCGTCCGCATCCCCGCGATCAAAGAGCAGACCAACGCCTCCGCCAGCGCCCTCGGACTCGCCCTCCTCGGCGTCTCCGCCGGCGCCGTGCTCACGATGATGCTCACCGGCCGCCTCTGCCGCCGCTACGGCAACCACCCCGTGACCGTGATCTGCGGCGTCCTGCTCTCCCTCAGCATCGCCCTGCCACCGCTCACCCACTCGGCACTGACACTCGGCGCCGTCCTCTTCATCTTCGGCATGGCATACGGGGGCATCAACGTCGCCTTCAACAGCGCGGCCGTCGACCTGGTGAGGGCCCTGCACCGCCCCATCATGTCCAGCTTCCACGCCGCCTTCAGCCTCGGCGGCATGATCGGCGCCGGACTCGGCGCGCTGGTCGCCGGTGCCCTGTCCCCCACCCAGCACCTGCTCGGCCTCACCGCGATCGGGCTGCTCGTCACCCTCTTCGCGGGCCGCACCCTGCTGCGGATCCAGCCCCCGGCACCATCGGACAACGCCCCACAGCCACCGGAGAGGGCACCGCGGAAGGAGTCCGCGCCACGCCGCCTGAACACGCGCACCCGCGGACTCGTCATCACCTTCGGCCTGATCGCCCTGTGCACGGCCTACGGGGAGGGAGCCATGGCCGACTGGAGCGCTCTGCACCTGGAACAGGACCTGGACGCCTCCCCGGGCATCGCGGCCATCGGTTACTCCTGCTTCGCGCTCGCCATGACCATCGGCCGCCTGACCGGCACCAGGCTGCTCGAGCGCCTGGGCCAGACCCGCACCCTGGTGGCCGGCGGCACGACCGCCGCGATCGGCATGCTCCTCGGCGCCCTCGCCCCCTCCCTGTGGGCAGCGCTCCTCGGTTTCGTGATCACCGGGCTCGGCCTCGCCAACCTCTTCCCCGTCGCGGTCGAGCGCGCCGGCACGCTGGCCGGCCCCGACGGAGTCGCGATCGCATCCACCCTCGGCTACGGCGGCATGCTCCTGGGACCGCCCGCCATCGGGTTCATGGCGGACTGGTTCTCGCTTCCCGCCGCCCTCACCAGTGTCGCGGCCCTGGCCGCCACGGCAGCCGTCATCGGCTTCGTCACACGACGTGCGGCAGAGCGCTGATCCCCGAGTTCCTCGCCCCTGTTCCGAACAACGGAGACAGATGGCAGTACTGAAGGGCCGCACGAGGGCGCATACTGGTGGCAATGACTAAGCCAGCTGCATCCAAGCGCTATTTGCCTACCAGCCCCTTCAAGGCCCCGGTCGCGCCGCCGCCCAAGGAGTTCGCCGTGGGCGACCGGGTCACGCACGACATGTACGGTCTCGGCCGAGTGATCGGCGTCGAGGACGGAATCGCGACGCTTGTCGATTTCGGATCGGCGCAACAGCGGATCATGAGCCCGTACACGAAGATGCGCAAGCTGTAGGACCGCCGTGCCCGGTCGCGGCACCCCGGGCCGCAGCATGCCCCTGACCGATTGGAAGACCTCTCATCGACCTGACCTCGTTGTTCTCCGCTCCGGAAGGGGCGACCCACTCCGCCACCACGGCATCGCCGCCTCCAACGACGAGCCCCTTCCAGGCACCGGACTTCGGGGAGGACGAGACGCTCCTGCCCATGGATGCGCACGCATCCGTCTCGGACGCCGGTACGGCTCAGAACTAGGCCGGCCGCTCCCCGCTGTACGGCCATGGCTCCACCCGCACCCTCGGCGGTCGCCCGACCGGCTCGCCCGGCCGTAGCGCGAACCGCTTCCGGTGTCGGCACCTCGATCTCCGCACACGCCCCATCAGCTGTCACCGCCCCTGTCAGCAACGAGGACGCTCCATGCCCCAGGGTTGGGGCAGGGGCCCGGTGCAGGCACATCCTCCGTGGGCGGAGGCCGTGCCGACCTGAGGGTGACTCGTGTCAGGTACGCACGTAGGCCCTGCATGCCCGAGATCCGCTGATGACTTCGCGAGCGCCCCTTTCGCAGGGCCTGCCCCCGATGGCCAGGGCTTGCCCCCCGTGGTCAGGGCTTGCCCCCCGGTCGGTGAGATGCACCCGGCTCGCGGCGCCACGCGTCGTGGACTCCCCAGCGGCGCTCCGGACGGAGCCGCACCGCACCGTTCACCCCGCCTTCACCGCCAGGACGCACATGCCACTTTCGCCCCTCCGTGCGGTCCCAGTACTCGAGCTCGCACTACGCCGCTCAGGACGTCTGCCACTGCTGGGGCGGCGCCGCCGAGACCCTGGAGGACGCCGTCGCCGACTCCGCGCTCGCCAAGTGGGCCAAGCTCCTGGGCCGGGAGACGGAGGCCAAGGTCTTCGCCGAACGCGCCACCTACTGGCGCAACGTCTTCAACCCCGAGGCCACCCCCGGCGCCGGCTACATCCAGGCCCGCCGGCTCGACGGCTCCTGGGTCACCCCCTTCACCCCCGCCGGTGACCTCGGCTTCGCCCAGGGCACCAGCGCCACCTACACCTGGATGGTGCCGCAGGACGTAGCGGGACTGGCCGAGGCGATGGGCGGCCGGGACGTGGCCGCCGCCCGGCTGGACGGTTTCTTCCACAAGGCGGACGGCTCCTGGTCGGTCCGCGGCGGCGACCCGCTACGACCCGACCAACGAGCCCGGGATCCACGCGCCTTGGCTCTACAACGCCCTCGGACAGCCCTGGAAGACCCAGGCGACGGTGCGTCAGATCCTCGACACCGTGTACGGCACCGGACCCGCGGGCCTGCCCGGCAACGACGACCTCGGCACCATGTCCTCCTGGTACGTCTTCTCCGCCCTGGGCCTGTATCCGCAGACTCCGGGCAGCGCGTCCCTGCTGCTGGGGGCGCCGGTCTTCCCCGTCGCGGTGGTGAACCGGCCCGGTTCGAGGGACATCACGATCAGCGCGCCGGACGCCGATGACACGCACGTGTTCGTGGACGCCGTACGCCTCAACGGGCGGACGTATCAGAAGTCCTGGAACGGATGCCGGTCTGACCCGGTCGGGAGGCACCGTCGCCTTCCGGCTCGCCGAGCAGCCGAACACCCGGTGGGCGACCGACCCGGCCGGTCTGCCGAAGTGACACGCGTGTGGGCCCGGCCGACCGGGCCCACACCGGTGTGCCGTGGCGGTCAGGCGGTGTGCAGGGTAAGGCCGTACCGGTTGAGGATCTCGTTGACGGGCTGGAACCAGGTCTCGCCCCCGCTGCCGCAGTTGCCCCAGCCGCCGGAGGTGACCCCCTGGGCCTGGTCGCCGCTGATGAACGAGCCGCCCGAGTCACCGGGTTCGGCGCACACGCTGGTCTTGGTCATCTGGCGCACCGCGCCCTGGCTGTAGTTGACCGTCTCGTTCTTGGCGAGCACCGTGCCGCAGTGCCAGTGCGTCGTCGATCCCGACCGGCAGACGGAGGCACCGACCGGCGCCTCGGCCGAGCCGCGCACGAGCCGGTCGGGGACGGTGCCCCAGCCGAGCACGACCGGAACCGTCCACCAGCCGCTGCCCACGTTGACCCAGGCGTAGTCGTTGTCCGGGAACGACGAGCCCTGGAAGTTTCCGATGTAGGTGCCGTCCCAGCCCCTGACGCCGGCGCCCGTCTGTCCGCAGTGTCCGGCGGTGACGAAGCCGCCGTGCACGGAGAAGCCGATGGAGCAGCGGACGTTGCCGGTGTAGTAGGGGTCGCCGCCGACGGTTCCGGCCGCGAGAGTCGTCGGTGCGGTGGCGACCCATTGCACGGTGACGGGGCCCGCCTGACGGGCGCGGGCGACGAACCGCTGGACATCGTTGTCGCGTTCGTCGCCGCGGACGATGTTCACGACCACCGTGTTCGCTTCGGGGTCGACGTGCCAGCTGCTGACGCCGGCCGGTGCGGGGAGCTTGTCGAGGCGTGCCTGGGTGGCGGCGAGCTCCCGCGCGCTGTGCGCCACGGTACGGACGGTCGCGCCCGTGGCCCGGATCTCCCGTAGGGCGGTGGCGGACGTGCCCGCGGTGACGCCGACGGTCAGCGTGCCGTTGGAGGCGTCGAACCAGGAGCCTCCGAAGGACGTTCCGGCGGCCCGGCGGGCCTTGGGCTCCAGGGCCGTGGCCCGTTGTTCGGCGGCGAGCCTTGCCTCGGCGTCCGCCTTCGACAGACCGAGGTCCCGCTGCATCGCCGAGAGCAGACCGGCGGAGGCGGGTGCCTCGGCGGAGGGAGCGTCGTCGGCGGTGGCGGGCACGGTGCCCGCGGTGATCCCGGCGCCGAGCAGGAGCAGTACGGCCAGGCCCGCGCGCGTGAATCGGGTGCGTCTCATGGAGATTGCCCTTCGTCGTTCCAACGAGGTGGGGGTGGAACAGCAGAGTTCCTGAGAGCGCTCTCAGCGTTGTGGCGCAGCAGAGCCTAGCCGCTGATCATGGACAGGTCCATGCCAATGTCCGAGGAGTCGTCAGAACCGCGTTGACTCCCCTTGGAACGCACTCCATCCGGCACACTCACCCCATGGAGACAGCCGAGTTCGTAGCAATCCTCGACCAGGAGGGCCGACTGCTGGCCGCGGCCGCGGAGGAGGCCGGCACCGGCGCGAAGGTGCCGACCTGTCCGGGGTGGCAGGTGACCGACCTGTTGCGGCACACGGGGATGGTGCATCGCTGGGCGGCGGCGTTCGTCGCCGAGGGGCACACCTCGTACCACCCCGACGCAGGGCAGCCCGACCTCGACGGCGCCGAGCTGCTGGCCTGGTTCCGGGAGGGGCACGGGCAGCTCGTGGACACCCTGCGCTCCGCCTCGCCCGACGTGAAGTGCTGGCACCTCCTGCCCGCGCCCTCGCCGCTCGCGTTCTGGGCCCGGCGGCAGGCGCACGAGACGGCCGTGCACCGGATCGACGCGGAGTCGGCCAGGGGCGGCACCCCGAGCGGGATCGCCGGCGACTTCGCGGTGGACGGTATCGACGAACTACTGCTCGGCTTCCACGCCCGCCCCAAGAGCAAGGTGCGCACCGAGGAACCCCGGATCCTGAGGGTGCGGGCGACGGACACGGACGGCGCGGTGTGGACCGTACGACTGTCGCAGGAGCCGCCGGCGGTGGAGCGGAGCGAGGCCGGGGAAGCCGACTGTGAAGTGGCCGGTCCCGTCGCACAGTTGTATCTGTCGCTGTGGAATCGGCTGCCGTTCCCGAGCGTGACCGGGGACGCCTCGGTGGCCGAGCTGTGGCGCGACAGGTCCGGTGTGACCTGGAGCTGAGCGCTGCTCAGCCGGAGGCCAGCATCCTGGTGAGTACCGCGCGCTGCAGTGGCAGCACATCGCCGTGCAGCGCGCGCCCCTTCTCCGTGAGCGCCACGCGAACGCCTCGCCGGTCCTCCGCGCACAGCCCGCGTTCGACCAGACCGTCCTTCTCCAGCCGGGCGACCAGCCGCGACAGCGCGCTCTGGCTGAGGTGGACGTGCTCGGAGATCTCCTGGACGCGGTAGGAACAGACGCCGTCGGCGCGTTGTTCGGACAGGACGTCGAGCACCTCGAAGTCGCTGGCGCACAGGCCGTGCCGGTGCAGCGCGCGGTCGAGTTCGCACTGGGTGCGCGCGTGCAGCGCCAGGAGGTCCCGCCACTGGTCCGCGAGCGTCTGCTCGGCCTTCTTCGCCGCCATGAGCGGCACCGTAGCAGAGGAACGACTTTGTTGCATCGGAATTAAATGCATTTGCATTCGATGCATGCGCATGTAGCGTCTGTCGCATGACCTCTCCGCTCACCACCCCCGCGGCCCCGTCCCCGGCCGTCAGCTGGACGCCCCGGCTGTGGGGCACCCTTCTGGTGCTGTGCGCCGCGATGTTCCTGGACGCGCTGGACGTGTCGATGGTCGGCGTCGCCCTGCCGTCCATCGGCGCCGATCTCGGCCTGTCCACCTCGACGCTGCAATGGATCGTCAGCGGCTACATCCTCGGCTACGGCGGTCTGCTGCTCCTCGGCGGCCGGACCGCCGACCTGCTCGGCCGACGCCAGGTCTTCCTGATCGCCCTGGGCGTCTTCGCGCTCGCCTCGCTGCTCGGCGGGCTCGTCGACTCGGGCCCGCTGCTGATCGCCAGCCGCTTCATCAAGGGCCTGAGCGCGGCCTTCACCGCCCCCGCCGGCCTGTCGATCATCACCACGACGTTCCCGGAAGGCCCGCTGCGCAACCGCGCCCTCTCCATCTACACCACCTGCGCCGCCACCGGCTTCTCGATGGGCCTGGTGCTCTCCGGCCTGCTCACCGAAGCCAGCTGGCGCCTGACCATGCTGCTGCCCGCGCCCATCGCCCTGATCGCCCTCGTCGCGGGCCTGAAGCTGCTGCCGCGCACCGCCCGCGAGAAGGACCACAACGGCTACGACATCCCCGGCGCGATTCTCGGCACCACCTCGATGCTGCTGCTGGTCTTCACCGTCGTACAGGCCCCGGAGGTCGGCTGGACCTCGGCCCGCACCTTGCTGTCCTTCCTCGCGGTGGCCGTCCTGCTCACGGTGTTCGTACTGGTCGAGCGGCGCTCGGCGGGCCCGCTGATCCGGCTCGGCGTGCTGCGGTCCGGCACCCAGATCCGCGCCCAGCTCGGCGCGATGGCCTTCTTCGGCTCGTACGTCGGCTTCCAGTTCCTGGTCACCCTGTACATGCAGTCCCTGCTCGGCTGGTCGGCACTGCACACCGCGCTCGCCTTCCTGCCCGCCGGCGCGCTGGTGGCGCTGTCCGCGACGAAGATGGGCGCGATCGTCGACCGGTTCGGCACCCAGCGGCTGATCGCGGTGGGCTTCGCGCTGATGGTCGTCGGGTACGCCCTGTTCCTCCAGGTCGACCTCGACCCCGTGTACGCGGCCGTCATCCTGCCGTCGATGCTGCTCATCGGCGCCGCCTGCGCCCTGGTCTTCCCGTCGCTCAACATCCAGGCCACCAACGGCGTCGAGGACCACGAGCAGGGCATGGTCTCCGGCCTGCTCAACACCTCGGTCCAGGTGGGCGGCGCGATCTTCCTGGCCATCGTGACGGCCGTGGTGACCGCGGGCGCTCCCGAGAACGCCACCCCGCAGGCCGTCCTCGACAGCTACCGGCCCGGACTGGTCGTGGTGACCATGGTCGCCGCGGCCGGACTCCTGATCACACTCACCGGACTGCGGCCCGCGCGTCGCGCACAGTCGTCCGTCGTGGTCGCCAAGTCCACCGCCCAGGAGGCGGAACGCGTCGCCGTACGCGACTAGGGGACGCCTCCTACCGTGTGCCCGGCGGGGTCTGCTTGCCCCGCCGGGCACACGGCTGTGAGACTTCCGGGATGGAGACCTACGGGGGACGGCGCGGTCAGACCGAACGGGACGCGATCACCGTCGAGATCGGGTACGCGCTGTTCAGCGCGGCGTTCGCGGCGGCGGTCCTGTTCGGGGCGGTCGCAGGTCCGGCACTGCTGTTCGAACTGCCGTACACCATGGAGCTTCTGCTGCTCCGTACCGCCATGGTGCTCGCGCCCGTCCTCTTCCTCGCCCGGGTCGTCAGCGTGCTGGTCCGTTTCCGGAGCCGGAGTGCCGACGGTTCGCCCGGGGACGCGCCTCAGCCCAGCCAGCCCGGCCGCACCAGCCCTGACTCGTAGGCCAGCACGACGAGTTGGGCCCGGTCGCGGGCCCTCAGCTTGACCATCGTGCGGCTGACGTGGGTCTTCGCGGTGAGGGGGCTGACCACCAGACGGCGGGCGATCTCCTCGTTGGACAGTCCGATGCCGACCAGCGCCATCACCTCCCGTTCCCGCTCGGTGAGGTGGGCGAGGGCGTCGGCGGCGGCCGGTTCCTTGGAACGGGCCGCGAACTCGGCGATCAGACGGCGGGTCACGCCCGGCGAGAGCAACGCGTCGCCCCCGACCACCGACCGTACGGCGCGCAGGAGTTCCTCCGGCTCGGTGTCCTTGACCAGGAAGCCGGAGGCGCCCGAGCGGATCGCCTCGAAGACGTACTCGTCGAGTTCGAAGGTGGTCAGCATGACCACCTTGACGTCCGTCAGAGCGGGGTCCTCCGTGATGCGGCGGGTCGCCGCCAACCCGTCCAGCAGCGGCATGCGGATGTCCATCAGCACGACGTCGGGGCGCAGTTCGCGCACCCTGCGCAGCGCCTCCTCGCCGTCGGAGGCCTCCCCCGCCACCTCGATGTCCGGCTGCGCGTCGAGCAGCGCCCGGAAGCCGGCCCGCACCAGTGACTGGTCGTCGGCGAGCAGTACGCGGATCACCGGTCGTCCTCCTTGGGCTTCACCTGCGACGGCAGTACGGCCAGCACCCGGAACCCTCCGTCGGCACGCGGGCCCGCCTCGATCGTGCCACCCAGCGCGGCGGCCCGCTCCCGCATTCCGGCCAGACCGTTGCCGCTGCCGCCCGCGTCGGCGCCGGTCGCGGGTCCGTCGTCGTCGATGCGCAGCCGCAGCGCGCCACCGTCGTGATCGAGCCGCACGCGCGCGTGCCGTGAACCGGAGTGCCGTACGACGTTGGTGAGGGCCTCCTGGACGATACGGAAGGCCGCGAGGTCCGTCCCCGGGGCGAGCCGGGGAGGCTCCCCCTCGACCTCGACCGTGAGGCCCGCGCCCGCCGCCTGTTCCACCAGCTCGGGCAGCCGGTCCAGGCCCGGCGCCGGTGCGCGCGGCGCGTCCCCCGGCGTGCGCAGCGTGTCGAGGACCTGGCGGACCTCGCCGAGCGCCTCCTTGCTGGCGGCCTTGATGGTGGTGAGCGCCGTGCGGGCCTGTTCCGGGTCGGTGTCGAGGAGCGCGAGGCCGACGCCCGCCTGCACATTGATGACCGAGATGCTGTGCGCGAGGACGTCGTGCAGCTCACGGGCGATCCGCAGCCGTTCCTCGTCCGCGCGCCGCCGCGCCGCCTGCGCGCGCTCGGCCCGCTCCCGGGCCCACTGCTCACGCCGGGTGCGGGCGAGCTCCGACACCGCGAGGATCGCGACCATCCAGGTGGCGACCACGACCTCCTGCCCCCAGGAGGCGGCGTCGTCCCCGGACGGCGGCAGCCACCGGTACAGCCAGTGCGCCACCAGCACATGCCCGGCCCAGAGCATCCCCAGCGCCGCCCAGGCGGACCGGCGGTGCCCGGCGACGACGGCGTTGAAGCAGGCCAGCGCGACGGCCAGGAAGACCGGCCCGTACGGGTAGCCCGCCCCGAGGTAGAGCGTCGCGGCCGCGGCCGTGCCGAACATGACGAGCACCGGATGCCGCCACCGCCACAGCAGCAGACCCGCGGCCAGGATCAGCAGCACGCGCGCGAAGGGGTCCAGGGGAGCTCGCTCGCGGACCTGCTCGGCGGCCGCGTAGTTCGACCCGGCGAGCACGAACACGGTGAACAGCACGGTGGAGGGCCACGGCCACCGGGCACGCCGCTCCTCCTCGCTGCCGCGGTCCAGCCACGGCGGCCCGTGCCGCCACCACTGCGGCGGGCCGCCCCCGCGTACGCGCTCCACGTCCATGACCGCCACGCTAGACGCCGGGGGCGGTCGGCGGCGTCAGCCGAGCGCGGTGATCACACGTACTCCCCGCGAAGTACGTCGGCCATCTCGGGCTCCCTGTTCCGCGGGCGGCGCAGCCGCTTCGGCACGCGGCCCACCTGTCTGTGCCGTCCGCTCCAAGGTCGACGCTCAGCCCATTCCGGCGTCCCCCTGCTGCGGATCCACCAGCCCGACCCCGCGCGCGAGTTGCGCCACCGCCTGCCGGAAGAACGGCTCACGGTCCTCCACCACCCGGTTGAACTGCCCGAACAGCTCGAACCCGATCAGCCCGAACAGCTGGGCCCAGGCCGCGACGAGCGCCGTGACCGTCTCGGGCGGGAGGTCGGGGGCGAGATCGGCGGTCATCCGGTCGGCCTCGGCCCGCAGTTCGGCGGGCAGCGGGGGCGTGACGAGACCGGGGCCCTGGTGGGCGTCGCGCAGGATGGCGATGAGGACGAGGCCGATGCGGGAGGCGGCCGGGACGGTGGTCTGGGGCGCGGCGTAGCCGGGCACCGGCGATCCGTAGATCAGCGCGTACTCGTGCGGGTGCCCGAGCGCCCACGCGCGCGCGGCCTCGCACACCGCCGACCAGCGCCCCACGGGCCCGGCGTCGGCGGCAGCGGCATGCGCCTGCTCCAGGGTCTCGCCAAGGGAGTCGTAGGCGTCGATGATGAGCGCGGTGAGCAGGTCGTCGCGGCTGGGGAAATAGCGGTACAGCGCGGAGGAGACCATGCCGAGTTCGCGGGCCACGGCACGCAGCGAGAGCTTGGCGGCGCCTTCGGCGGCGAGCTGTCTGCGCGCCTCGTCCTTGATGGCCGCGGTGACTTCGATCCTGGCGCGGGCTCGCGCGCCGTGTGCGGTGCTGCTCATGCCGTCAGTGTTCCACGAAAGGAGAGCGGTGCACACAAGCGAGAGCACCGAACAAAAAAGAGAGCAGTGCTCTTGCTCTGGATCACCAATCTCCGGCAGACTGTGCATCAAGCGAGAGCAGTGCTCACAAAAGAGAGCGGCGCTCTTCTCAGTCTCTGGGGGTCCCCATGTCCACGCACGTCAAGAAGCCCGGCTGGTTCACCGTCAACGTCTTCAACCGGCTCGTGGCATGGATGACCCGCCGGGGCATGAGCGTCTGGGGCTCCCGGGTCCTGGCGGTCCGCGGCCGCAAGAGCGGCGAGTGGCGGACCACCCCCGTGAACCTGCTGACCGTGGACGGACAGCAGTATCTGGTCGCCCCGCGCGGTCATGTGCAGTGGACGCACAACATGCGCGCGGCCGGCGGCGGTGAACTGCGCCTCGGCAAGACCGTGGACGTGTTCACCGCGACCGAGGTCACCGACGACGACAAGGTCCCGCTGCTGCGCGCCTACCTCAAGCGCTGGAAGGCCGAGGTCGGCGTCTTCTTCAACGGCGTCGGCCCCAACTCGCCGGACGCCGAGCTGCGCCGGATCGCCCCCGACCACCCGGTGTTCCGGATCATGGTCACGAGCTGACGTCGGCGGCGTCACCGGCGGGACCCGCCTGGTGCCGGTCCAGCGCGGTCAGGGCACGCTGGACCATCGGACGGGTGCGGACGATCTCACCCAGCGACGTGGCGCCGCGGGTGATGTCCATGAACGCCTTCCAGACCGGGCGAACGCCGGTCAGCCCCGCGTGGAACAGGCCGGGACGCCGCTCGAACGCGATCAGCAGCCGCTTTCCGACGCTCATCTCGACGCCCAGCCCTGCCTTGATCGCGAACGCGTAGTTCAGGGCCTGGCGGCGGGTGTCCACCGCGTCGTGCGCCTCCGCGATCCGGACCGCCCACTCCCCCGCGAGCCGGCCGGAGCGCAGCGCGAACGAGATGCCCTCGCGGGTCCACGGCTCCAGCAGCCCCGCCGCGTCCCCGCAGACCAGCACCCGCCCGCGCGACAGCGGTGAGTCGTCGGCACGGCAACGGGTCAGGTGGCCGGAGGAGATGCTCGGTTCGAAGCCGGCGAGGCCGAGGCGGCCGATGAAGTCCTCCAAGTACCGCTTGGTCGCGGCGCCTTCGCCGCGCGCGGAGATCACACCGACCGTCAGGGTGTCACCCTTGGGGAACACCCAGCCGTAACTGCCGGGGATCGGCCCCCAGTCGATGAGCACCCGCCCCTTCCAGTCCTCGGCGACCGTCTGAGGCACCGGGATCTCCGCCTCCAGGCCGAGGTCCACCTGGTCGAGCTTCACTCCGACATGGGCTCCTATGCGGCTGGCGCTGCCGTCCGCGCCGACGACGGCACGCGCGAGCACCGTCTCGCCGCCCTGCAGGACCACCGCGACCGTGCGCCGGTCCGGCACCGCCGAGCCGTGCTGCTCGACCCGCTGGACGGTGACGCCCGTGCGCAGCTCGGCTCCAGCCTTCTGCGCGTGCTCGACCAGCTGCTGGTCGAACTCGGGCCGGTTGATCAGCCCGAACAGCATCTGCCTGGAGCGGCGGGTGCGGGCGAAGCGGCCGTTGTGCGAGAACGTCACCGCGTGCACCCGGTCCCGGAACGGCAGCTCGAAACCGGGCGGCAGACTGTCCCGCGAGGGGCCGATGATGCCGCCGCCGCACGTCTTGTACCGGGGCAGCTCCGCCTTCTCCAGCAGGAGCACACGCCTCCCCGCGACCGCCGCCGCATAGGCGGCCGAAGCCCCCGCGGGTCCCGCACCCACCACGACGACGTCCCACACCTGCTGCCCGTCGTCCGCCGAAGAGTCGTCCGCCGAAGAGTTCTCGCTGCTCACGATGGTCTACTGCTCCCGATCAAGCCGCTGCCGCACCTGTCCCCAGCATCCTACGGCCGACGTGCCCACAGATCGCTGTGGGAGGATCTACGGCACTCATCGGTACAACGTCGCACCCACAAGGAGCGTGCCCATGTCGTCGAATCCGGTCGCCGAGACCGTCGCCTCGCTGATGCCGAGGGCGAAGGCGGAGCTCACCGAGCTGGTGGCCTTCAAGTCGGTGGCGGACTTCGACCAGTTCCCGAGGAGCGAGAGCGAGGGCGCCGCCCGCTGGGTCGCCGACGCCCTCACCGCCGAGGGCTTCGAGGACGTGGCCCTGCTCGACACCCCCGACGGCACGCAGTCGGTGTACGGCTACCTGCCGGGCCCCGCGGGCGCCAAGACGGTCCTGCTGTACGCCCACTACGACGTGCAGCCGCCGCTGGACGAGGCCGCCTGGACCACCCCGCCCTTCGAGCTGACCGAGCGTGAGGGCCGCTGGTACGGGCGTGGGGCCGCCGACTGCAAGGGCGGCGTGATCATGCACCTGCTCGCGCTGCGCGCACTCAAGGCCAACGGCGGCGTCCCGGTGCACGTCAAGGTCATCGCCGAGGGCTCGGAGGAGATGGGCACGGGCGGCCTGGAGCGGTACGCCGAGGAGCACCCCGACCTGCTGGAGGCCGACACCATAGTCATCGGCGACGCGGGCAACTTCCGGGTCGGCCTGCCGACGGTCACCGCCACCCTGCGCGGCATGACCCTGGTGCGCGTACAGATCGACACCCTCGAGGGCAACCTGCACTCGGGCCAGTTCGGCGGCGCGGCCCCCGACGCGCTCGGCGCCCTGATCCGCGTCCTCGACTCGCTGCGCGCCGAGGACGGCTCGACGACGGTCGACGGGCTCACGCCGGACACGTCCTGGGACGGGCTGCGGTACGACGAGGAGCAGTTCCGCCAGGACGCCAAGGTGCTGGACGGCGTGCAGCTGATCGGCTCGGGCACGGTCGCCGACCGCATCTGGGCCCGGCCCGCCGTCACCGTCCTCGGCATCGACTGCCCGCCGGTCGTCGGCGCCACCCCGTCGGTGCAGGCGAGCGCCCGCGCGCTGATCAGCCTGCGGGTGCCGCCGGGCATCGACGCGGCCGAGGCGACCAAGCTGCTGGAGGCCCACGTGGCGGCGCACACCCCGTGGGGCGCCCGGGTGCGCACCGAGCAGATCGGCCAGGGCCAGCCGTTCAGCGCGGACACGGCCAGCCCGGCGTACGCGGCGATGACCGAGGCGATGGCGGTCGCCTATCCCGGCCAGGAGATGCAGTACGCCGGCCAGGGCGGCTCCATCCCCCTGTGCAACACCCTCGCCGCCCTCTACCCGCACGCGGAGATCCTCCTCATCGGCCTGAGCGAGCCGGAGGCCCAGATCCACGCGGTGAACGAGAGTGTGCACCCGGACGAACTGGAGCGGCTGTCGGTGGCGGAGGCGCTGTTCCTGCGCACCTACGCGGCGAGCTGACCGGACCTCCGGCTCTGCTGCCGGCAGAGGGCCCTCGTCACGGCACGGGGGCCCTTCCTACGGTCGTCCCATGGACGTCATCGAGCTCCTCCCGCGCCTGCACCTGCTGCGCTTCCCGGTCGGCCAGGCCTATGTCTGGCGCGACGGCGACGAGTTGACGCTGATCGACGCCGGGCCCGCGGGCTCCGGAGCGCCGATCGCCGAACTCGCCGACACCCTGGGGCACGTACGGCGGATCGTGCTCACCCACTTCCACGAGGACCACGCGGGCGGCGCCGGCGAACTGGCGGCGTCGACCGGCGCCGAGGTGCTGGCCCACCGCCTGGACGCACCCGTCGTTCGGGGTGAAGTCCCCGGCCCGCCACCGGTGTTCGAGGACTGGGAGCGCCCCCTGCACGCGGCGGCCGTACGGCACTTGCCCCAGGGTGAGTACGCGCGACCGCCGCAGGTCACCGAGGTGTCCGACGGCGATCTCCTCGACTTCGGCGGCGGTGCGCGCGTCGTCCACGTCCCCGGCCACACGCACGGCAGCATCGCGATCCACCTCCCGCGGCACGGCGTGCTGTGCACGGGGGACGCCGTCGCCGCGTCCCCGGTCGACGGGAGCGTGATGCCCGGCGTGTTCAACCTCGACCGGGCGGATGTGATCGCCTCGCTCCACCGGCTGGCGGCCCTGGACGCGGAGGTGGCCTGCTTCGGGCACGGCGATCCGGTGCTCGGGCGGGCCTCGGTCGTACTTCGGGAATCGGCGGACGGGTACCCGGCCCCGCCGTGAGGATGGGGATCATGTCCCGTCCCGCGCGCCTCGCCGCCCACAGTGAACTCGCCACGTCCCTCGCCCTGCTCAGCGACCACGAGCTCGCCGAACTGGTGGAGTCCGGCGTGCCCGTCGGCACCGGGATCGGGGGGCAGGTCCTGCACGTCGAAGTGGACGGACGGCGGGTCTTCGTCAAGCGCGTGCCGCTGACGGACACCGAGTTGCTCCCGGAGCACGCGCGGTCCACGGCGAACGTCTTCGGCCTGCCGTCCTCCTGCCACTACGGCATCGGCCAGGGGCCGGGCTTCGGGGCCTGGCGGGAGCTCGCCGTGCACACGATGACAACCGACTGGGTCCTCACCGGCGCCTTTCCGGGCTTCCCGCTGACGCACCACTGGCGGGTCCTGCCCGACGAGCCCCAGCCGCTGCCGGAGGAACTGGCCGACGTGGACCGGGTCGTCGCCGGCTGGGGCGGCGACCCGCAGGTGCGTGAACGCGTCGAGGCCATGCGTACGGCCACCGCGAGCCTGACGCTGTTCCTGGAACACATCCCCCACACCCTCCACGACTGGCTCGACGCACGGATCCGCACCGAGCACGCCGACGCCGCGTGCGCGCTGGTGGAGCGGGGCCTGACGGAAGCCGTCGACTTCCTGCGCGAACGCCAACTGGTCCACTTCGACGCCCACTTCAAGAACATCCTGACCGACGGCCGGCAGCTCTACTTCGCCGACTACGGCCTCGCGCTGTCCTCCCGCTTCCGCCTCACTCCCCAGGAGGGCGCGTTTTTCGACCTGCACCGCGACTACGACCGCGCCTACGCCACCGCGTACTTCGTGAAATGGCTCGCGACCGCTGTGCACGGGTACGGCCGTGACGACCGCGAGGCGTTCATCCGCGCGTGCGCCGACGGAGCGCGCCCCGAGGGGATGCCTCGGACGGCCGCCGGGATCATCACCCGGCACGCACCGCTCACCGCCGTGCTCGACGGCTTCTTCCGGCGACTGGACCGGGAAGACAAGTTCACTCCCTACCCGTACGAGGAGATCCGCGTCGCCCTCTACGACAGCGGCGCCACGCTCTCCGCGTAGTGACAGGCGACCGGGTTGCCGCCGCCCCGGTCGAGCAGCTCGGGTTCCCGCTCCCTGCAGGCGGTGCGCTCCTCTTCGGTGAGCGCCCCCGCGAACTTGGGGCAGCGGGTGCGGAACCGGCAACCGGAGGGCGGCTCGATCGGCGACGGCACGTCACCGGTGAGACGGATGCGCTCGCCCCGCACCACGTCCGGGTCGGTCTCGGGGACGGCGGACAGCAAGGCGCGCGTGTAGGGGTGCTGCGGTCGCGCGTACAGCGACTCGCGGTCGGCCACCTCGACGATCCGGCCGAGGTACATCACCGCCACGCGCTCGGAGAAGTGACGCACGACGGCGAGGTCGTGGGCGATGAACAGGAAGGCGATGCCGAACTCCCGCTGCAGGTCCTGCAACAGGTTGACGACCTGGGCCTGGATGGAGACGTCCAGCGCCGACACCGGTTCGTCGGCCACGATGAGCTTGGGCCGCAGAGCGAGGGCGCGGGCGATGCCGATGCGCTGACGCTGGCCGCCGGAGAACTCGTTCGGGTAGCGGTTGTAGTGCTCGGGGTTGAGGCCCACCGTCTCGAGGAGTTCCTGCGCCCGCTTCTTGTGGCCCTGCGGCGGATGGATGCCGTTGAGCTTCATCGGCGTCTCGATGATGGTGCCGACCGTGTGCCGGGGGTTCAGCGAGGAGTACGGGTCCTGGAAGATCATCTGGAGGTTGCGGCGCGCGTCCCGGAGCTTCACCGAGGGCTGGTGGGTGATGTCCTCGCCGTCGAACAGGATGGAACCGGCCGTGGGTTCCAGCAGCCGGGTCACCAGCCGGCCCGTGGTCGACTTGCCGCAGCCGGACTCGCCGACCAGGCCCAGCGACTCCCCGGCGCCGACCGAGAAGTCGATGCCGTCGACGGCGTGTACGGCACCGATCTGCCGCTGGAAGACGATGCCCTGCCGGATGGGGAAGTGCTTCTGCAGCCCTTTGACTTCGAGCAGCGGCTCCTCGGCCGGCGGGGTCGGTGATTCCTGGACAGTACTCACGGCATGCTCCTGTTCCCGCTCTCGCCGCGGATCTCCTGCTTCGCCCGTGCGGTGAGGTGGCACGCGGCGATGTGCGCGTCGGTGCCGGCGACCGGCCGCAGTTCGGGCCGCTCCACCGTGCAACGGCCCTCGGTCACCCAGCCCTTGTAGGTGCAGCGCGGATGGAAGGCACAGCCGCCGGGCAGGTTGATCAGGCTCGGCGGAGTACCGGGGACCGGATTCAGCCGTTGGCTCACGTCCCCGGCGATGTGCGGCATCGACTGCAACAGGCCCCAGGTGTAGGGGTGTTCGGGTTGCTTCAGTACATCGCGCGTGGTGCCGTACTCGATGCGGCGGCCGCCGTACATCACCAGGATGTCGTCGGCGACCTCGGTGACCACGCCGAGGTCGTGGGTGATGACGATGACGGCGGAGCCGAACTCCTCCTGGAGGTCGCGGATCAGGTCGAGGATCTGCGCCTGCACGGTGACGTCGAGCGCGGTCGTGGGCTCGTCCGCGACGAGCAGCGCGGGGTCGCAGACCAGCGACATGGCGATCATGGCGCGCTGCCGCATGCCGCCGGAGAACTGGTGCGGGTAGTCCTTGACCCGCAGTTCGGGCTGTGGGATGCCGACCCGTTTCAGCATCTCGACGGCACGCTCCCGGGCCTCCTTCCTGGAGACCCTGTGGTGCACCCGGTAGGCCTCGGCGATCTGGGCGCCGACGGTGAAGAAGGGGTGCAGCGCGGACAGCGGGTCCTGGAAGATCATGGAGACGGTCGTGCCGCGCAGCGCGCGCATCTCGTGCTCGGGCAGGGCGACGAGTTCCCGGCCCTCCAGCCAGATCTCGCCGGAGACCTGGGCGCGTGTGCCCTTGTGCAGCCCGAGCAGAGCCAGCGAGGTCACCGACTTGCCGGAGCCGGACTCGCCGACGATGCCGAGGGTTCTGCCCTTCTCCAGGGTGAAGGAGACGCCGTCGACGGACTTGACGACGCCGTCCTCGGTGGGGAAGTGCACCCGTAGGTCCCGCACGTCGAGGAAGGCGGTGGACGTGGTCGTGACGTCCGTGGGCTGCGGGGAGGTGTGCAGGGTCACTTGCTTGTCCTTGCGACGCGGGGTGGCTCGGGTTGGCTCAGGCGAGGCGTACGCGGGGGTCGACGAGGCCGTACACGACGTCGACGACCACGTTGGCGAGCACGACGAACGTGGCGGCGAAGAGCGTGGTGCCGAGGATGACCGGCAGGTCGGAGTTCTGCACCGAGTCCACCGCCAGCTTGCCGATGCCGTCGATGCCGAACACCGACTCGGTGATGACCGCGGAGCCGCCGATCAGCGAGCCGACGTCCATGCCGAAGATGGTGATGATCGGGGTGATCGCGGCCCGCAGGCCGTGCTTGAGGACGACCGTGCCGACGGACAGGCCCTTGGCCCGGGCGGTACGCATGTAGTCCTCGGCGAAGACCTCCAGCATGGAGGAGCGGGTGAGCCGGGTGTACAGCGCGAGGTAGACGATGACCAGCGTGGTCCACGGCAGGACGAGCCCCTGGAACCAGGCGGCCGGGTCCTGGGTGAACGGTGTGTAGCCGGCCGCGGGCAGGATCTGCCACTTGTCGACGAACAGGAAGAGCAGCAGCAGACCGATGAAGTAGATCTGCACGGAGACACCGACCAGCGCGAGACCGACGGCTGCCTTGTCGGCGGCCCGGCCCCTGCGCACTGCGGCCACCGTGCCGAGGCCGACGCCAAGGACCAGGAAGACCACCGCGGCACCGAGGCCGAGCGACAGGTCCGCCGGGAAGTCCTGCAACAGGGTGGTGAGGACCGGGGTGTCGGTCTGGAAGGAGACCCCCAGGCAGGGCGCGCCGCAGTGCACGCGCACGCTCTGGTCGCCGAAGTCGCGGCCCAGGAAGAGCCCCTTGAAGAACTCCCAGAACTGCCTGACGAAGCTCTGGTCGAGGCCCAACGAGTGCCTGATCTCCTCCAACCGGGAGGGTGAGCAGGTCTTTCCGCAGGCCAGAAGTGCGGGGTCGGAGGGCAGCGCGTAGAAGATGACGAAGGTGATCACGGTGATCACCAGCAGGATCGCGGCCGCCGCCAGCAGGCGTCGGATGAGATAACGGAGCATGTCGTCCCGGGACCTGACGTGAGGGGAGGCCCTCGCCGGCGGCGTACCGCCGGCGAGGGGGTCGGACGGAGGGGTGCGTCAGTGGGTGACGAAGGCGTGCACCAGGCTCGGCTCGGCGAGGATGGTGTCCGAGATGACACCGCCGACCTTGGAGCCCGCCAGTTCGCTGAAGTTCATGTACATCAGCGGGACCACGGCGGCGTCCTTCATGATCTGCTCGTCCAGGTTTCCGTAGGCGGTGTTGGCCTCGTTGATGCCCGTCATCCTGCCGATCTTGTCGATCTGGGCGTTGATCTTCGGGTCGTTGAGGTACGACAGGTCCTGGTTGGACTGCGGCAGCTTCGCGATCTGCCGTCCGTCGAACAGGACGGGCAGGACGGTGGAGGCGTTCGGCCAGTCCGCGATCCAGTCGCCCCACGTCAGGTCGTACTGGTTCTTCACGTTGTCGATGGTGTTGAAGTAGTTCGCCGCCTGGATCGGGGTGATGTTGACGGTGATGCCGATCTTTCCGAGCGAGGTCTTCACCGCGTCGGCGAAGTGCTCGTGCGTGGTGATGTTCTCCACCGCGAGCGACATGGTCGGCTTGGGGTTGCCCGCCTGCTTCATCAGGGCCTTGGCCTTGCTGAGGTCACCCGCGGGATCGGCGCTGTACAGGTCGAACTTCTTGTAGCCGCCGATGCCGGGACTCAACACCGAGGTCGCGTAGTCGCCGTAGGCCGAACCGCCGAAGGCACCGCGGACGGTGGTCTTGTCGACGACGTCCTCGATCGCCTGGCGCACCCTCAGGTCCTTGACCCGGTTCGTGTTGATCGCCATGTAGTTGATCCCCGGGGCGGGGATCTTGTAGTAGCGCGACTTGAGCGACGAGTCGCTCGCGATCGGCGTGAGGTCGGAGCCGGCGATCGGCGTCTGCATGATCGACGTCTGGGCGACGCCGGCGTCGGACTTGATCTGCTGGTCGATGGCCCCCTGGTCCTGCCCGAACTTCACGTCCATCTCGTCGACGTTCTGTTCGCGGATCGGGTCGGTCGACCGGCTCCAGTACTTGTTCCGGACGAGGACCAGTTCCTTGTTCTTGGCGTACGACTTCATCATGTACGGCCCGTCGGACCAGATGTGCATGTCGTAAGTAGGGCCCGTGTCGTGCGCCTTGGGCACGGCCGACCACCCGGTCATGGCCGTCGTCTCGTTGAAGTCGGCGACGGGCTGGTTCAGATGGAAGGCGATGGTGTATTTGTCCGGCGTCTGGATGGAGTCGAGCTGCTGCCCCTTGTAGGGGCCCTTGTACGTGGAGCCGCCGACCAGCCACTGACTGGCGTACGGCGGGCCGCCGTTGATGTCGGGAGAGAAGCCCCGCTCGACGCCGTACTTGACGTCCTGCGCGGTGACCTCGGTGCCGTCCTGGTATTTGATCCCGTGACGCAGATGGAAGGTCCACACGGTGGCGCCCTTGCTGGGCGCTCCGGTGTCGGTGGCCAGGTCGCCGACCAGCTTCGGCGTCGAACCCGTCTCGTCCCAGCCGGTGAGGGTGCGGACGATCTCCTCGTCCATGCTCGACCCCTCGGTCGTGTAGGTCCGCTGGGGGTCGAGGTGGTTGAAGTCGGCGTCGTCGAGGATCGTCAGCGTGCCGCCCTTCGTCGGGGCACCGCTGTTCGTGGTGCTGGAGGATCCCCCGCATGCGGTGGCCCCCAGGGCTATCGCCACGGCGGACGCCGTGAGGGCGAGGGTGCGCGTTCTGCGCGTCATGGGCAAACACTCCGTTCTGGTACTGGTTCGGCTTCGGCGGTCCCTCATGGGGACCCGCCGGGCCGGTGCTCAGGGGCACGCGTCAGTTGCGGCCTGCGCGGGGATCGAGGGCGTCGCGGACTCCGTCTCCGAGGAGGTTGAGTGCCAGGACGAGGAAGAGGAGCAGGACTCCGGGGACGAACAGGTACATCGGGTCCTGGAGGAAGAACTGGGAGGCGTCCGACAGCAGGGATCCCCAGTCGGGGTTGGGCGGGATGACGCCCACGCCCAGGTACGAAAGGGCCGCCTCGGTGGTGATGTTCTGCGGGACGGCGAGGGCGAAGGAGATCAGGACCGGCGCCCACAGGTTGGGCAGCAGCTGGCGGAAGAGGATGTGGCGTCGGCCGGCGCTCATGATCCGCGCGGCGTCGACGAACTCCCGCTCGCGCAGCGAGAGCACCTGTCCGCGCACGAGTCGGGCGGTGTAGGCCCAGGCGAACACCGCGATGTTGAGGACCAGGACCAGCAGGCGGAGGTTCTCGTCGGTACCGCCGTGGCTGTTGGTCTGCAGCGCGCTCTGGATGACCGGGGTGAGCGCGATGATGAACAGCAGCTGCGGGAACGCCAGCATCACGTCCATGGCCCGCGACAGCACGGAGTCGACCCAGCCACCCGAATAGCCTGCCGCGAGGCCTGCGACCACACCCACGACGGTGGACAGCACGGCCGACGCGAAGCCGACCACGAGGGAGGTGCGCAGGCCGTAGACGATGCGCGCGAACAGGTCGTATCCGGTGCCCGGTTCGACCCCCAGCAGGTGGGTGAGGCTGATGCCGCCCAGGGATCCGATGGGGAAGTTGCCCGTGTCCGGGTCGATCGCCTTCCCGTCCGGGGTGATGGGGCCCCAGCCGGTGAGGGCGGTGAGCACCGGGGCCAGCAGCGCGACCAGGATGAACAGGACGGTGACCACGAACGCGGCCATGGTCACCTTGTCCCGCCTGATGCGCTTCCAGGCCATGCGGGCCGGTGAGCGTCCGGCGATGGCGGGGACGTCGGGCCGCGAGGCCGACGGCTGTTCGTCGGCCGGGAGCGTGGTGCCGGTGCCGATCGGGACCGGCTGGTGTTGCGTCGTCATCGTACGGACGTCCCGGGTATGAGCTGAGGCTGTCGCGGAGTTTCCGCGGTCGCCGAAGTGGAGGGACTCGTCATGCGGAGGTGCCCCTGGGCGAAAGGCATGGGCGGCGTTCGGTGTCGTCGCCGTGAGACTGAGCGGACTTTCGCAACGTGTGGTGAGTCCGGTCAAGACGGATATGCGGCTTAAAAGGGATTGTTTGCGCTCGTTGCCAAGAGTTGACGAGAGTGCGGCGTCCGGTTAGCTCTCACATAGAGGTATTGCTACGGTCTCGCGGGCTCCGCTTGGCACTCGTTACCCCCGGGAGTTCGTCGCCGAGGGCACGACGAAGTCCCCGCCGTCACCGGAAGCGGCGGGGATCCCACCACGGATCAGCCGACCGGAATCCCGGCCTCCAGATACATCGCCGCGCCGCGTTCCCGTGCCCGCAGAGCCCACCGCAGCCGCTCGTAGCGGACCGGCGGCAGCAGGTCGGCGGCCTCCTCCTCGGTGGCGAAGCACCAGCCGCGCAACTCGGGACCGGGCAGCAGGAGCCGCGCGGCGTCGGCGGAGTCGAGCCGGCCGCCGTCGAAGAGGAGGCGCAGACCGCCGTAGCCGGGCGGTACGGGCGGCTCCCAGTCGACGACCAGGAGCCGGGGTACGTCGTCCAGGCTGATGCCGGTCTCCTCCTCGACCTCACGCATGCCGGCACGGGCGGGCGCCTCGCCGGGTTCGACGACGCCGCCGGGAAACTCCCAGCCGGCCTTGTAGGTCGGGTCCACGAGCAGCACCCGGCCCTGCTCGTCGAAGAGCAGGACGCCCGCCGCGAGGGTCTCGGCGGTGGGCTCGGGCGTCTGCACGATGTCGCACGCCGGCACGGTTCCGGCGCTGACGGCCTCCGCGATCCGGGCGGCGGTCTCGTACGGCGTGAGGGCACCGCTGTCGACGGGATGGGCGTCGGCGGTGAGCCAGGAGGCGAGGGCGGCCTTGTACGGCTCGATGTGGTCGTACGCCCACTGCCGTTGCCGTATCTCGCCGTCGGGCAGGTCGGGAAGGATCTCCCGCCCGGCTATTCGCTCCCGCAGGATCGTTTCCGCCGGGGCGAGCAGGACATGCCGGACGGCGATCCGGCGCGCGGCCAGGCCGCCGAAGATCTCGTCCCGGTAGTCCTGGCGCAGCAGGGTCATCGGGACCACCAGGGTCCCGCCCAGCTCGGCGAGCATCGCGGCCGCCGTGTCGATGACGAGCCGCCGCCAGATCGGCAGGTCCTGGAAGTCGCCGACCTCGGCGAGGTGTTTGGGCGGCAGCAGGTGCCAGAGCGCTCCGCCGATGACCTCGGGGTCGAAGAGCGTGCTGTTCGGGATCAGTTCGATCAGTTCCCGTGCGGTGGTGGTCTTCCCCGCACCGAACGCGCCGTTGACCCAGACGATCACGTTGCCCCCTCTTCTACCGGCCCCCTGAGGCTTGCCCGCTCCACCCTGCCACGGAAACCAGCCGCAGTTGAGGGCGCACGAGCGGGCGCCGGTGCCCCCGCCTCGCGGGACACCGGCGCCCTGGTCCTGCTGTGTCGTACCTCGTCAGCCGTTCTGCCCGAGGGCACCGTCGTCGACGTCGGCCAGGCCGTCGCTGGCGACGGTCGGGTCGAGGGTGCTGAGGGTCTTGTCGACGTCGAGGCCAGCCAGTTCCTCGCCCAGGGCGTGGGACGGGGAGACCGCCGCGACGACGAAGCCGGTGGCGAGGGAGGCGATGGCGAGCATGCTGCGCTTCTTCATGCCGGGTTCAACGGAGGAACGGCCGCGGGGGTCACGCCCGGCGCTGGAGTGATCGCGGCAGTGCGGGAAGTCGCCTCCGAAGGGCACGCCCGCCAAAAGCGCGCCCGTCGCGCAGCCGTCGTACCAGGTCGTCGGCGGCTCCGGGCCACTCGGCGTGGTCGAAGGCGAAGCCCGCTTCGAGCAGGCGGCCCGGGACCACGCGGCGGCTCTTGAGCAGCAGTTCGGTGTCCGAGCGCAGCGCGAACGCGCCGATCTCCGCCATCCACTTCGTGGCGGGCAGACCTGCCGGTACGCGCCACGCGGAGCGCAGGTCGCGCATGAACGCGCGTTGCGGCAGCGGTCCGGGAGCGGCGAGGTTCACCGGCCCGTCGATGTCGTCACGGTCGATCAGGAACTCGACGGCGCGGACGAAGTCCCGGTCGTGGATCCAGGACACGTACTGGGCGCCGCCCGCGACCGGCCCGCCGAGCCCGAGCCGCGCCAGCCACGACAGGACGTCGAAGACGCCGCCGCGGTCCGGGCTCATCACCATGGCCGAGCGCAGGGCGACCTTGCGGGTGTGCGGGGTTTCGGTCTGCTGCTGGGCCAGTTCCCAGTTCCTGGCGATCTCGACGCTGTAGGCCCAGTAGTCGGGTACGCCGGACTCCTCGCCCCCGATCACGCCCGTCGCCTCGTCGTTCGGCGCGTCGAAGCGGTGGGCGTAGACGGTGGCCGTACTCATCTGCAGCCAGACCCGGGGCGGCCGTACCGCGGCCTCGATCGCCTCGCCCACGACCCGCGTGGAACGCACCCGCGAATCCATCATGGCCCGCAGGTTGGCCTCGGTGTAGCGGCAGCTGACACTGCGGCCGGCCAGGTTGATCACGACGTCGCTGCCGTCGATCTCCTGGGTCCAGGCTCCCGGTGTCTCCCCGTCCCAGGCGACCTCGCGCTCACGCCGCGGTTGTCGTGTCAGGACCACGACCTCGTGGCCCGCGGCGGTCAGCGCGCGGTCGAGGACCGTGCCGACCTGCCCGGTTCCCCCAGGTATGACGATCTTCATCGGGCTCCCCCTTCGTGTGGGGCAAGCCTAACGCGAAAAGTTGAACGCGTTCAAAATCAACGATGTGCCGTACACCACGGAGCTCGGCCGACCCACGTGGGTCGGCCGAGCTCCGAGTAAACGTTCCTGCCGAGTGCGTCAGACTCCCGCCGCGGCCGCCTCCGCCCGTCTGGCGAGCGCCGCCGCGGCCGCCCCCACCAGGCCCGCGTCCGTGCCCATCTGGGCGGGCGTCACCGTCAGCCGCTGGACGAAGGACAGCGTCGCGTACTCGCTCAGGGCCTTGCGCAGCGGCGTGAACAGCACGTCGCCCGCCTTGCCCACGCCGCCCCCGATGACGGCGACGTCGATCTCCACCAGCGTCGCGGTGGCCGCGATCCCGGCGGCCAGTGCCTGGGCGGCCCGCTCGAAGGAGGCCACCGCGACCGGATCGCCGGCGCGTGCGGCGGCGGCCACCGCGGCGGCGGAGGCGTCGCCGTCCGGGCCGGGCCGCCAGCCGTTCTCGAAGGCCCGCCGGGCGATGTTCGGACCGCTGGCGATCCGCTCCACGCAGCCGCGCGAGCCGCAGGGGCAGGAGTCACCGTCGAGGTCGACGCTGATGTGGCCGATGTGACCGGCGTTGCCGGTCGGGCCCGCGTGCAGCTGACCGCCGAGGACCAGGCCGCCGCCGACGCCCGTCGACACCACCATGCACAGGGCGTTGTCGTGGCCGCGGGCCGCGCCCTGCCAGTGCTCGGCGGCCGTGATCGCGACGCCGTCGCCGATCAGCTCGACGGGCAGCCCACCGGCCGCCGCCCGCACCCGCTGGACCAGCGGATAGTCGCGCCAGCCGGGCACGTTCACCGGACTCACCGTGCCCGTGGAGGCGTCCACCGGGCCCGCGCTGCCGATGCCGAGCGCCGTGGCGCGTCCCCACAGAGGCGATGCGGTCAGCTCGGCGAGCACCTCCTCGACGGCCCGCATCACGGTCTCGCCGTCCTCCCGGGCGGGCGTGGCGCGCTGCGCGCGGGCCTGGATCCGGCCGTGGCCGTCGACCAGCGCCCCGGCGATCTTGGTGCCGCCGATGTCGAGCGCGGCCACGAGGTCGGTGTGCATCAGTGTCGGATCTCCCCGTCAGACATGAACAACCATGAGGAACAGCAGGCCGGTCTCGCGGTGGGGGCGCAGGCCGGAGATTGCGGTGGACAGTGTCTCCCGCATCTGACAACGTTGTCCAGGCTCTATGCTCGACGCCACATCCTCATACAACATCATGACCGCCGCATCCCCGTGGACGACAGGACAGGACACCGCACCGTGCCCGAGACCCACAGCCGAGCAGACCGCTTCCCAGGGACCCGCTACGGCAACCGTCCGACCATGAAGGACGTGGCCGCGCGGGCCGGGGTCGGACTGAAAACGGTCTCGCGGGTGGTCAACGGGGAGCCGGGCGTCACGCCGGAGACGGAGCGCCGTGTCCAGGAGGCCATCGACGCACTGGGCTTCAGGCGCAACGACAGCGCGCGGGTGCTGCGCAAGGGCCGCACCGCCAGCATCGGGCTGGTCCTCGAGGACCTCGCGGACCCGTTCTACGGCCCGCTCAGCCGCGCCGTCGAGGAGGTGGCCCGGGCCCACGGGGCGCTGCTGATCAACGGTTCCAGCGCGGAGGACCCGGAGCGCGAGCAGGAGTTGGTGCTGGCGCTGTGCGCACGGCGGGTGGACGGGCTGGTGGTGATTCCGGCAGGTGACGACCACCGCTATCTGGAGCCGGAGTTGAAGGCCGGCGTCGCGACGGTGTTCGTCGACCGTCCGGCCGGGAAGGTCGATGCCGATGTCGTCCTGTCGGACAACTACGGCGGTGCCCGTGACGGCGTGGCCCACCTCATCGCCCACGGCCACCGGCGGATCGGGTTCATCGGCGACATGCCGCGCATCCACACCGCCGCCGAGCGGCTGCGCGGCTACCGGGCCGCCATGGAGGACGCGGGCATAGCCGTGGAGGACTCCTGGATGTCCCTGGGCGTCACCGACCCCGGGCGGGTGCGGCGGGCGGCCGAGGAGATGCTGACCGGCCCCTCCCCCGTCACCGCGATCTTCGCGGGCAACAACCGGGTGACGGTCACCGTGATCCGCGTCCTCGCCGAACAGCCCCGCCGTATCGCCTTCGTGGGCTTCGACGACATCGAGCTCGCCGACCTGCTCCAGCCCGGCGTCACGGTCGTCGCCCAGGACGCGGCGACCCTGGGCCGTACGGCCGCCGAGCGTCTCTTCCGCCAGCTGGACGGCACCCTGCTCACCCCGGAGCGAATCGAACTGCCGACCCGGCTGATCACGCGCGGCTCGGGCGAGCTGCCGCCGGCCGACTGAGCGGCCGTGGAGAACCGCACCCTCGAGGCGCTCGGCCTGGCCGAGGTGCCGCGCGATCACCCACTCCGCTACCCGGGAGCCTGGCCGCGGGAGTCCGCACTCCTGGACGGGAACCACCTCCTCCCCCTCCACCACCTCGTGCACGCCGACCGCACGCCCGTCCTCGCCGTCGGCTCCAACGCCAGCCCCGCCCAACTCCGCCACAAGATGGCGGAGTTCGGGATCACATCGCCGATTCCGATGGTCCGGGCCCGGGTCACCGGCATCGACATCGGCGTCTCCGCACACGTCAGCCGCTTCGGCTACGTGTCCGCGTCGCCCTTCGACGCGCCGGGCACCGTACGGGAGTTGTTCGTCATCTGGCTCGACGCCCAGCAGCTCGCGGTGGTCGACGCGAGCGAGGGCGTACCGCTGCCGAACGGCAACTACGGCCGGGCCTGGCTGTCCGCGCCCGAGGTGCGGATCGAGCCGGCGCCCGGGATGGTCCTCCCGGGCGTGTACGCGTACGTCAACCGCCACGGCGTACTGCACGACGGCACCGGCACCGGCGCCCCGCGCACGCACCCGGGCCAGCGGGCGCTGCTCACCGAACTCCTTGTGGGATCAGCCCGGTTGAGGGAACTGTTCGGGGTGACGCCCGAGGAGTTCTGCGCGCGGGCCCGTGCCGACCGGCGGCTGTGCGAGCGGGGTACGCGGCTGTTCAAGGACGAGAAGCGGGTGACGGCTTCCGGCCTGGAGCGGTACGTACGGGTTCAGCAGACCGGGAGCCCCGGCACCGGCTCGTCGTTGTCGCCGCCCTCGACGTAGACGTCGCTGACGTAGACGTTCGTGTTGCCGCTGTCGTCGTCCGTCTTCGCCCACCAGACGTTGGTCCACTCGCCGTACGTCTCGCGGCGGCCCAGGTTCTGCTGGCAGTAGAAGTAGTTGGTGCCCGCGTTGAGGACGCCGACCTCGGTGCCGGAGGCGGTGTACGACTTGGCGGTGCGCCAGACCTCGCAGTTGTACTTGCCGCCGCCCATGGACTGGCAGGAGGAGGCCGGGGTGGTGTCCGTACCGCCTCCGCCCGGCGTGCCGCCGTCACCGGAACCGCCACCGGAGGTCTTGGTCGGGGAGGGCGTGGGAGCCGGGCTGGTGGGCGTGGTGTCGGTCTTGCCGCTCGGGGAGTTGGTCGCCGTGGGGGTCTTCTCGTCGCCCTGTTCGCTCGGCTTGGGGGCGTCCGGGCTGCCGGCGGCGGCCTGGCCCGTGGCCGAGGCGGAGGTGGCCGAGCCGGTGGGCCGTGTCCCGGCTTCGGCGTCTCCCTGGTCGTTCAGCCGGGCCAGGGTGACCCCGGCCATGGCGAGGACGACGGCGACGGCCACGGCGGCGAGGAGGGCACGGCCCTTGCGGCGGGGCGGGTTGGGGGTGGCCAGGAGGCCGGTGGGAGGAGAGGTTCCGGGTGCGGGCGCGGCCGCCTGTCCGGGCGGCACCGCTTGCTCCGCGGGACCGAAGCCCGACGTACCCGGTCCCGCGGCCTCCACGGGACCGAACCCCGGCATCACCGTCGGAGCACTCCGCTCCCTCTCCTCCGGCGCCGGCTTCGCGGCGCCCGTCGCGCCCGCCACCCCCCGCAACGTCGTCGTCGGCGTGTCCGCACCGCCCGAGTCCGCCACCGCCTGGAGCAGTTTCCGCGCCTCGTCCGCCTCCGGGCGGGACTCGGGCCGCTTGTCCAGCAGCCGTTGGAGGACGGGCCCCAGGCGACCGGCGCTGTGGGATTCGGGCAGGGGCTCGGAGACGATGGCGGTGAGGGTGGAGAAGGTGGACGTACGGCGGAAGGGCGCGGTGCCTTCGACCGCCGCGAACAGCGTGGCGCCGAGGGCCCAGATGTCGGAGGCGGGGCCCGGTGCGGCGCCCTGGGCGCGTTCGGGTGCCAAGTAGTCCAGGGAGCCGACGAGTTCGCCGCTGCGGGTGAGGTGGGTGGCCGAGCCGTCGCCCGGGTCCTCCATGGTGGCTATGCCGAAGTCGGTGAGGACGACGCGGCCGGAGCGCTCCAGCAGGATGTTGCCGGGCTTCACGTCGCGGTGCAGGACGCCTGCGCGGTGGGCGGCGGCCAGCGCGTCCATGACCTTGGCGCCGATCCTGGCCGCCTCGCGCGGGTCGAGGGTGCCGCCCTCGCGCAGGACGTCGTCCAGGGACGGTCCGTCCACCAGCTCCATCACGATCAGCGGCCGGCCGTCGAGCTCGGTGACGTCGTGCACGGCCACGACGCCGGTGTGACGCACCCGGGCGGCCGCACGGGCCTCGCGCTGCATCCGCAGCCGCAGTCCGGCGAGTTCGGGACCGTCGGCGTCCGTGTAGGTGCGCAGCTCCTTGACGGCGACCTCGCGCCCGAGCACCTCGTCGACGGCCCGCCACACCACGCCCATGCCGCCGCGCCCGAGCTGCGCCACGACCCGGTAGCGCCCGGCCAGCACCCGCCCGACCCCGTCCGTCTGTCCGTACTCCCCCGAAGACACCGCCGCCCCGTTCCTGTGACCCGCCCGTGCGTGGCGTACAGCCTACGGGCCAGGGGGGACAGCGCGGCGCGGCGGTGGCCGCTGTGACAGGTCCGCTACTTCCCGGAGGCCGTGAGGTCGCCCCGCCGCGGTGTCGCGAAGCTCTCCAGGTCCGCCCGGGTCAGGCCGGACAGGCGGGCGACCTCGGCGATGTCGAGGGCGCCGCAGTCCAGGCCGCGCAGGAGGTAGCCGCTTAGAGCCTTGGCGGTGGCGGGTTCGTCCATGACGTCGCCGCCGGTGCGGTTGGCATAGCGGGCCAGGCGGGCGGCGGCCTGTGCGAAGCCCTCGCGGTAGAAGGCGAAGCCGGCCGCGTAGCGGGTCGGGATGTGGCGGGGGTGCATGTCCCAGCCCTGGTAATAGGCGCGAGCCAGGGCGCGGCGGGTGAGGCCGTAGTGCAGGCGCCAGGCGTCGTGGACCTTGGCGGTCGGGCCGACCGGGAGCACGTTCGTCGAGCCGTCCGAGACGCGTACGCCCGTCCCCGCGGCCGCTACCTGCATGATCGCCTTGGCGTGGTCGGCGGCCGGGTGGTCGCTGGCCTGGTAGGCGGCGGACACGCCCAGGCAGGCGCTGTAGTCGAAGGTGCCGTAGTGCAGCCCGGTGGCGCGGCCCTCGGCGGCCTGGATCATGCGGGCGACGGTCGCGGTGCCGTCGGTGGCGAGGATGGACTGGCTGGTCTCGATCTGGATCTCGAACCCGATCCGGCCGGGCTCGAGGCCGCGCGCCTTCTCGAAGGCCTCGAGAAGGCGGACCATGGCGGTGACCTGCTCGGGGTACGTCACCTTCGGCAGCGTCAGGACCAGCCCGTCGGGCAGTCCGCCGGCCTCCATCAGGCCGGTGAGGAAGATGTCGAGCGTGCGGATGCCCCGGTCGCGGACGGCCGCCTCCATGCACTTCATGCGGATGCCCATGTACGGCGCCGCCGTGCCGTTCTTGAACGCCTCGGCGATCAGGCGGGCGGCGCGGGCGGCCGTCTCGTCCTCCTCGGCGTCCGGGCGGGGGCCGTAGCCGTCCTCGAAGTCGACGCGCAGGTCCTCGATCGGCTCGTGTTCCAGCTTGGCGCGGACGCGGGAGTAGACCGGTTCGGCCAGTTCGTCGGTCAGGCCGAGGACCGCGGCGAAGGAGGCGGCGTCCGGGGCGTGTTCGTCGAGAGCGGCGAGGGCCTGGTCGCCCCAGGAGCGGATGGTGTCGGCGGCGAAGGCGTCGCCGGGGACGTAGACGGTGTGGACGGGCTGGCGGGTGCCGGGGTCGCCGGGGTAGCGGCGCTCCAGTTCGGCGTCGACCGGGGCGAGGGAGGCGCTGATCTCCTCGCTGACGGCGCCCGCGAGGCTCGTCGCCACCTGCTCCTGCTGGCCCTGACCCATCCCGAACCCTCCTGTTTTCCGCTCTACGGAATCAACAATCCGTAGAGCGAAGTTATCGGGCAACCTTCCTGCTGGTCAACACCGTCTTTCATTCGGTCCACTCCGGCATCTCGGCATGTTCACGTCTGTCTGGCACCGTTCAACAGACAACTTCCCAGTGTCCACCGCGTCTTCACAGCACTCCCGTCCGACTCCCCCGTCCGACTCGCCCGGAAGCCGCCACAGAAGGAGCCCCTGTGCCGAACCACAGCCGAGTCACGCGCCGCACGGGCCTGAAGGCCGCGTTAGCCGCCACGATCTGCGTGCCCCTGTCCAGTACAGCACTCTCGCCCGGACCGGCCTCGGCGGGTGAGCCGGCCTCGGCGGGCGAGCCGCGAGACGGCCGCCTTCAGGTCATGTCGTTCAACCTCCGCTTCGCGAGCACCGTCGAGCCCCACAGCTGGACCGCCCGCAGACCGGTGATGCGCGAGCTGCTGCGCCGCGAGAGGCCGCACCTCATCGGCACGCAGGAGGGCGTCTACCAGCAGCTGCGGGACATCGAGAGCGACCTCGGACCGGACTTCGACTGGATCGGCACCGGCCGCGCGGGCGGCAGCCGCGACGAGTTCATGGCGGTCTTCTACGACGCCCGCCGGCTCGCCCCTCAGGAGTACGACCACTTCTGGCTCTCCGACACCCCGAACGTGATCGGCTCGAACACCTGGGGCGGCGCCCACATCCGGATGGTGACCTGGGTCCGCTTCCGTGATCTGCTCGACGGGAACCGGGAGTTCTACGTCCTGAACACGCACCTCGACAACGCCAGTCAGTACGCACGCGCGCGGGCCGCGTCCCTGACCGCCCTGCGGATCGCCGGGCTGGACCGGACACTCCCGGTCCTGATGACGGGCGACTTCAATGTCGCCGCGCACAAGAACGCGGTCTACGACACGATGCTGGGCGCGGGCCTGGTCGACACCTGGGACAGCGCGGCCGAGCGGAGCAGGCTGTACGGGACCTTCCACGGCTATCAGCCGCTGACGCCGGACGGCGACCGCATCGACTGGATCCTCGCCTCGCCGGGCGTCACGACCCACCGCGCCTCGATCAACACCTTCGCACTGGACGGCCAGTTCCCGAGCGACCACCTGCCGGTGCAGGCCTCGCTGACCCTGGGATGAGCCGAGGCCCCGTGACCGCTCCGGAAGCGGTCGCGGGGGCCTCGTACGCCCGGAGCGAGATCAGCCCTTGCGGGTGTTGATCTCCTCGGTGAGCTGGGGGACGACGTCGAAGAGGTCGCCGACGATGCCGTAGTC